>NZ_JANAVR010000018.1 GCF_025215055.1 Candidatus Cardinium sp. TP
CCTAATGTTTTAGCTAGTTCCAATAACCCTAATTTAGGCTTGATAATTTTTTGATGTAAGTTCATAGTAGTTAAGATTTATATCATCATAATTTAACAATTGTCAGATTAAATCCTAACTACTACATATCAAGGCATATGATAACGCACACGGGACAAAATCTGTACAAATGTGGGGAATGTGGGGCAATATTCATCCAATACAAGGATTTCATAACCTATTTAGAAACCAACTCCAGAACAAAATCGTGTAGATATAAATACTGTTATACAAGATTCATAAGCCAATGTCTACTCAAAGCCCATGCATGCAGCGCAGCAGAAGCATCACTCCAATGTCCTATATGTAGTAAAAATTGACTAATAAGAGTAATTTAACCTTACATAAGAATAGTAAACTACCCTGTAGGTAGCAGCATATAAACAATTAAAAAGCTTGTGAGGCTAGCCCAAACAGATATTCTGTCCAGGTCAGTATCTATTTACGCCATCATTAACCAGTAATGTGAAAAGATACGGCTATTTTTGCTGAACACATACGAACAGAGACCCAGGTCAAGGTCTAACGTCCAACCTATAGGTCGGGTGATCTTAATCCATATCAATCGTATAAGGAAATATGGCTTGTACGCCATGGGATTTAGATAGGATTCTATAATGATTCAAGATAGGGTATCCTGCTACTAAGGCATCACATACCTCCATTTTAATCGTATGCGTAGTATAATTTAGCAAATGCTCCAATTTTGTTTTAGAGCGAGGAAAATAACAAATACCATACCCTTCTGGTAATTTTGCTAAAGATGCAGCTTTAGCAATAGCGGCATCTAGTCCACCTAATTCATCCACAAGCCCATTGCTTTGGGCTACTGAGCCCGTATATACCCTACCACCCGCTAATTTTTCTACACATGCTACACTAAGCCCACGCCCACTGGCTACCTTACGTAAAAAATCATCATAGCTGGACTGTAACATTTTATACATGAGTTTAGACTCTAGCTCGGAAAAACTTAACCTAGGCGTAAAACAGTCTGCAGAAGGCGCTGTCTTAACTACATCACGATCAATACCTATCTTATGCATCAATGCAGTTGAATCAGGAAATATACCGAAAATGCCAATCGAACCTGTAATTGTAGTGGGTTGTGCAAAAATATAGTTACAAGGCGCTGCAATAGAATAGCCACCAGAAGCAGCCACACAAGACATAGAAGCTACAACTGACTTAACGGCTTTCACTTCTTCTATTGCTTTCCAGATGATATCTGAAGCCATTACACCACCCCCTGGTGAATTAATGCGCAATACTAAAGCCTTGATTCTACTATCCTCTTGAATAATCTTTAGCGTTTTAACAAAATCATGCGCACCAATATAACCAGCACCACTTGATCCATCTACAATTACCCCTTCAGCCATTAGAACGGCAATCTTATCGACCGAATCAGATGGAGCTTTCAACGCACCATACGCTTTATAGTTGACTAAAGAGAGAGACTGTAGTTTTTCTTTAAGCAACTTTTTAGCATCTGTTTCGTAGCCCACTTTAGTAATTAGGCCAGCACTAAGGGCATCATTGGGTAAAACAGCTGAAAGATGATCGGCATGTTCTTTAAGCATGGCAACCGATATGTTTCTAGAGTGGCCTATTTGAGTTAGAAAGTGATCATAGGTAGGCTGAAGATAGGCTTGCGTGTCCTTTCTACTTTCCTCACTCATCTTAGTCAAACAATAAGGCTCTACTGCACTTTTATATGCCCCAATACGAAAGATAACTGGCTTTATAGATACATACGCACAAAGCCTCGTATAAAAATGAACAGTTGCAGCAAAGCCTTTGAATGCTAAGAAACCACTGGGGTTGAGTAGGATCTCATCTGCTACAGAAGCCAAATAATAGGACTGCTGCGTATAGGAATCTGCATAGGCTATGATGGTCTTACCTTGCTTTTTAAAGGTCAACAAAGCTTCCCTAATTTCCTCCAAAGGAGCTAACCCTGCATTCAGATAGGATAGATCCAAGTAAATGGCAGCAATACGACTATCTTTGGTTGCCTGGTGGATCGCATTTTTCACTACTTTAAAATCTATCATTTCGCCATTAGAACCAAACAATGATATAGGCATCCACTCAATCATACGCCCGTGCATACTGAAGGCCAGCACTGAATTATTTTCTACTTGACTCGAGTCCTTAGACGTTAACTTTAACAGTCCAAAAACAACGATGCCACATAAGGCCAGCAAAGAGATCAGAAACCCTACAGCAACCGTAAACACTTGCTTAATAAAATGCTTTAGTCTCATTTTGATTTAAAAAAAATAATATGGATTATATAAAGAACCACAAAACCAAGAGGGGAAGCTTATGTAGCCTCTTGATAAGGTTGCTTTTTTTGCATCGACGTGGGCCTGCGCGGACTTGAACCGCGGACCTCTACATTATCAGTGTAGCGCTCTAACCAGCTGAGCTACAGGCCCTAACATCTATCCTTTCCTATGAGGAACTAGTTGCTATACCAACACAGGGTACAAAAAATATATCAATTAGGCTAGAAATCTAAATTTAATTATAGTAAATTATTACTATAACCATATTAATATACAGAGTAGTAACCCACTATTTAAATGGCACTACTCATGCATGCCACAATAGTTCAGCTACCAACACAGCTAAATTACGCATATATTCTGTATATAACCAAAAAATAGCCGTAAGAAATCTTTATTTTGGCCTACTTTATATTATTTTCTATCCATCAGCCATGTGCAAGCCCTCTTTGCATAGATGGGAAATGGCAACTTTAAGCGTAGATTTGTAGCAAGCGATCAGGAAGTTTAAATGAATTTTATTTATGTTACAAATTGGAGATTGTCTATTGGGTGATTTTCCCCTTTTATTGGCACCTATGGAAGAGGTGAGTGATCCCCCCTTTCGGGCAATATGCAAAGCACATGGTGCAAATCTGATGTATACGGAATTTATTTCCTCCGAAGGGTTAATTAGAGATGCAACCAAAAGTGTGAAAAAATTGGAAATATATGAAGCGGAACGTCCTATTGGGATACAAATCTTTGGGGATGTAATAGAAGTAATGCGAGAAGCGGCTGCTATTGTAGAAAGGGCCCAACCTACTTTATTGGATATCAATTATGGTTGTCCGGTTAAGCAGGTCGCTTGCAAAGGAGCGGGGGCTGGTATTCTCTTAGACCTTCCTAAAATGCAGGCCATAGCTGCAGAAATTGTCAAACAAGTCTCCATCCCTGTTACGGTCAAAACGCGCTTAGGATGGGACCACCAATCGATTAAAATTCTTGAAGTCGTGCAACGCCTTCAAGATGTTGGTGTACAGGCTGTAACCATTCATGGCAGAACCCGACAACAAATGTACAAAGGATCAGCAGACTGGAGCTATATTGCGACGGTAAAAGCAGATCCGAGTATTCATATCCCTATTTTTGGGAATGGGGACATTGATAGTCCTGCTAAGGCAGTTGCTTATAAAAATAAATATGGAGTAGATGGTATTATGATTGGCCGTGCCAGTATTGGCTACCCTTGGATTTTTAGAGAAATCAAACACTACCACGCAACAGGTAGCCTACTACCGCCTCCTACCCTAGCAGAACGGATTGAAACGGTAAAAAAACATCTGGTCCATGCCATACAGTGGAAAGGAGAACGCACAGGTATACTAGAAATGAGGCGACACTACACCAATTACTTCCGAGGGGTGGCTGGCATAAAGGCATACCGACCCAGCTTGGTAACGGCTACCACCTATACAGCGCTATGTGACCTCTTAGATGCAATCATGCAAAACGTACCTGATTAGTCTTTACCGGTACTGCCATGACCTCCCGTTCCCCTGGCGGTTTGGTCCAGACCAGATACCACTTGCCACTGAACAGACGCACAGCTAGCCACTACTAGCTGTGCAATTCTATCTCCATCTTGGACTACAAAGGGCGCATCAGAGAGATTAATAAGTAATACTTTTATTTCCCCTCTGTAATCTGCATCAATAGTTCCAGGGCTATTTAAAACGGTAATACCATGATGTAGGGCCAAACCACTACGTGGCCTTACTTGAGCCTCATAGCCTTGTGGTAAAGCAATATAAAGACCGGTGGCAATTAGCACCCTTTGTCCAGGCGCCAAAGCAATAGGGATAGGGGTACAAGCGCGTAGATCCATACCACTAGCCCCTAGTGTAGCATAGGCAGGCAATGGATGGTGCGATTGGTTCATAATTTGAAATTCCATAGAATCAATCAGTTAAAATGTTACGCGCTAGAGCTACTATGTAAAATAAACCATAGCGATGTTACGCAATAAAAAAATATACCCATTTAGCCTTTTGGTCACATTAGCCAAAAGAAGCACAATCAACAATGTTTTTTATACCTATTTTACAATAGACTCAAAGTGACTTGAAAAAGCAAGTAGCTTAGCCTCCTCAAAATAATTGCCAATGATTTGAATGCCAACGGGCAAATCCTTATTATCTACTCCATTCGGTAAAGAAATAGCCGGTAAACCAGCTACCGATGCTAATACGGTATAGAGGTCACTCCAATACATAGATATTGGATTGTTTGCAAAACTATTCACCCGAAAGGCAGTAGTAGTAGTGGTAGGCAATATGATAAAATCATACTGATTCAAGATATCTTGCAAAGCCTTTTTAATTAGGTTACGTACTTTTAGGGCTTTAACATAGTGTGTCTCACATTGAGAAGCACTGAGCACAAAGGAACCCAACATAATCCGCTTTTTTACCTCTTTAGCAAAACCTTCTGTCCTTGTCTTGATATAGACTTCTTCCAGTGTGGTAGCATAACTGCTACGATAGCCATACCGAATGCCATCAAAGCGTGCTAGATTGGTACTTGCTTCCGCATTCACCAATATATAGTAAGTAGGTAGTGCATATTTAAGTAGTCCAAAATGGACATGTTCTACTTGATGGCCCTCTTTCTTCAAAAGTTCCAAGCTGCGCAATGTATGTGCTTTTATTTCTGGCTGCAACCCGTCATGGCTAAGTGTTCCTGTTAAGCAGGCCACTTTATAACGCCCTGATTCAGTCAACGCATTGGTATAACGTGGAACTGCTCGATCGGCTGCAGTATCATCAAATGCATCAGGACCCGCTATGACCTCTAGTACACTCGCACAATCTTCTACGGTATGCGCAAAGATGCCAGCCGTATCAAAAGAAGAAGCATAAGCCACCAAGCCATGTCTAGAAACCCTGCCATAAGAAGGTTTAAGGCCTACAAGGCCACAAAATGCAGCTGGCTGCCTAACAGACCCACCTGTATCCGTTCCAATAGAAACATGACACATTTTTGCTTTTACAGCTGCTGCAGATCCACCAGAAGAACCACCTGCTACCCTTGTTTTATCTAAAGGATTAAGGACTGTACCGAAATAAGCATTTTCTGACGAGGAGCCCATACCAAACTCATCGCAATTCTGATGACC
Organism: Candidatus Cardinium sp. TP; assembly: GCF_025215055.1. GTDB lineage: Bacteria > Bacteroidota > Bacteroidia > Cytophagales > Amoebophilaceae > Cardinium. Next base: position 5,491 of record NZ_JANAVR010000018.1, read on the forward strand.
AATAATCAATGCGTCAGCTGCCAAAAGTCTTTCTGTAACCGTTGCATCAAAAGGCGATATATAATTGGTCAAAATTTTACTACCCGCTTGCAATGGATGGTCTTTGTAGGCAATCATATCCTTCAAACCAACTACCATTCCTGCCAAAGGACCTCCCTGATTCTCTTTTATTTTCTGATTGACTACAGCAGCATTTGCTATTATTTCTTGATCATAAACATTTACAAATGCATTCAAGTCTTGTTGCGCTTGAATATGTTGCAATAGCTGCCTAACTATAGCAGTAAGGTTTTGCGATGCGAGTAATGGGCGAAGTGCAGTAAAAGAATCAGAACGCATATAGATACAAAATGATAAATATTAAGATGGTTGGAAATGAATATCCTCTTTCAAACCTTTGTAGTTTGTGAGTTCAATTTCTACTGTACCTACTACAAGGTTAACTTTTAATTTCAGAGGGACTTTGTTTACATCATCCGAAATATATGCTTCCACTGGACGCGTTCCAGAAAATATACTATCCTCAATAGGCACCAAGGGGGCAAAAACCAATGCAGAAGTCTTGCCTAACTTGGTAGAAATGGTCTTCTTTCCAAGAAATAAAATGCCCACATCCTCATAGAGCTGCTGATCATGTAAAACCGTTAGTATAAGCTTATCACCTGGTTTGAGCTTTGTCGTATCAATGGAACGCAACGCATAATAGCCACCAATCAGATCCTTAATGTCTTTTGCATTAGGAAGGGGATGATAATTGACTTCACACTCCATATTTTTACTACTTTCAGTTATTTCTACCTTAGCTTGATAGGACTGATAGTCAAAGTCAACTTGCTCTTTCCTTAGGTAGCCGTTTTCTTGAAGGTGCGTAACACATCTATGCGGGCGCAATGCATAGGCCTTATCTACATCTAAATAGGTTTCCCATCTATCTAAAACCTTAAAACCTAAAAGGTCCAATGCCTTACTAGAGGTACCTTGTACGTGAATCTTATAGCAAACATGCTCCTCTAGCTTATGCAACTGTTCATCCACACACATAGTGGCCGTACCAGCATGTATAAAAGCACCATAATAGACTTGATACTCTAACCATTCTCCTTGGCGAAAAGGAGGCTCCGCGCTATCCCTAGCTTCTTGAGCATATACGCTACTTAAAAAAAGACCCATTAGGGAACAGAGAAAAAACTTCTTTAAGTATTGTACAAGCACCATAAGTAAGTATCAAAATGTGAAAGTAATTGCAAAAGTATAATACTTATAGCTCATGAAGCTACGACAAAAAAAGTATACAGCCAAATCAACCACTGACTGAATGCTTAGGCCATGCACCAATTCATAAAAATGCAAAGCTAGAAGTAGGAAAAAAAGAGATAAAAAACTATCTTGCTTAAATTCTAGATACGACATTAAGTAATGCTTAAATAGCAAACGCGTAAATCTTTATAAGCGGGGATGAGATACCATACAATGCATTTGAAAAAATATTTTTGTTATACTTTTGTGCTGCTTCTTTTCTGTGGATGTACAGATAGATGTAAAGGTAGGGGCTACATCTATCAAGAAGAAGAGGGGTATTATACACAGAATCCCTATAAGCTAGGTGCATTCGAGTCATTCGGAGCAGCATTTATACTATCCACACCAGAGGCCATTATTGATTGGAGCAAAAAACTAGCAGATCGAAAACCTAAATGGCTTATAACAGGTACAGAACCAGAGCCCTATACACTATGGAATGACTTCTTTACTAAGGAAATAGCAGTAAAAATAGTAGCAAAATTAAAAAAAGAACATGATACCACGCTTTTAGAAAACTGTTATGATGCATTCGGCAACCTATTAAAGGCACCCACAAACGAAAATACACAAGAGTTGATAGCGGCAGTCAAAAAGGTCCAGACGGATGCTAAGCTCATACAGGCATTTAAAGCGTGCATAGAAGAAGGCTACAATAACCGAGAGAGAATCGTACTTAGTAAGGAAGGACTAAAATTCCAGGCGTTCATGTGCTTTATTTCAGAAATATATGATTCACTGCTTAATAATCTACAACGATGTCAATCTAATATAAAAAAATGGCACATAGATCGCCATACCAATGGACAAATACTATGGGAAAAAATTAAGCAAACGCACGGGAAAGAACTGAAATATGCTAGGGTATATAAATATAAAAAGAACCAAGAAGCCATTGTGCAAAGTCTAAAAATTATAGATCATCTGGCAGATCACTTGTATGGTTTGAGTTACAAGGACCTATTAGAAACGCTTCCACATGGGATCAAACTATTCAATGATATTGTATATGAAGTAGGGTTAGAGGCAGAAGATAATAAAGATATACAAGCATTAACAACCTATCTTCGATTGGTATCGAATTTACATACATAGTTATTCTGCACTAGCCCGCTCTATTGTTTGTCATGTATGGTGAAGCAAGCAAAAAGTGTGCTATACATTGCATCAGCTAGGAAGCTATCCCCCAGCCATGGACCATATTTATGACTTATTAAGTAAACATTGGGGATATCATTCCTTTAGGCCCCTTCAGGAATCCATCATTAAAGGTATACTAGATGGTAAGGATCTATTGGTTATTTTACCTACTGGTAGTGGAAAATCGCTTTGTTTTCAATTACCAGCTTTATGCAAAGAGGGCTTAACCCTTGTGGTTACGCCCCTTATTGCACTGATGAAAGACCAAATCACCCAACTTGCCCAGAGAGGCATTCATGCAGAGGCTATTTTTTCAGGCATGTCTAGTGTAGAAATAGAACGGAGACTAGATAATTGTGTATATGGTAACGTGAAGTTATTATATGTATCCCCAGAACGCTTACAGACCGACCTCTTTAAGCTTCGTGCCCCTACCATGTCTATCACCACACTAGTAGTAGATGAGGCCCATTGTATTTCCCAATGGGGATATGACTTTAGGCCCTCCTATTTAAACATTGCGCAGTTTAAGCAAATGATTCCAAAGGCCAACACTGTAGCCTTTACCGCTACAGCTACTAAAGCGGTTAAACAGGATATTCAAGATCATTTACAACTCAATCACCCCCTCCTTTTTGCACAAACTTTTTATAGACCCAACCTAGTCTATTGGGTACGTAAAACAGCCCACAAAGAAGCACAACTGCTCAAAGCCTTACAACACACTTCTGGACCGGCCATTATCTATGTAAACACACGCAAAAAAACAGAAACCATTGCTACTTTTCTCCATAACAATGGGATCACCAGTGCCTTTTACCATGCCGGTTTAACCATAGCGGATAGAGCAATGAAACAAGCCATGTGGAGTGAAAACAAAGTACGTACCATGGTGTCTACAGCGGCATTTGGTATGGGCATTGATAAAGCAGATGTTTCTTTAGTAGTACACTTAGACCTACCCACTTCATTAGAAGCCTATTGCCAAGAAGCAGGCAGGGCAGGTCGCAATAATACCATAGCCTATGCCATTCTTTGGTATGATTTACAAGATATTGCACAGTTAAAACAAAAATGGAAGGAGAGTTATCCCACTATTGACCAAGTACGAAAAGTCTACCAGCATCTGGTTAATTACTATAAAATAGCAGTAGGTTCGCATGCCTTTATAAGCTATGATTTTGACTTAGAGGATTTTAAACAGGCAACCGGACTCTATACGAAAGAAGCCTACTATGGACTAAAAGCATTAGAGTCAGAGGGTTTTATACAACTCAATGAAGCCTATTACCAGCCATCTAAAATCTATATACCCCTATCTAGGGAAGCATTGTATGCCTTTCAATTGCGTCATCCTGCCTTTGATTTATGCATCAAAGCCCTTTTAAGGCTCTATGGGGGCACACTTTTTACGCCTTATTGTACAATTTTTGAAAAAAAAATAGCCCAGTTGATTCAACTTACAGAATATAAGATACAAGAGCAATTATACGCTTTGCATCGGTTAAAGGTATTGGAATACCTCCCTCAAAAAGCAAGTCCACAAATTACTTTTTTAACTGCCCGCTATCTTGTTTCCGAATTGCCTTTACCGATTTATAAAATCGAACAAAAAAATAAAATAGCTTATCAACAAATAAAAGCGGTTATACAATATGTTATCAATAACCGGCGCTGCCGTTTGGCTACCTTGTTGGACTACTTCGATGAAGCAGAAGCGATTTGTACCCAATGTGATATCTGCAAAGGAAAGACAAACCCAACGATAGACCCTAATGATAGGATTGCCAATCGTAAGTATATTATGGTTGCCATTAGAAATGGCAACCAGGACTTAAAAAAACTCATTGCATCGGTTCCTCATGAAAAAGAAAAAGCCCTATTGGATACGATTAGAGAGATGCTAGATGCAAAAGAAATATACTATCAAACCCCTGGCCAACTACAAATCAGTGCAGTTGCAAAGCTGCTGGAGTAAAATGAAGATGAGCAAACAGTAGCCGTTCTGCTTTTCCCTCTCGAAAAAATAGAGGTTCAACTATTGTATTTTCTATTAATAATGCTTATTGTGTATTACGATTCAATTATATAGTTATTAACCCAATACAATATAAATTGGTAAACTATTATCGTTATGATCACTAATACACCTGAAAGAACAAAGCAACAGGAGAGTAGTATACTACGTGCCAAACAGATCATTGCTATGTTAGGCTGCTTTTATTTTTGTACAGCATTAGTTACTTGTTTTAGGCATCCAAACCATACCCCCAGTATAAAGCAGGATAGTCTGCCTGATAAGCCTCCATGTGATACAATTACTCAGCATGTTTCAAAGGATTATCATAATCTTGATAAATGCCTATGTGAAGTTTCAAAGGCACTAAAAGGTGATACAGATGCGGTAAATAAATTGGAAGAAGCAGGGAAACACATAGATACACAAGTGTTATCTAAACCTGGATTTGTCCAGGTTGCTATTGTAAGCAATAATAAAGGAAACAACGCATTAGTACTCGAGTATACACGTCAGGGTAAATTATCATATACAAAGCAACCAGAGAACGAATCCATTACTTTAATGGTAAACGCTTTAGCAGACCCAACAACGCTACCACCTTCCTATAAAGACGCCACCACACTTCCTTGCTACATCAAGCAAATACAAACTGAAGGATATAGCACATTGATTAAGCTATTCAAGCAACTAGTTGGATATGGCGTAGATTTATGTCAGCAGAATAGATGGGGAGAAACACCGCTTACAGAAGTAATACAATATGGAGATGATCGAAATCGGGTAGAGCTTATCGAGATACTTCTAAAAGCTGGTGCCTCACCTAATGAGGTGAACCGTAAGCAACAAGTCCCTCTTGGCATGATCAACCAGATTAAAAAAGCTGAAGACCGAGAAAAAATTGTTAAGCTATTGATCGACCATGGCGCCAATCCGCTACTGGCCCAAATGGATCAAGCTACTCAAGCATATGTCCGAGAGATGGTCATAGGCCAGTTAGAAAAAATGAATCTAGCTGTACGATCTCCTACTTTTCATAAAACTTTAACCCAATTGGATACAAAGCTATCATTATTTTTTAACCAGAAGTATCCTAGATCTAATGCAGTATTAGCTGAAAAAGAAGATCAAACTTGTGTGTTTTGTGCTAAAAAACAGACAGAGGCCACTACGATTCGCCTTCCTTCATGTGGACATTATGTACATGGATCCTGTCTGGCACAATCATTGATTGATATGAAATCTAAAGGAAGGATCAAATGGATGCCCAGGCCTTCCTACCTATATATACATCTTTGTCCTTGCTGCAAGCAAGATATAGCACGCGCATTTATAAAAGATTTAAATCAATTTTACGAGGGTATAAAATTTGAACATAGGACCTTGACCCTCGCCCTGCGCATAGCCTTTGCCATCCCATGTGCAACCGTTATCCCTGGTGGACTCTTAATTTTAGCTGGGTTATTTTGGCCAACCGAATAGATAGCTTAGTGTCTATTCACGACGCTATTGGTTAATAACGCATCTTTATTTTACTTTTTTCTTGATAAAAAAGTAAGCAAAAAACCAGTGATTTGAACAGATACGGTAGCTTATTACTGAGCTGAGCAATTGGATTGGTAGTTGCGTGGCTAAACAGCGCCAAAAATACGTGCAATTTGAATAGACAGATGGGTATAAACCATTTTTGCATGGGCATTGCGTTCTAAATAATAATATCCCTGCATCAACTTTTCGATGATTTCTTTTAATTGCTGTATGGTCACAGTAAGGCCAAACTTTTTGCTAAACGTTGCTTCATCACTCGGTTGTATGTGCAAAAGCGGGTAGTCCAACTTGCCCAATAAAACGACCCTAATCAGTTGTAGTGCGTAAGCAAAAAAAGCTTTTTGTGCATCAGCGGATAGCTTGTAAAATGCTTCAGAGTAGGCCACCAATTTAATCAAATCACCCCTATAACAACTACGCATCCAATGGCTAAAACGCTCAAAATGGGCTTCAACATCTTGCTCAACCAATTGAAAAGCTTTATATAGACTCCCTTCGGCTAAACAGGCTATTGCTTTGCATCGATCCGCATCTAATGCCTTATGTTTACTCCATAAAAGTTGTTGAATGGCTGCTTCTGAACAAGGAGGGATGGTATGCTGTTGGCTTCTGGACCTAATGGTGGATATGATTCGATCACTATTAGAGCTGACCAACAAAAAAACAGTATCTACGGGGGGCTCTTCTAAGGTTTTCAATAATGCGTTAGCCGCTGTATGATGCAAATATTCTGGCAGCCATATACAGACGATTTTATAGGGGCCAATAAAAGGTTTTAAGCTAAGTTGTTGGCTAATGGCACTGGCATCTTTCCTACTAATCTGACACTGTTTACCATCATAATGCATGGCAGTAGCCCACTCCTCTAAGGTTAAAAAAGGATTTTCCTTAAGGTAATTACGAAATGCTTCTAAATAAGTTGATGGTGTTTCCAAAACAGCACCACTTGATTTTTTAGGGAATACCAACTGCACATCTGGATGGGTAAATTGCGCCATGTTGACACAAGAAAAACAACGGCCACAAGCATCCGCTTCCTGACGGCAACTGCAATTTAAATAAGTCGCAAAAGCTAATGCTAAAGCAAGATTTGCAGAACCAACAGGACCTACAAAAAGCTGCGCATGTGCTACCTTACCTGTACGTGCCATGCTTATTAAAGTATTTTTAAAAGCATGGTGCTCAGGTATCTCTGCAAACTGCATGGCAAATAATAAATTTAATATATGCGTTCAGCCAATAGCGTCAACTTAAGGAATAAATTTTATTGATTGTCAAATAAAAATACCTATTCACGCCATCCATTGAAGGATGGCCCCATCTTAAAATTTAAGCCATAGGGCATGGTGGCTGCCGCCTCAAGGCGTTAGGCGCCTATTGATTTACTGGAACAGTTGTGTTTTTCTTTTTATACTTTTGATTGAAACGCTCAATCCTACCTGCTGTATCTACAAAAATTTTCTTCCCTGTATAAAAAGGATGGGACACATAACTAACTTCCACTTTAAATAAAGGATATGTTTTTTTATCCTCCCACTCAATGGTTTCTGATGTAGATATGGTAGAGCGGGTCATAAACTTGGCACCACTAGAAGTATCTAAAAAAACAACTGGCCTATATTCTGGATGAATCTCTTTTTTCATAAGTATATTAAATGGTATAATGCTTTCTATAGAACTATCTACTAATTTAAGAAAGTTTCTTAGTTTTTTATATATCTACCCAGCAAATAGGAAGCATATAACCAATAGCGAGGCCTTAAGGAACATAGTGTATGTGTTCAACGTGATGGTTTTTTGCGTCAAAAAAACGCCCCTGTAAAAAGCCGCGGTGTAGAAAGTGGCATCATACAGATGATTAGGAAAAATAGTTTCCTTTGAAGCCCCCAAAGGGGGTGCTTGCTGTTTTTTCATCTGTAGGATAGGACTTTCAGCGGATTTTTACCGAGGGCTTGATTTTTTGTCCACTTTTTTATCAAGAAAAAAGTGGGATAAAGTTCATTATTAACCAGTATCGTGAACAGATACAATATAGTAGCAACTACCATAAGAACAAATTGGAAATTTAAGAGGATGCATGCATCATACGTTTATTATTGCTGGACGGCTTCACATTCTTCTTCTTCCCACCATAAATTGGTCACGTAATATTTAATCATACTCCCCTCTCCATAATCACGTTGGGTTTTTATTTGCAGTGTATAATTAAAGGTATCTCCAACCCAGCGAAGGTTAATCTTATTTCTGAAGCTGCCATAATAGGCCTTTACAGCATCAATCTTATGATTGGAATCTCCAAATGTACTCAGTGCGATAGCGTGGGTCATAGCATATAACCCACGCCCTTGTTTACCAATTTTAGCGATCACTTCAAATGCATGGCATGCATTTAATGGAGGGGTAATATTATACCAATTGCCATCACCAGGCACTGTACCAGAAGCATACATACCCCTACGTCCATGCATGCTGATATTGCCATTTACGGTTAATCTTTCCGATGGATTGGTTGTACCTATGCCAACATGTCCATTCGCTTGAATAAGCAGCTTACTCTCCCCTTGCTTATCAACAAGATTAAATCCAAAATCTGGGGTATTTTTGGGATATTGTTCAATGCTCCAAGTAGGTTTAAAATCGTTCAAATTATTGAAAAATGTTATCAACTTAGCGGAACTCCCTTTAGGAGATAAACTTAAGCCATGATCCTGAGAAATAATTTTATCATCTTGCTTGTGAAACATGGAGTCTATCAAATCCTCAAAATCACGTTGGGTAGGGATAGATCCTTTTTCAAAGCTTTTCTTTAGTGCCTCTCTACTAGTGATTGCCATGATCGGTTCTAATATATTTTTTGGTGATTAAACAGTATTCTTCTAAACTTGTTATGGGTGTATCTTGATCTACACATGGTATATGCTCCTCTTCCTTAGGACGCTCCCATGGACCTACTATAAAATCTTCAGAAATCGCCATATCGCCGATACTTCCATGACGCAACTTCACAGCAGCATCGAATGTATTTACTACAGCTATTTTATGATTTTTGGAAGAAACCATCACAGACCATGGATAACCGGCAAATAAATGACTATCGTAGGTGGTTACCTTATCTAGTTTTAAGTCTTTGGTGTGACCACAGTATTTTAATATAGAAAAATTTCCTATGCCTTCTACATAATAACGGTTATTAATAAAGTCTATAATTTTAGAAGTAGGTATATTACCACCTAACTGAACATCCGCTAATGGATCAAATAACCAAGGAGAAAAAAAGTTATGTAAATCCTGGTATAACAAATTTAAGAATAATCCTTTTTCATAGCCAGGTTTAAACTTAACGGTAACGTTAACTTTAACATCTTCATAAACAGGATTGACTACTTCACACTTTACAAATGGCGTACTAACGCCTTGAATATAGTTTTTAATCTCAGTTAACAGATCCCTACTAACGAAAGGAATGTCTAAGCTAGAATTTGCTTTAGCCATAACCACAATGGTGATATGGCCAGGATTTACCATGTTATTTGTGCTTTTAGCGGTATGGTTGATACACTTTACTTTGAAAATTTCTGGGAATTTTTCAAGCACAATGCGTTCATAGTCCCACACCGATATTGCTCTATTTTTGTGCCTCAAGCGCTCACTAACTCGTCTGTATAAAGCTTGATGATTTTCAAATTGCCTTCCACCAAAGGTTCCAAAAGGTTGTAAGACCCATTCAATGCCCTCCACAGGATTCTGGAATTCTTGAATCGATTTTGCAGGTAGTACTGGAGCAGAAAAAACACCATTTTTATCCATAACCCTTGACACAGCAACGGCTTGCGTATAGACCCCAACTATAGTGGATAAGGCGCCTTTTTTATCCATAAATTGTGCTTTAATCCAGGTTAACGCTGGAGTCATACGGGTATTATTTTGACGCACTGGGACGGGTAAATTCGCTAAATCAAAAATCATAATGCCAGATTTAGACAATCCATCTGTCCCGTCTACCACAATCGCTTCCTCCAAGGGCAACCAAATATTGTTAGATAAGTAAAACCATTTGGGTCGTTGGGTTTCTTGATCTGGACTGTTTTCACCAATAGCTATATGTATAGACAAGTGGGTACTATTTAGATCTGCTATGCCAAAAGCAATAAATGATTCTTTCTGCTCTATCAATGGCAACAATGTAGGTGGAGTGGTTAACTTGCTAGGAAATGTTTTTAAATAGCCAAAAGAAGAAATATGAAAAAAACTGTTGAGATATTTTTCTTCTTCTTCCCCAGGAGGAGAAGTTAATACCATAGACTCTTCTGCTTCATAATCAACTGTAATAGCTTTTATGCGAGGGGTATAAGGTTCATTTAATACCGTTATAGCTTCCTCTTTCTTTTTCTGCGCATTTTTAACCAGCACACTACTCATCAGGCCAGGATAGATGGCATGACCAAAGGCTTGCTCTGGTGCACATAGTTGTAATTTTAAAAAACCAGCTACTGTTTTGGGGCTATAGACGGTAACATCTAAGGGTTGGTTTGTTTTAGTGATCCGTAATGCAGCTAAATCAATGTCACTAATGGTTCTAATATAATCCAATTGCTCACTACCTTTGTTATTTTTCAGAACCTGAAACAAAGGTACTACTTGCCTATTGTGGGCATAAGATGGATTCCAGTGCTGATGATTTAAATAAGCAATATTTACTTTAAAATCATCATTATTTACCTTGGTAGGATAGGCATCATAATACGACTTAAATCCTCCGTCTACAGTAGGGAGGCTATCCCATTTAATATATATTTTTAAATCAGTGAGATTCTTAGAGAAGATTTCGCCACTACCTATATAAAAGCTACTATCTAGTTTGGCCAGTGGCCCAAAAGGTTCAAAAATTTGACTATTATCAATAATACCTAATTGATTTTGTAATACTAATCCACGATACCCCTCTACTTTAACCTTTAAGTCTATTGTTTCAAGCAATAAACCATTTAAAAGGTACAAGCCAGTAAGGGATGCCCCATTACGTATGCCAACAGATACAGAAGGCGTACCAGGATCCACTACGCCACCCTGGTACCCAGCAGGTAACATCGCCATAGGGGGTATTTCTGTATCTAAAGATATAGTCATATGTAGGCAACGCGCTTCATCAATAAATTCCAATGCTATCGCCTCTTCTGGTATACCAAACCATCCCTCTTTAGTGGTAATATGTACCTGTGACATGGCATAAAGCATATCTGACACTTGCTTGAAAAAGGCTGGAGTAGGAGTCTTCTTATTTGGGTTGCGATTGATTAATATCTGAAAGGATTCAAAGGTAAATTTCCACCTTATATGAATGGTGCGCATACCTTCGGAAAGGTGAAATAAGGGCGAGCCAACAAATACGGCCAGTTGTTCGTTGGATTGCTGTTTGATGTCGTCATTGTTTTGTGGCGTAGGAAACAGCTGAAAGGGCAGCGTTTGCAATAGCTCCCCGTTATAAGTAGTAGTAGCTAATTCAACTGTTTTATATCCTTCTTTATCCAATTTTTTAGTAATCAGCAACCTATTAATCTGAGCAATCTTAGCTTTATTTACCGTTATATTTCTTTTCGTTTCAAATAAAATATCCTCCCCATTAACTGGATTTTTTGCAACCAAAAGGCTCCCCTCTGGTACAAAGGCAAATGGCTGATTGGGACCCAGCAAAAAGTGAACATAGGCCTGATCTGGAATGGAAGGGTTGTTATTAAATTTGAGCACATGCCTATAATAGTGCTCTAGCGTTCTTTGTGGAATGTAATTAAGGTGCCCATCTGCATACTGTAGCAGCTGGAGAAAAGCAATCAAAAGTGCTACATGTGGCTCTTTATTTTGCGAGAAAAGGGTATCAAAATAATCGCTAGCAGCCAGCTCCTTGAGTTTATAAATGGTATTAAAAATAGCATCAAAAAAATCATCAAAAATATCGACCACTTGCTCATCACTGGGTTCCATGCCACTTATTTCATCATAAACCAGTTCCTTGCTTAAGCGCCACAAAGAAGCATTATGACACTTTTGATGGAGAAAAACAGAAAATTTAATAAAAGATTGAATAGAACTGGTTTTGCGATGTTTTTGTAGAACCTTGTATAGTTTACTGATATGGATATTGATTTCTTCATGTATAATGGCATCTAGTTTTGCGCGCACTACATCTTCATTAGATAGATTTTTATACCAATAATCTAATAAAATGATTAAGTCTTGCGCCACTATCAAGATATGATGCATGGAGTGGGCATCTGAAATACCTGTAGGGTTCCGCCGCAGGGTTAAAAAATCTTTATGGATACGTTTCTTTAAGGTATCAATATTGGTGTGTAGAATGAGGGAACGTATGACAGTATCATCCTGTTCTAAAAATTTTCGCCAAACATTTTGATCTACTCTTTGGTTATTGTTATCGTAGTAGGCCAATAAGTCTGTGTATAAATAGAGAAATCGAAGGTGGTCACTAAATTGTCTATCACTAATCAATAGGTCATTTTCTACCAATTCAGGTAGCAGTCGTTCAGCGTGGCAAGTGCCTCTTCTGGCAAATAAAATATTAAGCTTTTTTTGAATATTCATACATTTAAACTATGATCTTTTTCCAAAAATTAAGATATTGAGCAAAGGAAGGTGATCCATTATATAATCATCATATCCTGACAGCAATCTAACCTAAAAACCACTTATAAAAAAGTAATTAAGCTTAAAATTTATGCGTCTCTTACCCTATTTATTGAGTATGGTTGTATGTATAGCAACTAATTTTAAATCGGATCATGCGATTGCATCGTCCCACACGGAGGATCCAATAGGTCAAACCTCACCATCTACAACGTTAGACGCTGAATCAGATACTACACAAGATCCGTCGTCTGATTCGCTCGATGAGATACTCAAAAAGGATACGCATGCAGAAGGGGCCATTCAAAACATATTAGGTGGGTTAGCGCTTTGCTATAATGTTTTAGCCAATCTTCTGTTATACCCAATCTTTTCTTTTTTATTATTGCTATTGTCATTAGGGGCCATTATACTGCTTGGGCTTTGGATTAAGAAAATAAAAAATGAAAAATCCATTTCCACTACATGGATGCTATTTACCTGCCTCTATCTGCTTTTTTACTTGGATCTATTTTTAGTAGTCTACCAGAAAAAAGTAGTGCTGTTTTTATTTCTAGAATTAGAAAAGGATCTATTTTTAACGGTAGTTGCAGCGTCCATTGGTTACGTAATTGGCAAGTTCTTTTCTAGTAAATTTCTTGAAGAAAAAAAATTACCTTAGTAGTAGAGGCCCTATCATTTTAACCATGTGCGTTAAGTTAAGGGCTAATGAAGTATCCACTATCGGATGCTAATTTTAGCATCTGTAGTACGTCGTACGTGTAGGCTAGATGGATTCGGCTGCCAGAGATAGAGGCAGAAAATGAGGCAGAAAATTAGGTATAAATAAGGTTCAGTTGAGCTTAGCCCAAACAGCTATGGGAAAAAAAGTTAATGACTTATGCAAAGAATTGGGTATTCAAATGGCACATTACTCAAATAGGGGAAAAAATATTAAATGTATCTGTTCACGTTGCTGGTTAATAATGAACTTTATCTGTACTAGTTAAGATTTAATCTGACAATTATTAACTTTGTACGGATATAAATTACAACTATTATGAACTTACATCAAAAAATCATTAAACCGAAATTAGGGCTATTGGAACTAGCCAAAACGTTAGGTAATATCTCTTC
>NZ_JANAVR010000019.1 GCF_025215055.1 Candidatus Cardinium sp. TP
AAGCTTCAAGATGTTTTAGATGGAGAAGTATGTATAACAAACCCCAACTTATAGAGGAGCCGTATAACGGGAAACTGTTACGTACGGTTTTGAAGCCAAGTGGGGAGGGGTGACTCTCTCTGCTTAGGTAACAGGATTTTTTTTATTGATTTTCAAATAAAAGTGTCTATTCTCGCCATTGGTTAATAATGCACTTTATCCCACTTTTTTCTTGATAAAAAAGTGGACAAAAAATCAGTGAGTTGAACAGATACCCAATTAATGACCTGCCACTACTTTTGCGGCCGCCAACTTGGCAATAGGGACTCTATAGGGCGAACAGGATATATAATCTATTCCAATTGAATCAAAAAAGGCAATAGAAGCTGGATCCCCGCCATGTTCGCCGCAAACTCCTATTTTTAAATTTGGATTTGCTGACCTGCCGCGTGCTACTGCCATTTGAATCAATTCTCCTACCCCTTCTTGGTCAAGCGTAACAAAAGGATCTGCCTGAAGCAGCCCTTTTTGTTGATAACAGTCTAGAAACTTGGCGCCATCATCACGTGAGATACCAAGGGTAGTCTGGGTTAAATCATTGGTCCCAATGCTAAAAAAATCAACCAATGGGGCAAGGATGGCGGCTTGCAAGGCTGCTCTGGGCAATTCTATCATTATACCCACCTTATATCGGATTTGAGGCGCTGTTTTTTGATATACCTCTTCTATGATTTTTTTAAGCAAAACCACCTCTTTGGCATCAAAGACAAGCGGCAACATAATTTCTAACGCTACCTGCTTGACTGCTAAAGCAGCTTCAAATAACGCTTCCAGCTGCATCACATAAATTTCTGGAAAGGTGATGGCCAACCTAACCCCCCGATTACCCAACATCGGGTTTACTTCAGCAAGTTGCGCCATACGCTTGGTGACTTCATCCAACGGAAGACCTACTTGTAAGGCCAACTCAGCTATATCCTGGCTGGGTAAAAATTCATGTAAAGGTGGGTCTAGTAACCTTACCGTAATAGGCAAGCCATCTAGGATCTGAAAAAGAGCTATAAAATCGCTTTTCTGTACCACCTTCAATTCGGTTAAAATATCGGCACGTGCTGCTTTACAACTGGTTAAGATCATTTTTCTAAACAGGCACATGCGATCTGCATGAAAAAACATATGCTCTGTTCTACAAAGACCTATGCCTGCAATGCCAAAGGATAACGCTACCGTTGCATCCTGAACAGTTTCTGCATTAGCCCTTACCTCCATTCTTTTGCTCTGATCTACTAACCCCATAAAGGTTACAAACTCAGGAAAAGGCTTGGGCCGTACAGTTGCTACTTTACCTTTGATCACCTCGCCTGTTGTGCCATTAATGGTTAGATAACTACCGCGTTTCATCTTGGTCTGGCCAATCACCAATGTGCTGCTTTGGCGGTCTATTGTAATGGCCTGTGCACCACATACACAGGGTTTACCCATTCCCCTTGCTACTACTGCAGCATGGGCCGTCATGCCGCCCTTGGTCGTTAAAATGCCTACAGCCATCGCCATGCTACCTATATCATCCGGACTGGTTTCCTCCCTAACCAAAATCACATGTTCATTTTTCGAAAGGTGTTCTACCTCTTCTGGTGTAAAGGCAATCGCCCCAGAGACGACACCTGGGGCAGCAGGCAACCCTTGGGTTAATACTTCTATGGTTTGATCGGCATCTAATGTAGGATGCAATAGGCGCTCTATCTGTTCATAATCGATTCTTTTTAATACTTCACACGCATCTATCTTGCCTTCTTGCATCATATCCACTGCTATTTTAACTGCAGCGCTGGCACTGCGTTTGCCATTTCTGGCTTGCAATAGCCATACTTTTCCTTGCTCAACGGTATATTCAATGTCTTGCATCTCAGCAAAATGGTGCTCTAAAGCCATAGCTAAGCCACTTAGCTCGCTAAAAACAACGGGATATTTTTCTTCCAGTGCTTCTTGCGGATCTTGAATAGCCTCCCTCCCTTCTTTCGTGACTTGCCGAGGGGTCACTAAACCAGAAACCAACTCTTCGCCCTGCGCATTGATTAAGTACTCACCAAATAAACTCCGCGCACCCGTAGAGGGATTTCTGGTAAATAGGACGCCTGTTAGGCTATCTACCCCCCTATTGCCAAATACCATAGCCTGAATGGTAACGGCTGTACCTCTCTGATCCTCTATATGGTTCAATCTTCGATAGGTAACTGCTCTTGGGCTATTCCAAGAGGCAAAAATAGCCGCTATAGCCTTTTTCAATTGCTCAAAGGGATCTTGGGGATAAGTAGTACCCGTATGGTCTAAGATGATTTTTTTATAGCCATCAATAACTGTATGCAGTGCATCAAGACTGAGTCCTGCTGCATCATGGGCCTGCTCTACTGTTTGCATGCGCTCCATTACTGCTACAAATAGATGGTAATCAATGCCCATAATAAGGCTACCATACATTTCTATAAAACGCCGATAGCTATCATAGGCAAATCTAAAATCTTGGGTAGCATGACCCAATAGCTCGGTTGTGGCATCATTTAAGCCAAGATTCAATAGGGTATCCATCATACCCGGCATCGAAGTTTTAGCACCAGAACGTACCGATAGCAGCAGGGGAAAAGGGCCAGCCCCAAAATGTTTGCCGGTTGCCTCTTCAAGCCCCTTAAGCGCTGCCACCACTTGATCCCAAATGGCACTCGTTGGACCCTGTTGACCGTAGTAGCTACACCCCTCCGTTATAATGGTAAAGCCTGGTGGAATCGGAAAGCCTAAAGAGGACATCCGTGCCAACCCATATCCTTTATTGCCTAATATAGATGGGTCACCCTGTGCATCCTCCTTACCGTAACCAAAATAATAAATCCATTTTTTAACTTGCTTTTCATCTAACATATTCCATTACCCTATTACATCCGTAGAAAGATTTTTTAATTTTTCCCGTTGTGCTTCAATACTATCATCTTCAATTTTTTCAAACAACAAGATAGGAGATGACAAGGGATCACCGAATTGTAGGAGATGGGCTACATCCACATTCCCCCAATCTGTTGCTTTTAACCCCAACATACGCGCCATTTTATCACTTGTGGCCGGTAAAAAAGGTCTGATCAACAAGGTTACAGTAGCAATCAATTGCAGAGTGATATGCAATACAGTTCCCGCTTCTTCTGGGTTGCTTTTGACCAAATGCCATGGTCTCCTATCGGTTAAATATTTATTGCCTAATGTAGCGTACCCCATAGATAGTTGCAGGGCTTCTTTAAATTTAAACTGCTCTATGGCATGACCTACTTCACTAAAAGCAGCTCTTAAGGCAGTCAATAAAGCTTGATCTGCAGCATTAGGTGCCATACGAGGTGGCACCAAACCACCAAAATGTTGATGGACCAAACTAAACGTTCTATGGACCAAATTACCTAGATTGGCCACCAACTCACGGTTATTTTTATCCTGGAAGTCTTGCCATGTAAAGTCGCTGTCTTTGTTTTCTGGCGCAATGGTACAGAGCACATACCGCAATACATCTCTTGGAAAGGTTTCTAAATACTCGTGGAGCCACACCGCATGGCCACGGGAGGTAGAAAGTTTTTGGCCCTCTAAATTTAAAAATTCATTGGCTGGAACCTGTTGAGGCAAAATAAACTGACCATGCGCTTTGAGCATCACAGGGAAAATAATACAATGAAAGACAATGTTATCCTTGCCAAGAAAATGAACCAGTTTGGTATCTGGATCTTTCCAAAAGGGCTCCCAATCAATCTGTTGGGCTTTTGCCCACTCTTTAGTTGCGCTAATATAGCCAATCGGTGCCTCAAACCAGACATAAAGGACCTTCCCTTTTCCTTCAGGCAGTGGCACAGGAATGCCCCAAGTTAAATCTCGGGTTACAGCACGCGGTTGCAACCCTTGGTCTAACCAACCTTTACATTGACCATATACATTGGTTTTAAAATCTTTATGGTCTTCTAAAATCCATTTTTTAAGCCAGCTTTCATACTTATCTAAGGGTAGATACCAATGCTTGGTCGCTTTTAAAATAGGCTTTGCACCACTAATGGCAGAAGTAGGATCAACCAACTCCTCTGGACTCAGTGTTCGGCCACATGCTTCACATTGGTCTCCATAGGCATCTGAATGGTGACAACTGGGACAGCGGCCTTTGATATACCGATCAGATAGAAATTGCTGACCAACCGGATCATAGTATTGTTCTGTTTCATATACTTCAAATATGCCTTTTTGATGCAACTCCTTAAAAAAGTCAGTCGCAGTCTCATAATGGGTAGACGAGGAAGTTCTGGCAAAGATATCAAAGCTAATACCCAACCCCTGCAGCGATTCTTTAATAAGGGTATGGTATTTATCCACCACTTGTTGAGGTGTAACTCCCTCTTGCTGCGCACGAATCACCACAGGCACGCCATGTTCATCAGACCCACTGATAAAGACAACAGTAGCCCCTTTTTGCCTTAAATAACGCACATAAATATCAGCAGGCAGATAGGCTCCTGCCACATGGCCTAAATGAATTGGCCCATTGGCATAGGGCAGTGCAGCGGTAACGGTATATCGTTTTGGATGCGTCATGGGTGCAATCATTAAGAAGGTGTGTTTTTGTACATATGCAGCATTATTAGATGTAGCAAAGATCTGCAAAAAATCTGAAAGATGATTGTTAGGAGGATGATGTCTGATTTTTTTTTTTGTTTCGGGGCTAAGGTGGCCCATACGACTGAATAGATACCTGATAAAGTTGAAAAAAGTAGCTTATGGATGGTCGTTTGTGGACATTCTGTTTCGTAATAGAGCCAGTAAGTAGCATAGTTTCTAACTGGATAAAGTTATACCAAAATATCCGCTAGGAAACAGATATTTTAAAGATTTCCGTTTTACTGAAAGTACCCAATTCCTTTATAGGCAGCCGCAAGTGAAGCGCAGGCCAGTTATTCATCTAAAAACACCATCATACCTAACAATCAATAATAGTATCTCCATTCAATTGACACCATTGACCCCTTCACTCATCAACCACTGATACAGGTATTTGGTGTAGTAGTCAAGATTTAATCTAACAATTGTTAAATTCTAAAATAATCACTATTACACATCATGATACTTATTACGTATGTGTTCAGCGCGATGGTTTTTTGTGTCAAAAAAAACCGCCCCTGTAAAAAGTGGCGGTTTAGAAAGTGGCATTTTACAGATGATTAGGAAAAACAGTTTCCTTTGAAGCCCCATTTGGAGGCGCTTTCTATTTTTCCATCTGTAAGATGGCACTTTCATCGGCTTTTTACCGAGGGCTTGATTTTTTGTCCACTTTTTTATCAAGAAAAAAGTGGGATAAAATGCATTATTAACCAATGGTAAGAATAGATATTTTTATTTGAAAATCAATAAAAATACTTAATTTTACGCCATTGTGTGAATAGATACCTTATTACTATCTGGTATAGAAATAAAATTAAAAATATGCATACCTATTCGCTTATCTATCGATGAGGCTGGTGCGACCCAATGACTTTCTAGCCAATTGCATAGCGCGTTGCATGGGCCAGAGGGTCGCCAATAGACTAAATAGAGTAGTGACGATAGCTGTATATACCCAATCAAGTCCATGTATTTCTATTGGATACGGGATCTTACTGCGCACCCTAGTAAAGGTAATGATGCCAAACTTTTGCTGTAAAAAGCCTAATCCCCATCCTATAATCAGTCCATATAATATACCTTCCAAAGATACCAAGAGGCCATTATAGCATATAATCTTACCTATTTGACTTGGCGTCGCACCAAGTGCAGCAAGCATCGCTATATCTTTTTGCTTATGCACGATCAACATACATAACATAAAGAAAATATGCAGTGCAGCCAAAAGCAATACCAAACCAAAAATAAAACAGACAGAAAGGCGTTCTATGAAGATAGCCCTACGACGTGGTGCATTTTGTTCATCTCGATGGGTCACCTTATAGCCATCTGGCAATACTTGCTGTATGCGGGCTTGCATGCTTTCCAGGTCAGCGGTCTCTTCGAGGACTACCTCCCAATGGGTACGTTGATGACTGCCATCTGTCAACGCCTCCACAAAATCCATAGGAGCAATGATATATTGGCTATCTATTTGCCGCGCTATAGAAAAGAGACCATGCACCGCCAACCTCATGCGCTTGTAGGGCTTACAAAGCGGGTAACAACCACCCTGCTTCGGATAAAAAACCTCTACCCTATTGCTATGAGGCGTCCATTGTAAAAATTGGCCAACCAAAATGCCCGCAATAGCTTGTGGCCTGCCGTCCCGCCAAAAAGTAACCCCATCCATAAAGGTAGTGTTTCTATACAACTCACTTGCTGTAAAATTCTTAGAAACACCTTTAAGCGTCACAATGACTTGCTGACGATGCAACCGTACCAGTGCAGTGGCCTCTAATACTTCTACGATATCTGCTACACCAGAAAGATGCATGATATGACCTTTTAATTCAGCATCGCTGACAAATGTTTTACCGATTTTTGGTTCTATTTTTAAGGCAGGTGTATAGGTATAAAACAAATTAGACAGTACCTTTTCCATGCCATTCATGGTAGACAAGATGAGTACTAAAATAGCGCTACCCAATGCCATACTGTAGCAAGAAAGTCTAGATAACCTATAGATTAATGTGGTGTGGGCATACTTTTTAACGTAACGCCTGGCAAGAAAAAAAGAAATTTGCATAAATTACACTAGCTGTAGAATAACCTGACACCTTAATATTAAGGTGCGCTTAAAAAATTACATAGTCATCACAAGCAATAGAGGGGTAATTGCTTGTATGAATTTGAAAATTGCGCTATTTTTGCCTGCTAAAAGATAGGCCTAAAGTCTATCAGACGCAGCTTAAATTTAATTTATTTTTCGCTTTTACATTATGTATTGGACACTTGAATTAGTATCGCATTTAGAGGATGCCCCTTGGCCAGCTACTAAGGATGAATTGATAGACTATGCAAAACGATCAGGCGCCCCTTTTGAGGTAATTAGGAATCTAGAGGAATTGGATGATGATGATTATCCATATACTTCGATTGAAGAAATATGGCCTGACTACCCAACAGGAGATGATTTTATCTTTAATGAAGATGAATATTAAAGCTTGAAGCAAGTCAGGTAACCTATAACGCGCGCTCTGTAGTAGATGCGATGCATGTAGGCCTTGATTTGTAATCTAATAGCAGCATCCTGCAGCTTTTTATATGGTTTTGCGAATCATTTCTAGGTAATAAGGTGCTATATTCAACATAGCTCCTTATCCTAGATTGCAACCCGAACCACTCATATAGCATTATAACATTTCAAATGGTTACATCCATCCGCAAAAAAGCTAAGGGTATCGCACAGTCTATAGGCTTAACAGCTGGATGGCTGTTTTCGTTTTGTATGCCATGTAACGCACATTCCTCTACTGTTTATACACTTACAACCATAACCATAACATCTACAGGCGCTCTAGCACCAACGCCATCATACCCTTACTTACGTTTGTTGCAATGGCTGACCCCTACTACGCATGCCTCTCTCATACGCAGCTATATCTCTTTGGCACCTGGTGCAACCTTTGATGCGCAAAAACGCTTGGCTATTAAGCAACGCTTAATGGTACTGCCCTACTTTTCAACTGTTTCTGTTACATGTGAAAAGGTAGCAGGAGGTAGTACCCCCATGCTGTCGGACCTAATCATACAGACCAAGGATCGATTTCCTATAACGGTTGATGTAAGTCTAGATGAGGGGCCGTTCTGTACCCTAACGCATCACAATATAGGGGGCTATGGCCATCGCTTCAGCAACCAGCTTTTTCTAAAGAAAAGATGGGGCTATGGTTTTATCTATGAACTGCCTCGTCAGCATGGGAACTATTTCTTTGGCGGACAATATTACAATCAAACAGATATTGCCTACGGTCGCAGCTATAAATTTAATTACAAGAATTTATGGGTGGGCAAGTTATTCGCTATACAAACAAAGGAATCCTACGCGTCCTATTCATGGATCACTGGGCTAAGCGGTAGTAAGCAAACATTCACTACACGCCCACTTTGTAGAGCGATGAGTAATACAACTTACTACGACAATACATTTTTTTTGGGTAAGATAGGCTGGGCAGCTGTTAATTACACAACCACAAGGGGAGTCTATCGACTGCATGCTTTGGAAACTTTACCCAAGGGTGGATCGATAGAAATGCTATATGGTTACCAAAATAGCGCATGTAACAACAGACACTATATAGGCATCCATTGTATTAAAAATACCGCACACCCCAGGCTTAGATATATACATTTAAGCTGTAAATCAGGAACTTTTATAAATAAAAAAAGATTCGAGGAAACAATATTAAAACTGGCTTTGGCTTATGCTGGTCCACCTATACAAACATGCAAAGGTGCACGTCAGTTTATTACCATAGACTATATAGCGGGTTATCGCATGCCCAAGGAACGTCAGTTAGGCATTAGGCGCCGTGATCCCGAATCCTTAGCATTGCCTGACGAAGTCAATAGCATGCAAGCGCCCATCCATGCACGGCTTACTATCCATTTAGATAGCACTTTACATATGCCCATTATGGCCCCTCCCATTCGATTTGCTTGCCTTGGGTTTGTCCATTTTATAGCCCTGTATAATCAGAATCAAGCATTATTGAACCAAACATGGATAGACCGCTATGGCATAGGCCTACAAGTAGAACATGCTAGCATATCGTGGTTGGCCACAACGTTAAAAATAGGCTATAGCCCTTTCTTAGGAAAGGTAGTACCTTCTATTCAGTTGGACATGGGCCACTTTAAGCATACAACAGACCCTAAGCCTAACGTTGTTGCCTACAGCTAACCGTCTGGCTCTATCTTACACATTTATGGTAGCCACACTTTATCAGAAATATTTAATGACGCAATCTGTAGCCACAGATACACGCCATTTGGCTCCAGGTTCCCTTTTTTTTGCCATTCGGGGCCCTAACTTTAATGGCAATGCTTTTGCCGCAGAAGCCCTAGCCAAGGGTGCCCGGTATGTAGTCATAGATGACCCTAGTTATGCCAGACCCTCATCTGCCTATATCCTAGTCAAGGATAGCCTGGCTACACTCTTACAACTAGCTGGTTACCATCGGTCTCAATATGGCCTCCCAGTTATAGCGATAACTGGGTCTTATGGTAAAACCACTACCAAAGAGTTGATATACACGACCCTCCGGACCACTTATAGAACCGTAGCCACCAAAGGTAATTTAAACACACCCATTGGGGTGGCTTTAACCCTTTTATCCATACAACAGGATACACAACTAGCCGTTATAGAAATGGGTGCCACCCAATTAGGTGATATTGCTTTTTGTTGCCAAATAGCCCGACCGACACATGGTTTAATTACTGCTATTGGTGCGGCACACCTGGAAGGATTTGGGAATATAGAAGGGGTTATGCAAGGTAAAAGTGAGCTATATGATTACCTATACGCGACTCGTGGTACTATTTTCTTAAACAACCTAGCTTCCTTATCAGCTATCATAAAAACACGATTGAAACACGCTATTACCTACAACTGCACACCCATTGAGTTGGTGTGTGAAACACCCTATATACGTTATAAATCAGAGCAAGAAGTTACCACTCACTTGTTAGGGAAACCCCATATACACAACATCGCAGCAGCGCTTGGTGTCGCCCAATACTTTAAGGTACCGCGTCCAGTAGCCCACCAAGCCATTCAAGATTATATCCCCACCAACCAACGGATGCAATTCGTGGTCCAAGACAGCAATCAATTGATTATAGATAGCTATAATGCCAGTCCTGCTTCCATGCAAGCTGCACTGGATGCGTTGCTACAATTAAAGGTGCGCTACCGTGTGGTTATCCTAGGTGATATGGCTGAGTTAGGTAGCCACGCTACAGCTTGGCACGATACAATCGTTAAACAACTTAGGCAACCTGATTATAACCAGGTACTACTATGCGGTCCTTTGTTTACCCTTTCTGCCTGCAAACAACCGTACCCAACCATCCATTGCTTTCCAAGCAAAACAACATTGGCTGATTATCTAAGCAGACACACCTTCCAAGAAAGTGGTATTTTATTAAAAGCAGCCCATAGCCTAGCCATACACACACTAGTAGAATTGTTGAAAGCGTCATAGGCCATGATTTTATATGATACCAATACTAATTTTTGAAAATTATATGCACTTATTTGTTATAATTTCAGTAAATTTACATACCTTATATTGATAAGGCTATAGGGATAGGTGGGTGAGTGGCTTAAACCAGCAGTTTGCTAAACTGCGGTATGGATTGTTCTGTACCGGGGGTTCGAATCCCCCCCTATCCGCTCATTAGTTTAACATCCGGGGCGTAGCGTAGCTCGGTTATCGCGTCTGCTTTGGGAGCAGAAGGTCGCAGGTTCGAATCCTGCCGCCCCGACAAAGCATTTATATGATGCTTTTTGCTTACAAAAAGTAATTTTTATCTTAAGCATTGCACCTCAAAAACTGATCCTTGGAAAAGTTGCGGTCAGAAAGTATAGCTTGCAGCAAGTTTTTGCATAGGGTTTGATTTTTTGTATATGTTCAGCGTACTGGTTTTTGCCTCAAAAAAACCGACCCTGTAAAAAGGCGCAGTGTAGAAAGTAGCAGTTTACAGATGATTTGGAAAAACAGTTTCCTTTAAAGCCCCCTTTGGGGGCACTTTCTGTTTTTCCATCTGTAAGATGACACTTTCAGGGGCTTTTTACCGAGGTCTTGATTTTTTGTCCACTTTTTTATCAAGAAAAAAGTGGGATAAAGTTCATTATTAACCAGTATCGGGAACAGATACTATTTATCAATAAACAAATTTCTTTTAGGTTCCGTAGCTCAATGGATAGAGCAACTGCCTTCTAAGCAGTAGGTTGAAGGTTCGAGTCCTTCCGGGACCACACACGCTAGCTTTGTATGTGTTCAGCGCGATGGTTTTTTACGTCAAAAAAACCCGCCCCTGTAAAAAGCCGTGGTGTAGAAAGTGGCTTTTTACCGAGGTCTTGATTTTATCCCACTTTTTTCTTGATAAAAAAGTGGGATAAAATGGATTATTAACCAGTAATGTGAACAGATACGAAATGAGATATTTTTATTTTTCATTTTAGGTAGGCTATAGACCGTGGTAGCTTATTGCTTCAGTGCCTCTAGACTTGATAGTTTTCGATCTGCTGCAATATAGGCCAGCAAGGCTCCTCCTCCTGTAGAAATATAGGAAACTTGATTGGCATAGCCTGTTTGTTTTATAGCAGCAGCGGTATCTCCGCCACCCACTATGCTGTAGGCGCCATGCGCAGTGGCCTGGGCAATGGCCTGGGCAATGGAGAGGGTGCCAAGCGCACATTGATCCCATTCAAATACCCCTATAGGGCCAGCCCATAATATGGTTTTAGCTTGCCCAATCAATGCTGCAAAGTGTGCTTGTGTAACCGGTCCAATATCTACTACATAGGAGCCACATGGTAGATCAGCAAGTGATAAGGTCGATGGTGTCATCTGTTCATCCATTTCAGGTAGCGCCTGGACATCTGTTGGCAACCATAATTGACAATGGTGATGGTGTATTAGCTCATGAAATAATCTACTGGCAATCCTCTCTGCTTCTGAATGGGTATGTGGACATGGTGACTGTTTTGCATAGTAAAACGGTAGGATCAATCCTCCACCAATCAATATATGGTCTACGTAACGCATTAAGCCTTCAATCGGCTTTGCTTTATCTACGAGCTTATTACCGCCCATAATGGCCACAACGGGTGTTTGGTCTTTTGAAAAAAGTTTATCAATAGCCGCTATTTCTTGCTGCAATAAGTAGCCCGCATATCGCTCTTTAAAATAAGTAGGTAGTAAAGTAGTAGAAACATGATTTCTATGAATGGTTCCAAAAGCTTCATTGATATAGACCTCTCCCCATTCAGCCAGTGCTTGAGCAAAACCACTATCTTCTAATGTTTCTGATGCGTGGAAACGCACATTTTCCAGTAGTAGAACGCTACCTGGTTCTAGCCTATCTATCTGTTCTTTTACCACAGCGCCTATACAATCGCGCGCAAAAACAACAGGTTGTTGCAATAAATTAGATAATAGAGGCAAGAGCCTGCTTAACGAATAGCGTGCTTCATATCCATGTTTAGGCCTGCCCAAATGGGCAAGCAAAATAGCTATTCCTCCATCTGCTATTACTTTTTGAATCGTTGGTAAACTGCTCCAAATACGTCGGTCATCGATAATCACGCCATGATCCGTTATGGGTACATTAAAATCAACGCGTATGAGTACCTTTTTACCCTTAAAAGATATGCCTTGTATACCAACCATAAGAATGTTTGCTTTAAACAAATAGGGTTACAAGCCCAAAGAGAGCTTTCGATTCATATGTTCCAGAATATCATTCAATT
This sequence comes from Candidatus Cardinium sp. TP, assembly GCF_025215055.1. Classification (GTDB taxonomy): domain Bacteria; phylum Bacteroidota; class Bacteroidia; order Cytophagales; family Amoebophilaceae; genus Cardinium. The sequence continues at coordinate 12,455 of NZ_JANAVR010000019.1, forward strand.
GGGTTGAATAGTCTAACCCATAACAGTATCCCCAAAGGGCAAACACATCCCCCTCCTGATCCGTTTGATGACATTTAAACTTCCATTTTTTACTTACTTTCCCAAAATAAATAGATACCCGTGAAGAAGATTTAGATTGGTAATTACCCTCTACATTGACAGGATCAAAACCAGAAACAAGATGACCAATTAAAGAGACTTGATTGGTTCTTTGGAGAATCATCTCTTTTGTTTTGATTGTCTTTTCTTTATTTACACCATGGCCTACCACAAGTTTCTGCTCTGTTTCTACTACTGGTCTTTTTTCTACTAGCATAATCATTCCTTTAAAGTTCAGTATTGATAACTTTTGAACACTGACGTGAATCTAAGAAATATTTTAGTAGTTCTAAATAGTTAGTGATTTATTTTGCATCTTTTCTTACGAAAGTATACCTATAAAAAAACAACATCTTGCAGCAGGGTATGCGACATAGTTTGATGGAGCATCATCAGGATTCCATCTTTATTGCACTTTAACTCATGCCGTAAAGGAGCAGAAGTTATTTTTAAAAAAATCTTGTTATGGTGGACATAAAGCTTTTCCGTCCTATCACAAACCACCTTAGGCATGATGGTATGCCATGCTGCACGTACCATAGCTGCTGTTAATTGTTTCTGAAAAGGAGAGGTTTCAAGAAATCTGTTTACCAATTCTTTAAGACTTTTTGTCTGATGGGCATTGTGCATATGCATCGTAATTTAAAATTATAGTTCGTTTAGCCAATAATGGAGGTATAGGGATGATACCATTGGCAAATGTAATAGGATTCTCGTTGCTTACCATGGATAAGGCATCCATGCTATAGATTATTAAATAAAACAGTATTTTTTCATGGATGCTTGTTACGCTCTTCATATAATAGCTGGATGGAATAGCAAGTTTGGCTAGAAGTCGTAGCCCGACAGCAATAAGTTGACGTCACTGTTTTGTAATCTATAAGGTCAATGGTTACGCATATATTTTAATCGTTCTCCAGCTGCTGCCCTCATGTACCAATTATTTTTAAACCTTCTATTGATGTCTTTTCCTGTTATCATCACTAGGTTTTCTGCATTTCTGGTTTGCGCACTATGTATCCAGTTAAAAGAACCTGTAATCACATATTCATCATCAATAATCATAACTTTATTGTGTGCATAACCAACTGTTTTATCAATTATAATAGGAATACCATACCGTAACAACTCATTCACTTTACTACCCTTGGTAGTTGGGGCATCTTTATCTATTAACAACTGAACCGCTACCTTATTTTGATGCGCTGCTATCAATGCGTCTGTAATCTGTTTAGAGGTAATGACATAGGCCTGTACAAAAATGGATGTTTTCGCAGATAGAACCTTGGCCACAATAAGATCCATACAAGGGTCCTGTGGTGTAAACCAGGCTTGTATGGCTAAGTCGGAATCGAATCGATTGGAAGTATGGCAAGCGGTATAATTTACCAATAGACTGCTTAAGGCGATGCTAATTGTACCTAAAAGCTTAACCCACATATGGGTTATATGCGGCAACTTGCCAATAATAGATTTTTTCATAAATAGTTCCAATAGACTAGTAACAAGGTAGCCCTTTCACTTGCTGGAAAGACAAAAACAAAAAAACGTCCTTTATAAAAGATTGCGTTAAAACCTTACTAAAAGTTGTATCATTCCACACTGACTGCCTCTACTGGGTGAAGGTCTTTTGCTTTGGGCGGCTTCTGTTTTAGGCAGATCTTTAATGTAATATATAAAACTATATTTAATTTCCAGACGAACCCATCCGATGGGCTTCCAACAAACCAACCCGGTAGCATCGATTCCATTACCATAATAGGGATAAAATTGCCTACTACTATATAATGGATTGGGTAGATAAAAGTATAGTCTAGTAGTATAATTTGGAGTATTAAAATAGGTCGCTTTTCCAACCAATTGCCATTGACTGCCTTTCCATTTTTGTATGCTGGATACCGCATAGCCACGATCGGTTTCGCCTAAAAAAGTATACTGGGTATATTGTATTTCTGCTTGGGTCCACCAATAATGGGTAAGCTTGTGGTCTACCTTACACTTCAAACTATTTTGGGTAGATGACACAATCATTGCGGATTCACATGCTGTTTTAGGCTTATTACGCGGATTTTTATGCAGTTTATGTTGTACCACCAATAGGGTGGTACGATGCAACATATAATTAGAACGTGTAGTAAAACGATAGCCACTACTCGCTTTTGACAGCTGAGGCTTAGGAAATAAGGTGGCAAAAAAGTGCCCACTAGTTGCGAGTTGCCAACTAGGTAAAGGTGTAACTTGCACACAGAGATACCCTCCTTTTTCATTGGCATGCCCTGTGGTATACCGTTTAAAGGCATTCCCATAGGGTGTATGCAATCCCTTACCATAGTAATATAACGCACCAGAAAGATCTACATAACGGGAAAAACTTACTACACATCCTGTAATCAACGCTTTGCCCTGCTTAGCCTTAATCGTATTTGGCACAGTAAACCCTGCTTCTCCAAATAAGATCCAGTTTTTCCATAACAAACGGTAAAATAGACTAGCAGCAGATTGGGACCCATAGGGCTCCTCGGCCACTCTTTTATTTATAATAGGTATATCATAATGGTGATAGAGCAGATTGATACCCACCTCTGTTTGGCCTCTATGGTAGGGTTTGCGTATGGTGCACCCCACCACCTGTTCATTAACCGTTCCTTTTTTGGCTAGTTTATGGACAGTATCATATTTCCCTATGCAATCAATTTGATGGATATAGAGCTGGTTATTTAGATTGCGTTGCAAAGTAGCATCTAGGTTATGGTTTGCATAGAACCCTGTTGCCTCAATAGGGCCTAGATCAGAGGTGATTGCTACACCACGCAATCCAATACGTCTTATACTCTTATAGGGCCTAATGCCCACATTATTAGAACGAACAATAGAACAAACCGCCCCCCCTGACTGGATATACCCTGCACTTAACAGCAAGCCTTGACCATAGCCCACTTGATAATCTCCAATGACTATTTTTTTTATATACTTTTTATGGTTTACCATTACAAAAACAGACCATAGGTTAAATCCATAACGATAGGTTGCATGGTCCCAACAAAATGATTCGCCTGCTTGTTTTCTACCGGTGATGCCCCATGTTATGGCATCATTATGGTTACAGCAAAGTTGAACCATACATTGATCTAGATTGCCTAAGGTAGACAACTGAGTCGTTTTATTCAGTGAAGGCGTATAACGACATAAAAAATAACTAGATTTATTTTCATTGATTTTTAGAAAATTAGATGGCAGATGGTAGGTTTCTGGTACATAAACAAATGGTAAAAGCAAAGCTATGGTGGTTAGATCAAAATCAGGAATGGCCTGCAATTCATATTTAGAATAAAGCGGGCCTGTGGTAGCCAAATGGTTAAAGTAATTTTTTATTTGATTTACAGATAGAATGCCTAATACTGCCAATGATTCTTCCGTTGCCTTATTTAAATCCAATGGTGTAGCATAGGCTTCTCGAAGGGCTTGTTTAATGGATTCAAAATCTTCCTCTTCCGTAAAATTTTGCCGCTGGTAGATTGCCGTTACGTAGTCGTCAAAGGAAAATAAATGAGGTAGAGCCAAGGGAACATCTAGGCGCACCACCAATAATATAAAAATAATAAGATAGCGACGCATCTTTATCTTTTTGACTCTATCCTAAAAACATGCAACGGCTAGGCATGGTTGTATACCATATGTTTGATTAAGAGCCATCTGCCAATTTTCTACATACCTCAATAATGCTTCACAATTCATCAATAAGTGACTATTGATTACTACTAGTGTCTTGATGAAATCCAATAACGCCTCTTTTTTATCATCCTCATAGTCATTCAATCTTGTCAGAGGCGTTATAGAATCGGATCTCGCGTTTCTATGCATGAAATAAAATGGCTCCATGATACTACCCATATTATTTTGTATGCCAAAATATTTTTGCACAGTTTTTATAGTTTGTTTTACGTTCGCTATACGGATACCCCTAGCTTCCTGTTCACTACAAGACGGTTGTAGCACCAAAAATTTATTTATGAACCTTTTTATATGATCCGCTCCGATTTGCTGCACACGATTGCCAATGCGTAGATGATTTGCTACGCAAGATGAAAGTAAAATAATATTTATATAGGACAATAAAAACCGTATGATAAACATAACTACTCATTAAAAGGTTAATCACTTAGCCATTCAAAGTATCCAATATTTATTACTAATGCCGTAATAACTACAACAAATTATACGTATAAAATCGGAATCATGGAAACGATGAGATGGGAATGAATGGATGCGATGCATCCATTTGAGATGGAAAGGGTAAAGCGTCTATGCTAACAATAGCGGTTTGGTTTTTACCAATTGGGTGACTGATAAGGTTTTTACATGGTCCACAAATGGCAGTAGATAGAGTTTTTCTATGACCATTGTTTGGTAACTGGCTATATCTTGCGCATAGACCATTAACACGAAATCAAAATCACCTATTACTTGATAACAAGTGGTAATGGATGTTATTTTATCAACCGTAAGCTTAAATAACTTGATGTATTCAGCGGTACTTTTTTGAAGGCGAATGCCCGCCATTACATGGACCAAGAAACCTAGCTTTGCATAATCAATTTGTGCACAATAACTTGTGATAATGGTATGCTGCTCTAACTTTTTAACCCGTTCAAGCGTAGCTGCAGGAGATAGATTGATTTTTTGTGCAAGCGCAGCATTGGTGATTTTTGAATCAACTTGAAGAATATTTAAAATATGTTTATCTATCTTATCTAGTTCCATACTATCCTCAAAAAGGAATTTGATGCTTGATCTTAATTTATAGCTAGCCTTGCCTTAACTTGGCGCCTATGGTTTAGCGAACACGCAATGGCGTAAACTTAAGGAATATATTTTATTGATTGTTACTATCTATTCACACCATTGGTTAATGTGTCATCTTACAGATGGAAAAACAGGAAGCGCCCCTTTTGGGAGCTTCAAAGAAAACTTTTTTCCTAATCATCTGTAAAATGCCACTTTCTATATCGCGACTTTTTACAGGAGCGGGTTTTTTTGACGTAAAAAAAACCAATGCGCTGAACACCTACAAAAAACTAGTGGCTGGAACGACAGATGCCTATCATTTTAATTGATAATCAATAAAATTTACCCATTAACTTGACGCCATTGAGGGAGCACTTCCTATCTAATAATTATATAAGTTTTTCAATATGAGACTGGGATAATCCAGTGAAACGCATAATCTTGTTTATAGGCTCACCTTCTTGGAGCATTAACTTAGCGATTTCTATCTTACCCTCTATCTTACCCTCTATCTTACCCTCTATCTTACCCTCTTGTCTTGCTTGGTTTTTCATATAGTCTTCTACTGCTTGATTATCCATAATACGCTTGATCTCTTTCTCATAAGTTAGTAATTCTATTTCTGACCAGTTAAAGCGATTTAAAGCTTCATAGGCGCGCTGAATAACCAAATCAGAATCTAGTATTTTGCTAACATCTTTTTCACTCGTAGAGGAAGCATAACGAAAAAAGTAACACCACTTCTCTATCATGGTGGAAAGGTCCTCTATAGCTTTAATCTTAAATTTGGGTAGTTCTATAAAAGTAAAAGAGAAATCTTGTAGATCATGCGCGTAGGTATTCGCGTCTAAAATGATATGATTGGATAGATAATCTTTTTTGTCAGGAAAAACAATATAATCCGTAATAGCGATAAAGATAACTGCTTTAAGATCTTGGTATCTAGCGCCTACTTCTTGGCCTGGATTGAGCTGTCTGGAATAGGCCTTTGCAGCATAGTACTGTGCCCTTTTTTCAAAGCCCTCTTGGGGAGCGACTTGCATCTCTACGATAATTTGCTTGCCATATTGATCTGTGCATAGTACATCTACTATACTTTCTTTTTTGCAAGCAATATCCGGATCTTGAATCGTAGATAGAAAGGTTACTTCTTTTACCTTATCTGGACCATGTAGATCCAGTATATCGTTGATAAAGTGAATAAGAATATCTTTATGCTTTTCACTACCAAATATCTTACGAAAGGCTACGTCGTTCTTTGGATTTAAAAACTTTGAGGTCACCATAGGAGTATATAACATCTGCCGATAATATAGTAACTTTTTATGGTATAACAAGAACCTATTGGTTTAAATGGGTGAAAAGTTTAATCTATTGTACTGTATTTTCCGTATCGTTTTAAATCTTGACTCTTACACCTATCCTCAGAGGAGCCTCGATTAACCCTTACCTTAACTGTAGTAGTCAAGATTTAATCTGACAATTGTTAAATTATGATGATATAAATCTTAACTACTATGAACTTACATCAAAAAATTATCAAGCCTAAATTAGGGTTATTGGAACTAGCTAAAACATTAGGCAACATCTCCACT
>NZ_JANAVR010000002.1 GCF_025215055.1 Candidatus Cardinium sp. TP
AATTAGTCTTTGAAAAAAATAATCAAATCGCTTATCTTAACAACCTAACTGACACATTTAACTTAACGGACAACTTTAATACTTAAATTTTTACTGCCTGTCAGATTAAATCTTGACTACTACAATTGCACTAAATAACAATTCTTCTAACTATTATTTTATTTTTTCTTAGTGTTAACAAGCTCCAATGCCTCTTTAGCTGCTGCTTCTAATGCCTCTCCTATCTCTGGACCCAAGTAGGTATTGGCTATTTGTACATCTATGGCCAATGTTTCTTGCGCCATATGTTGAACCTCTGTTAGAATGGATATAGCCTGAAGAATGTCGTAGGTCATATATCCGTTCAACCGGTTTTATAAATAGAACAGAAAGCTGTACGTGATCTTCTTTAATTGCTGCTTGCAGTTTATTCTGAATATAAAGCAACGAAGGATGATCTAACTCTTGACACCTATCGATACCTATCACATTCAATACAAAGGCATAGACCCCTAAATTATAATGTTCCTTCACATAAGAAAGAGGTAAACAGGTACGACACTTAATAGAAAGAACCTCTTCAAGTCCCGGATGCACCACCACTAGCACGCTGTTTAACCAAATCAACGACTACTTCAACTATTTTATTTTGTGCATTGGCATGTAATACTGTAAAAGGTTCCATTCGCTTGATGAGCTCTAACTGTTGCGTCTCATCATTCAATAACTCTATTACCTTAGGAATAAGTAAAAAGGGGCATGACTGATCTGTAATATGTATCATGGCGCCCTGATAGGCTAATGGTAAACTATTCTTCGTTTGGTGGTCTGCTACTACATTAGATGAAGGCACCAAAATGGTCGGTTTTCTTCTGACACAGAGCTCTGCGATAGATAAGGCGCCGGCTCTAGAGATCACAATATCCGCTGCTGCATACGCCATCTCCATATTACTTATAAATGCATAACATTTTATATAACGATAATCTTTCATAGCCTTTTGCATGGCCGAAAAATACCGCTCTCCAGTTACCCATATTACTTGTAGATCTAAGGAAGACAATTGTTCTCTCCACTCTAGAATGGTAGTATTTAATAGATGGGCACCACAACTCCCACCCATTACAAGCAGACATTTTTTATTCTGAAAAGCAGAAAAACTAAAATATTCAAGTGCATCCATTCGGTCCTCCTGAAAGGTACAGAGCGACGAACGTACGGGATTGCCTGTAAAGATTATTTTTTCCTTTTCACAAGGAAAAAAAACATCTGGATAGCCTGTACAAATCTTATGTACCAACCTAGAAAGCAAACTATTGGTTAACCCAGCAATGCTATTTTGTTCTTGAATAAGGGTGGGAATCTTTTGAAGAGCAGCTACAAACAATGTGGGAAAAGAGGCATATCCCCCTGTACCGATGACTATATCAGGCTTAAACGATTTAATAATAGACCTTGCTTGGTATAGGCTTTTTAAAAGCAAAAAAGGCAACAATATATTTTTAATGATCTTACGCCTTTGAAACCCTTTGATACTGATCCGCATAATGGGATAACCAGCAGCCACTACTAACCCGATTTCTTTACCACCTTGTGTACCGACAAACAAAAAGACCGCATCAGGAAATTGTTGCTTAATGCCATCAGCAATAGCTATAGCAGGATAAATATGCCCCCCCGTACCGCCACAACCTATCAAAATACGCATAAGTAGTATAATGGATTAACCCCCTAAAACCTCCTCTTGCTTGATATCTACTGTTCCATTAGGAGCAGTAATCGTATATTTGGTTAAATCCCTTGTAGCACGTAGTCCACTACCTTTTAACACATTTTCTTTATCCGCTATTACAATGGGTAATTCTGTAAATAGGATCTCTTCCTTCATATCATACCAGAGTTGTGCGGTAGTGATGCTAAATTGTTGCTGTGGCTTGCTTACGAACACATTGCCTTCTATAATGCATAACTCCTTTTCCTTGTTATAAGAAAGGGTACCCGCGTGAATATGTATAGGCCCCTCCTCTTTATCCATTTTATGATTGAATAATACAATTTCTATACCGCCTGATAAGGTTATATTTCCATTTTCATATTGGCGCATCTCATCTGCCTTAATGGTTAACGATAACCTGCCATACTCTGTACCTAATAGCTGAAATTGAGTAGTTTCTAATAGAGGAACTGCTTCTTCCAACGCTGCATATGCTGGTACAAAAGGCGCTATTAGTAGCCCATACAATAAGACCATAAGGCTACTATATCTATACCTAAACTTAAAAGAACTGTTCTTTTTGACCATTGTATCCAGGAATCATTATCTATCAATGATGCATAAGATGTAGCAAGCCTTATTTCGACGCATGAGATGCCGCACCCAACTCAACTGCCAAATAACTAATAACGCCTTTATTAGGTTCTATGAGTTTGATCAGAACAGGTTCTGTGGTACGTCGAACCATTTCAGCCAAGTCCGATATACTTGAAACAGGTTGTTTATCAAAAGCAAGTAAAATACAACCTTTTTTAAGGCCAGCAGCTTGAAACTTTCCTTTGGCAACCTCCTGCACCAAAACACCGCTAGCAAGCTTCAACTTAGCTTTTGTTTGCTTATCTAGATTTTGAAATGTCGCCCCTTCTACTTCTAACGTATCTCCTTTTTTTACGACTTGTACCGCATCAGGCCGCTTTTTCAACACTACCTCTACCGTTTTTAACTTACCCTTACGGTATAATGTTAAGACAACTTTATCACCCGGTTTAGCACAAGCTATTATTTCCTGGAGCTCTGAGCTTTTATTAATTGGGTGGCCATTAATCTGCGTAATCACATCTCCTTTTTGCAGTTCCTTTGCACAAGGACTATTCTCTTCTACCGCATCAATATAGACGCCACTCACTACTTTTAAAGCCAAATTTTTAGCCAATTCAGCATTAACATCTCGAATTATTACACCCAATAATACCCGCTGCACTGCACCATACTGAATGAAATCATCGGCCACCTTTTTTACTAAAGAAGAAGGTATGGCAAAACTATATCCTATAAATGAAGCGGATCGCGAGGTATAAATAGCTGTATTAATACCTATTAACTCGCCACGTAAATTAACCAACGCACCACCACTACTACCTGGATTAATAGCTGCATCGGTTTGAATAAAAGATTGAATACCTAATTTCCCATTACTAGACGCATCTAAACATCTATGCTTAGCACTTACAATCCCGCTGGTAACCGTAGAACCCAAGTTAAAAGGATTACCAGCCGTTAAAACGTTGTCCCCCACCTCTACCTCATCCGAATTACCGAGCACCAAAACAGGGAGATTAGTTGCTTCAATTTTTAACACTGCCAAGTCAGTAACAGGGTCAGCACCAACCAATTTTGCTTTATAAGAGCGCTTATCATTTAAGGTCACTTCTATTTGATCCGCTCCTTCAACCACATGGCTATTAGTAATAATATGGCCATTATTTTTGTAGATCACCCCAGATCCAAACACTTCTTGGGCTGGCCGTTGATACTCTTTAGGCATCAAAAATCCTTGTCCAAAAAATTCTTTAAAAAACTCCTCTAAAGGATGGGTAGATTCTCGTTTCAGTATCTTAGGGTTTTGAGATGCCTTTATATGCACTACCGCTTGTATAGCCACTTTAGCTGGATAAGTGAAATCGGGCAGGGATGTGACCAAAGGCTTAACTTCTGGCGCTGGTAGGCTTTGTTCCAATGGTTTATGCTGTTCTACAGCAGCAACCGGCTGCACACAGGTAACAGGCACTAAACTTTTTTCTCCTGCATAAGGGCTGGCCAACCATAGGGATAAGCCACATGCAACCACAACAACCACACCAAACATTTTTTTAACTACACTCTGTTTACCAAATTGTTCGTACATAGCTATTTTATTTTTGTATTTTTACAATCATTTTTTCTTTGCGTCCTAAAAAGGGAAACTGTGCGTGTGCTATTGGCTATGCGATAGACAGCTATAAGCACAAGTACGCTAGCAAAAATCTAAAATATTTTTCACCTATACAAAGATGCATCAAATATTACGGATCTACAACAGCTTAACCAGGCAAAAAGAGGTATTTCAGCCACTCAAACCACCTTTTGTAGGCATGTATCTATGTGGCCCTACGGTTTATGGCAAGGCACATCTAGGTCATGCACGTGCAGCAATTACCTTTGATGTCATCTTTCGCTACCTACAACATTTGAACTATAAGGTGCGCTATGTACGCAACATCACAGATGTAGGCCATCTGGAAAGAGATTTGGATGAAGGAAAGGACAAAATACAGCAGCAGGCCCAGTTGGAAGCGATAAGTCCTATGGAGGTAGCACAACGCTACACCCATACCTACCATAAAAACATGGAAGCGCTGAATGTATTACCTCCTAGCATTGAGCCCTGCGCAAGCGGACATATCTTGGAACAAATTGCGATGATTGAAAAGATTATTGCGCAAGGATTAGCCTACATAATAGATGGATCGGTCTATTTTGATGTGATGCAATACAACCAGATGCACCATTATGGAAAACTTTCAGGAAGGGGTATAGAGGCAAGCCGATCAGGAACACGTACACTGGCCAAACAAACCGATAAAAAACAACGGGTAGATTTTGCCTTATGGAAAAAAGCAATGCCTATGCATATGATGCGTTGGCCCTCTCCTTGGGGAGAGGGTTTCCCTGGATGGCACATTGAATGCTCTGCCATGTCTACAAAATATTTAGGCAACCAGTTTGACATTCACGGGGGGGGGATGGATTTGCTTTTTCCACACCACGAATGTGAAATCGCACAAGCACAAGCAGCATTACAAACAAATTTAGCTACTTATTGGATCCACAATAACTTGGTTACGATTGATGGCGTTAAAATGGGCAAATCATTGGGTAACTTTATCACGCTAGATGCACTTTTTACAGGCAGCCATCCGGCGATAGCCCAGCCCTACAGCCCTATGGCATTGCGATTTTTTATGTTACAAGCGCATTACAGAAGCACACTTGCTATGACCATAGAGGGCTTAAAGGCAGCCCAACAGGGCTATCGTAAGTTAATGAATGGCTTGCATCTGCTGACTAAGCGCCCCCATGAAGGGGCAACACCCACCCACACAAGTGGCCTGTTGGATGCAGCGATTGATGCAGATTGCGTAGCTTGCTATAGCGCTATAAATGACGATTTCAATACGGCAAAGGTGTTAGCCTGTTTGTTTAATCTGCTCAAAAAAATAAATGGATGGTACAATGGCACATTAGATGATGGATCAATCTCAACAACTGCATGGGGACAATTGCGTCATACCTATACTACCTTTGTGAGCGATCTATTGGGTTTAAAAGAGGAACATCCATCCACTACTGACCAAACGTTAACCATGTTGCTCCCCATTTATCAAGAGGCTAAAGCAGCGAAGCGCTACCATCAAATTGATGCAATACGTACCGCACTCCATAAAATGGGGATTGCAATAAAAGACCATCCCAACGGTGTAGATTGGGAATACCAATAAGGCATGCTTGCCCCTTACTTAATTTCACGAAGCTAGTTTAATAGAATCCATCTTCCAAATGTAGAATCTCCGTAATTTGTTCTTTACTGCCTAGCACAGCGATAATATCGAAACGTATCGCTTGCTGACTATTTTGGATGCGTAGATAATGTGCAGCGGCTAAACGCAGGGCACGCATCTTTTTTTGAGTAACAAAATCTTCTGGGTTACCAAACAAGTTATTTTTACGTGCTTTTACCTCAACAAAGACAATGAGCTTGCCTTTTTGCACAATAAGGTCTACTTCAAAACGCTTATAACGAAAGTTTTGCGTCATGACCCGAAACCCTTTTTCGACCAAATAATCTGCTGCCACCCTTTCTGCGTATTGACCAAAATCTTGTGCAATGTTTTTTATTGACATGAGCTAAAACTAAGAGTATAACTATAGACGAATAACTGATCTGAACTTAAAAAATAATGCCATGAAAGCCTATTTTAGCTGCACCATCTCATTGTATAATTGATCCAATACCAATTATTTCGTATAATTGTATTATTCTAAACTTGAGTTCGGGATTAGATTATTTTTTAATTTGATAATCAATTATAAAATAATTAATAAAATTTATTATTAGACACAATTATATAAACAGCTTATATACAAATTGTTTTGATTATCAGTCTATTATAATATAATTAGTAGATAAAAGTAGTTAAAATAGGTGTGTTTTTAGTAAAGATATTAGTCAAATAACCTGTTTTTAGTAACTGTAAATCAGATAAATAAATAGAGAACTCAGGTTGTAAGCAAGTTTCGTTTAAAAGAAAATTATATTAAAAGTTAATTAATCGATGAACATTATGCCTACCAAACAGACCCATCTGCCCTATAGTTTCTATTTAGCTGTTTTGCTTAGTTTGGCCACATCCTGCCCACAAAAGACGACTCAGCGCAATTTACCCCTGTCCAATCAGGTTAAAAATGGACCGAATGCTATGCTGCCCACTTCTCCTTCATCAGAGGTGGCTCAAAAAAAGGGTTTAAATACTACGCCACCCGATTCATTAAAACAGGGTCAAAGTACAAATTTGAATACTACACGACCCGTTTCACCAACACCACCACCTGTGCATAGCGCCAGTTCAAAGAAAACGGATCAAATATCCATCATAAATCATTTGGAGCAGATCATACAGAATGAAAAATCATACGGCGAAACATTTAGTAAAGCATTAAAACCAGTAGAAAATCTGGATGAAAGGGATAAGATGATTGCAGCATTTGTAAAAGAAAGAGACCGGCGTGTAGGGATGTTAAACCAAAGGTTAATAGAAATCGTAGATCCTAATGAAAGACAACGGTTAATCAAAGAATTTGAGGGCACAAAGGAGATGTGTCAAAAGGTCAATGCGATGGGACGATGCAGTTCTAACGTATTAGAAATGAATCAAGAGAAATACGAGCGAGAAGTAGGCGATATTGTTGAGCGATACAATGGCTATCTCGTAGAGTCTAGAAGGCCACAATTCAAACGTCAGGTAAAAGATATGATAAATTTAGTTGCTAAGCACCCATCTATATTCCCAAATAAGCAAGAACAAGATGCCCAATGTGCCATATGTCACAAAACAGAATCTGTAGGCTTACTTCCATGTGGCGATTACGTTCATGTTAATTGCCTTGTAGAAAAAATGATTTCTGTGTGGAGACAAAGTATGGACTTGATATGCAGATGTCCAGGATCTTGCAGCGGCTATTTAAATATAATTCACTTTCTAAGCTATAATTCACATGAAAAAAAACTAACCCTGGATAGCCTAAAAGAAATAATTTCTAAGCGAGGAAGTATATCAAAATAAATAAATCACAGCATAATAGATCCATTAAATCCACTTCAGTAGGGGAAAATATTTGATTCCTTACTTACTGGTAGCTAGCCAAGTTTAGAATTTATAAAAAATTCAATAACCGTTTAGCATATTAGATATATATAAATTTATTTTTACCATAAAATAGCTGTAATTTAGTCCCCTATGAAAAGGGTTCTATGGTTGGCTTTGTATTTTTCCATCGGGTATAGCCATGCCATGGCATGGTCTGGCCGTTTTAGTGCTGAATGTGCGCCTGCCTACACTACGAATAGGGTGTATAGCCACATGCAATCGCCCCCTTATGCTACAGGAGGGGCTATAAGGATGCACTTTGGTGGTGCCTATCATCTTGCACTACAGGAGCATTGTAGCGTTAGTCTAGGACTTTCCTATGCTTTAGGCCATATTGCATTGACGCATGCGACTGCTGGATCAGCACCTATACATGAGGCCTATTCTTTAAATTATATTTGGATACCTTGCCTATGCAGATTTTATACCAGTGAGGTGAAGATTGATACCAGTATCTATTGTAAGTTAGGCATCATACCCTCTATCCATCTACCTGCTAGAGCTACATCCCATTTAGATGGACCGGCTTTTTTGACCAAACGACCATTAGGCTGTTTTATCCTTTTAGGTGGTGGCGTAAAATATGATTTTAGTCCAACCAATAGCCTGGCCTTAGGGATAAGCTATTGTTGGGATTTACCTGGTGTAATGTATAAAAAAGATCCAAACAATGGTCCAATAGATTGTTATTGTCACAACAACTTTATTTGCCTTGACATCTGTTGTTTATTTTAATAGCATACGTGCCGCTATACACCTAACTGAAATGGCTTAAGGCGAACCATAAAAAATAGGCCGTAGGCTACCAAAAAACCTACAAAAAAGGCTAACTTTTTCTTAAAAAATATATTATACTATGAAGTTATCAAATTTTAAGTTTACGCTACCAGAACATAGCATTGCACAATATCCAATTGAAGAAAAGGAAAATGCACGTTTAATGGTTGTACATAAAGATAGTGGAAAGATAGAGCATACCACCTTTAAAGAGCTGCCTACTTATTTTAGTGAAGGGGATACCTTAGTAGTCAATGATTCTAAAGTTTTACCTTGTAAACTTTATGGTTGTAAAGAAAAAACAAATGCGCAAGTGGAAGTACTCTTATTGCGCAAATTGAATGACGAACATGGGTTATGGGATACCATTGTAGAGCCAGCACGTAAAATCCGAATAGGTAATAAAATTTATTTTGGCAATGGCGAATTGGTAGCCGAAATTATAGATAATACTACTTCACGAGGCCGCACACTTAAATTATTATTTGACAGACCAGAAGAAGAATTCTATGCGCTGATCAACCAGATCGGTCATATGCCTCTACCCCATCAAATAGGACGTCCTTCTAAGCCAGAAGATAGGGAATATTACCAGACCATATTTGGAAAAAATATAGGTAGTATCGTATTACCAGCTGCTGGTTTGCATTTTACCCCTTATTTGTTAAAATATTTAGCCTTACAGAACATTACTGTTGTACCGGTTACATTGCATATTGGCTTAGGTGAACTCAGCACGATTGATATGGAAGATCTTACGAAGGTAAGGGCTTCCTCTGAACGTTTTATGATTACGCAAGAAACGACAAAAGTGGTCAACCAAAGCCTGAATCATCAAAAAAAGGTTTGTGCAGTGGGTACTTCGGTGTTAAGGGCTATGGAGTCTTCTGTTTCGGTGGCTTGCCAGCTAAAAGAAGCCAGTGACTGGACGAACAAATTTATTTTACCTTCCTGCGCCTTTAAGGTTTGCAATGCATTATTGACTACCTTTCACCTTCCTTCTTCTATCTCTTTGGTCAGCGTAGCTGCTTTTGGAGGAGAGGAGTTGGTGTTAGATGCTTATGCCGAAGCAATAAAGGAAGGGTATCGGTTTTTCTTATATGGTGACTCTATGTTGATTATATAACTCCTAGCATATGCCATACCGCTCATATTTTCCTATATTGGGGGAAAGCTACCGTGGTCTATATGGCTTTATGACAGGACGCTGGACAATGGATGGTGGCAATGGGTACTGTATTTTTTCAAGATGGAGCGGCTAAGCTATTTATATACATTTATGCTATTTATTATGATAATGATAGATACAAATATCAAGAAAGTTAAGCGTTTGTTATACCTGTTTTGCCTATGTATAGGGTGGGCACAGCCTATCTTTGGCACAACCGGTTACCTTGTACGCAAGATTCAGGTAGTAGGCAATGTTTCGATAGCGTCTGACCTATTGATTGCGCGCTCTGGCTTGCAAGAGGGCACCAGGGTAGCACCAACCACTGAGCAAGTACGTAATGCAATTCGAAAAATTGCCAAACAGGATGGCATCAAATCGGTTGCGATCTACCTATCTGAAGTTGATCAAACAAACGGTTTAGCCACTTGTGTGATTCATGTAGAGGAACATCCCCAGTTAACGAGCTATTTTTTAGAAGGCTTAACCAAAAAAGAGGAAAAAGCACTGCTTGAAAAAGTTACTATAGCGGAGCATGTTGCGCTGTCGCCGCTTTTTCTTCAAAAAACAACTGATAAGATTAGAAAAATATTTTTAGAGCAAGGCTTCAGAGCAGTAAAGGTTTCCACAACATTGATTCCAAATCAAGCCATGGCGCACAAAGCTACCTTAAAGATTAAGGTAAGTAAAGGAAAAAAAAGCAAAGTACAACAGATCCTTTTTGAAGGGAATAACCATTTAGATGCCCAGCTATTGATATACCATATGAAGACGCTACAAGAAGCGCCGCATTGTACACTTTTCCAGGATATTTTTAAGAAAAGCATCACCCTGGCACCCATTCGAAAAGGGGGTATACTGCTACAACTGCCTAAAAAGATAGATGATATAAAGCGCTACTTTTTTACGCATGTTGTTTTGTTTTCATCTCTTTTCACAGAAGAAAAATATTTAAAAGCGAAAGAAAATCTTATTCTTTTTTATCAGTCACAAGGGTTTCGGGATGTATCTATTGCAGCAGAATGGTTGAAACCTAACACTGCTGGGAACCTAAATATTCATTTAAAAATCAATGAGGGCCACCAATATAGAATCCGTCGTGTCAAATGGGCAGGCAATTACGTATATAGTGATCAAACCCTAAATGGTTTGTTAAACCTGAAGGAAGGCGGCATATATGATCCGATCTATATTAAAAGCCAATTGGCACCTGGATTGGAAAGGTTAACCATTCATGATCTATATACCAACAATGGCTATCTTTTTTTTCGTGCAGAAGTGGTTGAAACGTCTCTAGAAGGTCATCAGGTAGATCTAGAAATTAGAATGCAAGAAGGCAAGCAGGTCACCATCCGCCAAATAGATATTGTAGGCAATACATTAACCCATGACTACGTTATTCGACGTGAATTGCTGACATTACCTGGGGAAAAAGTCAACCTAGGCCTTGTACGAGAATCGTTACGCAACTTGGCCATGTTACAATGCTTTAAGCCTGAAAAATTAGTCCCAGACATGCAGCGAGATGAAGCGAAGGGTACCGTAGACCTAATCTATTCAGTAGAAGAACAACCCAGGTTCGATTTTAAGCTCAATGGGACCTATACAAATGGCATTAGTGCCGGACTTGAAATTGGCTCTAATAATGTTTCTTTAAAAAATATTTTTACAGGAAAAAAGCCTATAGGGGGCGGTCAGCATTTGCATTTAACCGCTAACCTGGATGGCAAAAATTACAAAAATTTCAGTTTTTCTTTTCAAGAACCTTGGTTTTGGTTAAAGGAAAGTCGTTATATATTGTCTATAAGCTTTAATAGTGGTTATCAAACAGAAACTAATATCGGAAATCATATACTAGACCATTGGGTATACTTAAATATGTTTCCAATTGGTAGACAAGATACAAAAAGTAAAATTCACTCTATTGGTGGCCAAATACGCCTAGGCAAAAAACTGGCAAGACATTGGGAAGCCCATTTAGGAATAGATTACCATCACCATGCGTATCAACACTGCGTATTATTACAAGATCATAGCAAAAAATCGGGAGCCGTACATGATTTTACGTTAGAGCTTTCATGGATGTATTCTACTGTTAATCACCCAAATTATCCTACTAGTGGCTGTATGTGGTCCAACCTTTTAACCCTTACCCCTCCCTACACTTTGCTTGGTTATGCGCCCTCTACACCAACAGCTATACCACGTTTAAAGGAATTTGGTAAGTTGATAACTGATATATATTATTTTAAGCGTTTACTAGGCAATTTTGTCTTACATATACGTGGACATGCTGGATTTTTACACAGCCTCTCTAAAAATGAAATAGGACCTTTTGAACGGTTTTATTTGGGTGGTACATCTAGTATACCCACTAGATTATTAGGCGCCAATTTTGTTTCACTACGTGGTTATCCAGACGATAGTCTTACCCCAGAAGATTATACGAGCCAATACAAAGGTGGGGTTCTATTCAATAAGTTTGTCTTAGAATTGCGTTATCCGCTTATGATTGCACCTATTTGCTGCTACCTATTAGGATTTGGAGAGATAGGGGATAGCTGGTTACGTTATGACTATTTCAACCTATCTAATATAAAAAAGTCTATAGGGGGTGGCGTTCGTCTTATCTTGCCCATACCCATGATACCCATGCTTGGCCTGGATTGTGGCTACAGATTAGATCCTGTAAAAGATATCCGAAGTGCCAAAAGTTCTTTTGAGTATCACTTTACCCTGGGACCTAGTATCCGTTAAAAGCAGGTAGTATACTGCTTTTAAAAGAAAAAAGTAATATTCTTTTACCAGTCATATTAAATATCTGTATATATAATCGCCCAAAAGCATATAAAGGTTCAAATAACTTATTGTCCATGTTTTCTGATTCTGAATTGGCTAAATCATGTATCTTTGATACATTTCACTTGGTTGATCTCTATAGTACACCGGAAGATGAGTTAGCTTAGCTATAAAAAGGCTGATTTTGCAGTCATAGTGCTTAAACAAGGTGCTGTGAGCGTATAGCAACTATATCCGGATTCCGTTTGCTATTGCTGTGCATAAAGGAAGATATCTAAGGGAATTGCACGTATGTAGGTCACATGAATTAAATTTTGGATATATCTGTTCAGGTCGCTGGTTTTTTGCGTTTAAAAAACCGCCCCTGTAAAAGCTGTGGTGTAGAAAGTGGCATCATACAGATGATTTGGAAAAACAGTTTCCTTTCAAGCCCCCAAAGGGGGTGCTTTCTGTTTTTCCATCTGTAGGATGACACTTTCAGCGGCTTTTTACCGAGGGCTTTATTTTTTGTCCACTTTTTTATCAAGAAAAAAGTGGGATACAATCCATTATTAACCAGTAACTAGAACAGATACAGCAAAACAGCTGTAGCGAGGGTAAAGAGGTCGTTTATGCCAACGCCTCTTCTAATAACTTACGTGCCAGTGGTGCGTTGGCCTTCCCCTGACTCTTTTTCATAATCTCGCCCATAAACATTGCTAGTAGCCCTGACTTCCCATTTTTATAAGCGGCTACTTTGTCTGGATAGGCTGCTAATACCTCGGCAACCAGTGTTTTTAGCTTTCCTTCGTCGCTATCCTGTATCAGGTCTAGCTTTTTGGCAAGCGCCATAGGCGTGGTATCTAGCTTCTGCAATAACAAAGGAAAGATTTGACTGGCCGCAATGGAAAAACTAACCGTACCACTTTCTACTAAAGTGATCAGTGCCACAAAACAATCAGTCGTAAGGGGAAAGTCTTCTAAGGAAAGCGACAACTCATTAAGATAGCCTTTGACAGGCCCCAACAACCAATTGGCTGCGGCTATATAATGGGTCGTATGCTGACATAGTTCATCAAACCACATCGCAAAAGCTTTGTTTTCAGTAAGCACAGAAGCAGTATAATCCGAAAGACCATATACCTCTGTAAATTTTTTAAAATAAGCTCTTGGCAATAAAGGCATGGTCTTTCGAATCCCTTCTATCCATTCTTGTGAAACCCATATAGGGGGAATATCTGGTTCTGGAAAATAACGATACTCACTGGCAGTTTCCTTGGCCCGCAGACTGACCGTTTCCCCTGAAGTAGCTTGAAAGTTTCTAGTTTCTGCAATCACTACCTCCCCTGCTTCTAATAAATCGATTTGGCGATCTATTTCATAGGCTATGGCCAGCTGCACGTTGCGCATAGAATTCATGTTTTTAACCTCCACTCTGGTACCTAGGCGCTGAGCGCCCTTGCGGGCTACGGAAATGTTGGCATCACAACGCAAAGAAGCCTCTTCCATGTTGCCATCACAGATATCTAAATAGCGTACCAGCTTCCGAATTTCAGCCAAAAACTGATAGGCTTCCTCTCCGGTAGTCAGCGCTGGCTCCGTTACCAATTCCACTAAGGGTGTCCCTGCTCGATTGTAATCCAATAAAGTAATGTCCTCCACCATACCATGTAAAGATTTCCCTGTGTCTTCTTCCAGGTGCATGCGGATCAGTGGAATTTGTTTGGCTACCCCCTCATTGGAATAAATGGTTACAAAGCCCCCCTGGCAAATCGGTGTCGTATCTTGTGTAATTTGAAAGCCTTTGGGTAAGTCTGGATAGAAATAACTCTTTCTTGCAAAGAAATTTAAATCTGTAATCGTTGCGCCACACGCTAAGCCTAATTTTATAGCATAGTCAAATGCTTTTTTATTCACCCTAGGTAGCGCACCAGGGCAAGCCAAAGTAATAGGACTAAGGTTTGTGTTGGGTAGGGCACCATATTCAGCTCTATCGGAGGAAAACATTTTGCTGTCGGTAAGCAATTGAATATGGATCTCTAAACCAATAACTACGTGATACTGCTCTTTTATAGACTCATGCATAGGTTATTCATAACGTTTTAATTCAAATTTCTCGCCAAGGTACAGCTTGCGTACCTGTTCATCTTCTGCCAATTCTTCTGCAGTACCTGCTTTGAGCAATGCACCCGCAAACATTAAATAGGCCCTAGTCGTAATCGAAAGCGTTTCATCGACATTATGATCTGTAATCAATACGCCAATATTATTATGCTTTAATTTAGCGATCAGCAATTGGATCTCTTCTACCGCAATAGGATCGACACCTGCAAAAGGTTCGTCTAGTAAAACAAATTTAGGGTCCGTAGCCAATGCCCTGGCGATTTCCGTACGGCGCCGCTCCCCTCCAGAAAGCACATTACCTTTGCTTTTTCGGATATGCGTAATGCTAAATTCTTCCAATAAACCCTCTAATTTTTCTTTGCGTGTTTGCTTAGATAGGCCACGCATTTCCAATACCGCCATGATATTCTCCTCTACGGTTAGCTGCCTAAAGACAGAAGCCTCCTGGGGTAAATAACTAATGCCTTTTTGGGCACGTTTGTACAAAGGCAATGGGGTGATGCAGGTGTCATCTAAATAAATGTTACCACTATTCGGCTTGATCAGCCCAACGGTCATATAAAAGGTAGTGGTTTTGCCTGCCCCATTTGGACCGAGTAGCCCCACAATTTCACCAGAGGCAACCGTAAGGGAAACCCCTTTTACCACCTTACGACCCTTATATTCTTTGATTAACGAATCCGCACGCAGTTGCATAGAAATATTTGTATTGAATGGCTGCCTATCCGCTGCACTTGCTTATTCATGATCATCCTCCAAATTCAAAGGCATAGCCGCTGAACGGAATGATAAAAAGCAGGTGAGTCATAGCCCCATTGGCTAATAATGGCATAGAGGTGTACGATAAATATATCTATCCACGTTGCTAATTTAAGAGAAAATATGGATTTTACTACTATTATGCATAGAAGAGCTTAGCAGCACTTCCTATAAGGTAAAAGTAAAAAAGCATATATTTGACTTAAAATCCATAAAAGATTCCAGATCAGTAGGCAGTGCCTATCTCTATAGGCTTAAATATATAATCATCTATACTTCATTGCAATTTTTAGTAGAACATGCAGATCGGCATTCCAAGGCTAGAGCAGGGCTGATCACTACTAGTAGAGGGACCATTCGTACCCCTATCTTTATGCCAGTAGGTACAATAGGATCGGTCAAATCAATTACACAGCAGGTACTACAAGACCAAATTGATGCCGATATAATCTTAGGCAACACCTATCACCTCTATCTGCGTCCAGGCACCAAGGTATTGGATGCAGCAGGCGGTCTCCACCCCTTTATGGGATGGCATCGCCCGATATTAACCGATAGTGGGGGCTATCAAGTCTACTCACTGGCCGGTAACCGCAAGCTGACGGAAGCAGGTGTAACCTTTCGCTCCCATATAGATGGGTCTACACATCTCTTTACACCAGAATGCGTAATAGATATTCAACGTAGCATTGGTTCAGATATTATGATGGTACTGGATGAATGTACGCCTTATCCTTGTAGCTACCACTATGCGAAAGCGTCTATGGAACGTACCCATCGTTGGCTCAAAAGAGGGATAAATTATTTTGACGCCACCTTAACGGAGTCCTATGCCCATCAAACCCTTTTCCCTATTGTGCAAGGGAGTATCTATAAAGATCTACGGATTCAATCTGCAGAAACCATTGCGGCAGCTGATCGGCCCGGCAACGCCATAGGAGGGGTATGCCACCCTACGGGTCAACTGTATGAGCTTACAGAATTGGTCTGTTCCATTTTGCCTAGCGCTAAGCCGCGCTATTTAATGGGCGTCGGCACGCCGATGGATCTTTTAGAGTGTATCGCACTAGGTGTTGATATGTTTGATTGTGTGATGCCTACACGCAATGGACGCAATGGTACTTTATTCACGACACAAGGCATGCTCAATATCAAAAATAAAAAGTGGGCCTATGACTTTAGTCCGATAGATGCCACACTAGGTGGGCCTGTGAGTGGCTACTACTCCAAAGCCTACTTGCGCCATTTGATTACCGCTAAGGAATTATTAGGCGCCCAGTTGGCCAGTGTGCACAACTTAACTTTTTATCTATGGCTGGTACGTCAAGCTAGAGCGCACATTCAGCAGGGCACCTTTGTGGCATGGAAAAACCGTATATCCGAAACCATTATGGAAAAAATCTAATCAACATGAAGTTACTAGATCGATACATTTTTAAAAAGTTTTTTGCCACTTTTTTCGTTGTACTCACCATCACTACCTTAGTGATTGTTGTGATTCATGCAGCGGAAAATGTAAGCAGTTTAAAAAAACACCACCTTTCTTTCCATGAAGTCTTTCACTACTATTGTGTACTCATTCTATACATCGTAAATCTTTTATCCCCTATTATTGTCTTCTGGACTACTATTTGGGTGACTACTAGACTAGCCAACCGATCAGAGATTATTGCCCTGCTCAGCAGTGGTATTGGTTTGCATCGCATCATTACACCTTATTTAATCATTGCATGGCTACTTACTGGCGCCAATTTTTATCTAACCGGCTGGTTATTGGCTGGCGCAAATAAGGAACGTGTCCGGTTTGAAACAGAATATCTGGGTATGGGTTTCTTTGTGCGGTCAGACTACGTACAGCTTAAGGTAGGCACGAATCAATACCTTCATATCGCTAAATACCATGGTTGTTATAATATAGGGTATGATGTAAGCTTAGATACCTTTAAAGATCATGCCCTAATAGAACGACTCTATGCTAAAAAAATAGAATGGCAGACAACAGACCAAACATGGATCCTACGATCTTGGCAAAAGCGTGTCCTTTTTCCAAATCATGAAGCACTGACAGTAGGAGACAGCCTAACCATTCCCTTAGCCGTACATCCAGAAGACTTTACCATTAATCCCAATCTAAAAGATGGGTTAACCCTCCCTGAATTGGAGTTGCATATTCAAAAATTGATCTATAAGGGCAGCGCAAGTGTACGTTTTTTCATAGCAGAGAAACATATTCGCTATATGACGCCCTTTGCCATTGTTATTTTGATTGTATTGGGTTTCTTAGTGGCATTGCATAAGCCAAGAGGTAGTGTAGGCAGGCGCATTACTTTAGGTAGTATACTCGCTTGCTTCTATATCGTTCTCTTTCTCTCTGCAAAAATTGTAGCAGAAACACAAAGCGAGCATCCGCTCCTCGACATATGGTTGCCTAATATTATTTTTTCTATACTATGTATAGCCTTTTATCGACTCGTTCCTAAATAAGCCTACTGAAGTCAGTAACTAAGGGCAGCCATACCAAAACACCTAGTAAGCAGTTATATACAGTTATTTGCACGAATAATTCCTATATTCGTGCAAACCCTATTGCTTCCAGGTTATGATCTATGATCCAAATACAATAGATATTGTTTGATTATTTTAATTAACCACTTAAAAATTTAGAAAAAAAACGTAAAGCCATTACTGCTCAGGAATAGATGGATAAGTAGCCCGGTGTAATGGTCTGTAATTTGCGTCTGTCAAAGTTTAAAGAAATGCCACACGATGAAAAACAAGGTGCTTATTCTCACTACTACTGAGCCTGGTAATCCTTTTCCAGAAAATTTTAGTTGTTGGTGTGCAGGTGCATTAGAGGCCAAGGGGTGTGATACAGCATTAGAAACCATTAGCTTAGAACAGTTTGTACCCTCTTCGTCCAACGAACCTTTAGAGATTATACCAGAAAAGTTAACGGCGCTACAGGATACCTTGTCCATGATAGAAAAGCTCGTGCTTATCCTTCCTGAGCAAAACAATATGATACCAGTTGGATTGGATAACTTTATAGCATTGGTTGCTGGGATGAAAGATAAATATAAGCTATGCAAGCTTATTGCCATCGTCATGGATCCCGTGCCTAATAAAGCAGGTGAGGACCGTTTGTTGTTCCGTTATCCACTTCGTAAATTAGACCTGCTGTTTGGTTCAACCTTTAGTGCCGACCGTATACAGATTAAAAATAGTCCAACGGGCAATATGTGTCCACTCTTTTCCGAATCTTATGGCGAACTTTGCCAGTTGGTGCAACAAATTCTAGCTTAGAAACAGGCAACCTATTCTATATTTTCCTGGACCAAAAAGTAGCCTATCATTACCTTTTTATAGAAATTTATTATATTGCTATGCGTTCCATGCGTAACCTATTGGCCAGCATGCGGAATGCAACCCTACTTCAAATTTTTAGTATGTCTATGAATGCCACAGATAACAAATTTGGGTTGCCCAAACCAGACTTTCAAGCATTGCCTAAAAAAAAAGCTATATGGCCTGTGCTGGTTATTATAGCGATAGTGGTGCTGCTGATCGCAGTAAAGGTAGGCTATAATTTTTATTTTAAAGTGGAACCGGGGCCTCCACCTGCAACGGCAAATAATAGCTCCACTACTGACCAAAACACAGCTAGCTGTAACGCATCACCAGCCACCACTCCAGGAACAGGCTGTGTAAATAGCCATAGAGCCGCCCAATCATCCGTTCGCAGCGCTGAAGGGTTTGAACCTAAACAAGGGAATAAAATTAAAAAAAGCATTAGTGCCACGCAAAAGCAGCTTACAGCAAAACAACACAAGCCATTGGTTAAGCCAGGGACCTATCAAGAGTTAAGCGCACCACAAGGGATATACCACCTAGTGGTAGTCAGTCACTTAGACAAGCGATCTGCTATGAAAGTAGTCCAACAACTTATGAAAAACAACCTAGGCGTCTATTTGATTCTACCTAGAGTCAATAAAGGAGAAAAATATTACCGTGTAACGATAGGGCATAGTAAAACCCACTATGAAGCAAGTCGAAAACTTGAACAATTTAAATCAAAATACAATAATATCTTTATTTTAGAATACTAATCCGCTGAGGTTGCGTTTTAGCCACACTATACCACTGATCACTATGAATATATCTACCTCACAGACACTATTAGGTCTACTTTTAAAAGGGGGTTGGCTTATGTTTCCCCTTGCTTTGTTATCCTTACTAAGTCTTTACATACTAGTAGAGCGCCTGTTGACTTATCGAAGGTATTTGCATTTCCCTAGCGATTTTTTAGCCGAGATAGAAACACACTTAAGCCATGGAGATGTCACACAAATACAATCTATCTGTGCTGAGCAAACAAACATCATTCAAAAAGTAATCAGCAAAGGGATAGCGGAGCGGCACACTGCCCATGCCGCATTGATTTTAGAAAGTGAATCTGGTAGGGTGATCTCCTTTTTAGAAGAAAAGCTTTCTCTACTGGCTACCATTGCTGGGGCTGCACCTATGATTGGGTTTTTAGGTACTGTAACAGGTATGATTCAAACCTTTATGGCCATTTCCCAAGAAAAACATCACCTCTCTGCTCAGGTTTTTTCCAGTGGCATTTATGAAGCAATGGTAACCACTGTAGCAGGCCTGGTGGTTGGGATTATAGCCTATTTGGGGTATAATTACTGCATTGCGCAGGTCACTAAAGCTACTGCAAGACTGAATTATCTCGTGAACCTTTTTGTTGCTAAGGTTAGATAGGTATAACTTAAAATAAGTAAAAAATGAAAATCAGTACAAAAAATAAGATCAATGCTTCTTTTAGCATGGCGTCTATGACTGACATTATATTTTTACTATTGATTTTTTTACTGATCACAGCCAGTTATAACCCCAAAGCATTGCCTGTTGACTTGCCATTAAGTACGAATGAAAAAACCGAATCTGCAGCCATCAATGTAACCGTTACAGCTCAGTTGGTTTATTATATAGAAGGGAGGCACGTTGCCTTTCACCAACTACAAAATGCATTACAGGATGTATTAGCCAAAACATCCAATAAAGTGGTTGTATTACATATGGATAAAGGGCTTGCCATAGCCCATATGGTTAAAGTAGCAGATATAGCTAATCAATTAGGGGCTGCTGTGGCTATGGCAACCGAATTTAAAAAAAACGATGAGAAATAGTTGGTTATTTTCCCCAGATGGAAAAGGAATTACGCTATCGGTCGGGTTACATCTATTTGTTTTAGGGTTAGCCTATTTTATACAGCGTACGCCAGTTCCAGGCATCTCTAGCGGGCAAGCTTATAGGATTGCCCTGCAGCCGACCAGTGCCTATACTGCAGCCAACCACCACCAGCCTGAACATGTGCCTCAGGCCTCCATACAAACCGTTCGTTCAGCAGTCACCCAAGCCGATAAGCCATCTAAAAATCGATTCAAAAAGAAGCCTTTACGTCCGCCACAGCGACGCCGGAAGCAAATGGGTGGTGCACCACAGAAAAAATCACAACCTGATCAAGCCCCCAAGATAGATGAACGGGGTTTATACCACAGCGGACAAAACCGTGGGAAACAAGCCGGTGCGACTCTTGAATTAAGGGGATGGGAGTGGGATACCCTGCCTGACCCAAAAGATACTACCGAGGAGTTTGGTAAAATAGTTTTTGAAATTAAAGTAGATGAAGATGGGGAAATTATCTCTATCCAAACGATGGAGAAAACAGTGACCCCTATGGTAGAAAAGATTTATATAGATGCATTGCGTGCCCTTACCTTTAGCAAAACCGCGGAGACACCATCCGGCATCTCTACAGGTAAGGTTACCTTTGTAATAGTAGCAAAATAATATAGTTATTAGACTTGCTGCTGAACCGCTACTGTTGGTTTATGCACCTATTTATCGATGGTAATGCTATGGAAGCTTTGTGAAAAATAAAAAAGTTAATAGCTTTGTTCAGCTTGGTACTTCACCAAAGCATCTTTTCATAAAACTTTTCATAAAATATATGTTTATGCTTCTAGTTTCCTACAACTGTTTTTTACCTAAGCGCTTTAGGCATAGCCTAGCGAGACTATTATGGCTTGCCTATATAACGATAAGTAGTTGCGGTACACTGCTTAATGATGGAGGAGAAATTGTAGACCAGAACAATAAGCCAAAATGGAGTAATAAGACGCCCTTAGGTATGGTCCTCATTCCAGCCGGCACCTTTTTAATGGGCGGTGGTGTCAATCAAAGTGTAGTGGCCAAAACCAATATCACCCAAATGGCAACCGTAGGGCCATTTTATATGGATGAGGCGCCCGTTACCAATGCAAAATATCGCAAATTCATAGCTATTGTGCAAGCGGACCCAGCCGCATATGGATTAGACGAAGCCTATATCAATGAAAAGCTTATGCCTGATCTAACTGTTTGGAAAAGGGATTTTGGTTTTATGTTTATGGACGACTCATTTGGCAAAAGCTATTGGGAGGATCCGCGCTTTGATGGCTATCCTGTAGTAGGTATCAATTGGGAAGCCGCACAACAGTTTGCACGCGTCCGTACCATTTATAGGAATAAGTATTTAGAAGCGAAGGGTTTGCCGCCTGGACCTAACTTTAGGCTGGCTACAGCTGTTGAATGGGAATATGCGGCAAAAGGCGGTAAAGAATCTGGCCAGTATCCATGGGGAGGGCCTTCTGTAAGAGATAAAAAGGGAAACCTATTGGCTAATTTTCAGGTTACAAAGGGGAACTATGCTGCATCTGGTTATGCCTATACCTCTCCGGTCAAGGCTTTTGCACCCAACGGTTATGGGCTTTATGATATGGCAGGTAACGTGTCAGAGTGGTGTGAAGATATATACAGCCCTTTGTTGATCCATAAAAGTGAGACGATTAGTCCCTTTTATAAAGATAAAGGTGGTGTATTTAGGCTCATTAAAGGGGGCTCTTGGAAAGACTATTCCTATGCACTACAAACAGGCGTTTCTGATTGTGAACATAAAGATATGGCACGTGCCTATATTGGCTTTAGATGCGTGATGTCTGCCATATAACTTTTAATTGATATGGATTGTATGGATCCTATCGTTATCGACTACTAAAATTCTTGAAATATTATGAAACATAATCTCGTAAGCCATTCTTTTCAGCACAAATTTTATGATACCATCATGCCCTTTATCTACAATATTGGTGCAGCTATTGTAATTTTTGGGGCCATGTTTAAGTTATTAAACCTACCTGGAGGCAGCATCATGTTGGGGCTTGGCCTCTCTATAGAAGCATTGATTTTCCTTTTGAGTGCTTTTGAACCTAAGGAGCAAGGGATAGATTGGTCGCGCGTTTATCCTGAACTAGCGCCTGACTATAATGGGCCTGCTTTGGCCCATCGTGCTGCAAAAGCAGCGCCTACCATTACCCAACAATTGGACCAATGCTTGGAAAAAGCCTCTATAGATAGTGCTTTATTGGAAAATTTAGCCACTACTATGCGTCGTTTTGCAGAACGTATGGAAAATGTGCCTTCTTTTGCGAACCTTAGTAAGGTTACAGAAGCCTATGTGCACCAAGTAGGGCAGGCCACGCAGGTGATGGGAGATATTGCCAAAATAAATGATGCAGTTGGGCATACACTTCGTTCGTTTACCACCTTATCCTCTGAAGATAAATTGACCCATTATTTTAGTCAAATGGAAGAAATGGCCCATACACTAACCTCCATGAATGGGCTCTACAAGCAAGCTTTAGCCCATATGGAAGCCCAGAATACCCATACTAGTGCGCTCTATACCCATTTAGAAACCGCTTTAAAAGCGATGGAAATAGCAGGTAACGAGGCGATACACTTTAAACAAGAGCTTACTTTGCTCAATGAAAAAGTGACCGCCCTAAACGAAATATATGCTAAGACCTTAACTGCATTTAAAAGCTAAGTTGTATAGATATAATCTACTGTTTTGTAGGCCAATCACGAAGTGTTGAGATAAAAAGTTGCGCATAAATGTTAAAATAGTATGGCTAAAGCAAAATTAAGTCCTAGGCAAAAAATGATAGGGGTGATGTACCTAGTGTTAACGGCTATGTTGGCACTACAGGTTAGCTCTGGTGTATTAGATAAGTTCGTAACACTGAGTGGTAGCATCGATAAAAGCAGAACCCTACAATTCAGCCAAAATCAACGTGCTATTCAGGCATTAAAAAATACAGTCAAAGATATGGGTAATCGTCCAGCAGATATGAAAATACTCGGGGAAGTCTTGGCTATGCATCAGGATACCGTAGCGTTGGTTGGGTATATTGATGGATTAAAAAAACAATTAATTGATGCAGAAGGCGGTATAGATCAGGCAACCAAATTACCCAAAGGGCTCAAAAATGATGGAGCAGTAGCCCGTCTTATGATCAACAAAGGAGCAGGGGAGATATTAAAAACTAAATTAAAAACCTATATAGCACAGCTCACTAAGCTGGTGGATAAGCCTTATGCACCTATTGCTTTTGATGCAAAAGACCATGACTTTTTTAGTCATGATCCCAATCAAGCGAACAAAGATTTTGTTGCCTTAAACTTTGGCCACACACCGCTTGGTGCTGCATTGGCTACATTGAGTCAGTTTGCCTCTGAGGTAGTCACTACAGAAGTAGATGCCATTCACACATTGGGCAATATTATTGGTTCCTCTGATGTTAAATTTGACACGCTTAAGTTGCTTGCCAACACCAAGTCTTATATCGTTGCTGCTGGAAGCAAGTATGAAGCGGATTTAATTTTAGCCGCCTCTTCCTCTGCCGTTTCTCCAGAGATGTTTATCGATGACCAGCCCGTTGTGGTAGAAGATGGTATAGGTAAAATCTCCTTTACTGCTTCTCCTGGTAAATACGACAGCCATGGATTGGCCAAAAAGAGTTTTAAAGCTGCTATAAAGTTAAGGCTATCTGGGGGAAAGGAGTCTACTATTACAGAAGATATCGCTTATCTAGTAGCCAAGCCTGTGATTCAAATAAGGGCTGCTACGGTCCAGTCACTTTATCGGAATTGTGGCAATGCGTTAGATATTCAAGTCCCTTCTCTTGGCGCCAGCTATAACCCACGGTTTAAAATAGAAGGAGGTACCCTCATCCCTGGATCTAAACGAGGCGTAGTCACCGTGATTCCTAAGGCGAACCAGGTTCAGTTAAAGGTATATAACGCCGACGCCTTAATAGGAACAGAATCATTTATGGTACAAGACATTCCCATTCCACAAATTGTGATTACCACTAAAAACAAACCCATTGACATGAAAGAAGGCGTAGCAGCGCCTGGCCCTAGGGTAGTGGAGGCAAAAGTCATTCCCAACAAATATTTTCAGGATTTTCTACCCAACGATGCCCGGTACCGCGTAGCCGAATGGGCGATTACATTGGCCAGAGGCAGCCGTCCTATTCATACATTAACGGTAAACCATACTGTAGCGGACTTGCACAGCATAGCATCATTAGCTAGGCCAGGCGATCGATTGGTTATTGAAATAAAAAAGATAGAAAGGCAAAACTTTAAAAATGAAGTTGAAACCATTATAGATGGCTCATGCTTCAATATTCTACTTCATTAATTGTACACTATTATGTCTCTTAAAAAACGTTTGTTTGTTTTATTTACTTGCTTAAATGCCCTTGCCCCATCCTATGGGCGTATTGATCATTTGTCGCAAAATTATAGTCCGCATGCCACGCGCCCCATAGCTAGGGCCTATGTTTTATATGCAAGGAAAGTTTGGCGGGAAATTTATTTGAATGAAAAACAAAATGGCCCTTGTTTTATGCCTGGCAAGGAAATTTCCAAGGTCATTATAGATGGAGCCAAAAACGGATTACTGGTGCCTTATACAGATGATACACTAGCAGAGATCATGCCTCTAGAGCAATTATTGAAGCACTTACAAATTTCAGGAGCAGATGCATCAACCACTGCGCATGAGTTTTTCCCAAAGGAAATTTCTACTTTAAGATTGGTAGAACATGTAATCTTTAATAAAATTACGGCTAGGCAAGAGTATGATATTGAATCTATTCAGTTAGTTGTACCGGGTAGAAACAATCCGCCTACCTATTTAGATCGGCCTATAGCTACTTTCAAATATAAAGATGTAATAGATTATTTTAACAAGCTGCCTTTTGAATTAGTTTGTTGGTACAACACTGCCAACGCTGCAGAAAATTTAACCTGGATAGATGCTTTTTCACTTCGGCTATTTGGCAGTAGGATTGTGAAAGTGGGCAACTTAGATGATGCCACTGTAGATGAGTTATATGAAAAAACACCTGGTGATGGAAAGGGACTACTTGCTTCTCAAAGGCTAGCCATAGAAATTGATATAGAGCCTGAGGAATTTTTATCGGAGCATTAGCGGTAGGGCAGACAAACGTAACTTTGTAAATAGATGTACTCACTCCTCATAAGGATAAAAATAAAACGTTTGGCACTGCTTTTAGGTGCATGTATTACTTTTACTTGCGTTGCATCAGCTTCTATCCAGGCGGCTCCTTCTATAAAGCCTTAGCCTATCCCACTTACCATAGCTGCTATAGCGCTCTATCTTACTTATGTAGTGTACTGCTCTGGCAGCAAAGAGACAAACCTCTATAATAGATTATTTTATAAAGGCGACCATGATGCAGCACTATGGAATCACGGCTTGAATCTAATCAATTTGGTCGCTTTAAGCCGTGCATTGCATGCCAAGCCCCTCTTTTTAACGGCTGCTATTTTAGTCGGTTTACAAACCGCCACCTATGTTTTTTGCGACGCTTACGGCGTCTCTTTGGTATGGTCTGGTTTAACAGGGATGCTCTTTCATAGATTATGCATGCAAAAGCAAATGAAATGGCATTTGCTTTTAGCTATACTACTCAATAGTGCTACATTGGTCTATTATAGTTATCATGCACCAGCTGTCACTACCTTTGCCCATCTAGGAGGCGTTGCGGTCGGGTTTGGCTTATCATTTGTGCTCCCCTATAAAAATACTTAAGCACATAATCTCTGCCTATATTAAATTCATCTGCTTATAATTAATTGTGTATATAGAGATACCATATGCTAGAGTGTGCCCTGTAAATCGAATCTATTTTTTTTAAACAGCTATATTACAGTCATTGCCCTAGATTTGTAATATCTCAAAGAGCAGTGTACCGATCATAACACACATTGTCTTGCCTTGGATAAGTTGGGAAGCTTGAATCTAACAAGACTTTACTTACTTAAGGAATCCAAGCTCTTTAGCTTTTCCACTGCCCAATCTCGCTCAACTGTAGCCTTGCCTAAGGCCTTTGCAAGTTCATCTTTTTGATGCTTAAGAGCGCTAATTTTGTCTTTACCACAGCGCCTAGCTGCCTTGCTTATAGAGCCCAGCTTTTCATACGTTCGTAGCTAAATCTTATATGCAACCTTACGAGTTTTATGCTCCATTACGCTATTATGTGGGATTTTGGATAGGTTTAGCACCTTACCCAAAATCCCACATAATCTACTATAATTTTATATTTTTATAAATTATTTTTTGTAACGTCTCTGTTGAAAATTCACATACCTGACCATTACCCATAATTATCGAAAGAAAGATCTAACCTATAGGCATCAAGTAGCAGAGAGCAAGTTGAGCCTCCATATTTTGATGACCTCAGATCGTATTAAATTGCTTCCACTAAATATATTCCACTCATTTTACAGATACCTTTTTTCTTTTCCAAGCTATTTTTTTAACTTGCGTGCGATAGATTTAGGTATGCGTTGCTAGCCTATATTTTTACTTTATTATTTTGACTATGCCCCATCCATTACCATCTTCTGCCACGCACACATGGGCAAGTAGCCATTTACAAGTAGCTACTGAAGTGGTACATGCTGGTGTATCTCCAGAACCCCATACGGGTGCTATCCTTACACCTATTTTTCAATCATCCGTATTTGTACAGGAGTCCATTGAAACCTATTTAGCCAAGGGCCATTCCTATTCTGGGTCAAGAAACCCTACTGTTGCAGTGCTTGAAGAAAAGATTGCTACGCTGGAAAAAGCACAAGTTGCCTATTGTTTTGGTTCAGGGATGGCAGCCATTGTTACTACCATGGCCACTTTTTTACGCCATGGGGACCATTGTATACTCTCAAACGGTTGTTATGCCACTACACAAGAAGTGGCACGTGACCTTTTTGGCCAACTTGGCGTAACTTTTTCTTTTGTAGACTTTTCCAGTCTAGTAGAAATAGAGGCAGCCATACAACCCAATACGAAAATACTTTTTTCAGAATATCCGACCAACCCAACACTTACTTTAACCGATTTAGCTGCTGTTAGTGCATTGGCCCACCAAATAGGTGCCAAACATGTGTGCGATAGTACCCTCGCCTCACCTATGGTGATTTGTCCGCTGAACTTTGGTGCAGATATAGTGATTCAATCTACCACTAAATACTACGATGGGCATAATATGACCATCGGTGGCGCCGTAGCATGTGCATCTGAAGAAAATGGTCCTCAAATTTTTGCTTATAGAAACAGACATGGGAGTATCATGAGTCCTATGGTTGCCTTTTTGACTTTGCAATCCACTAAAACCATGCATTTACGCATACGAGAACAGTCTAACAATGCAACACAGATTGCTACATTTTTAACAGACCATCCTAAGATAGATAAAGTAGGGTATCCAGGATTGGCGGATTTCCCACAAAAAGCATTAGCAGATAGGCAACATAGTAATGGCCTGCATGGTGGTATGTTATACTTTATACTCAAAGGAGGCGCTGAGGCAAGTAGTAAATTTATGCAAGCGCTGTGTCGTCCATGGAGTTTTGGCGCCAATTTAGGTGGTGTAGAGAGTTTGATTTCCTATCCTCCTGTGATGTCTAATGGGGCAATGGATGCCACACAACTTCAAGCCATTGGCATAAGCGAAGGGTTTGTACGTGTATCTTGTGGTATTGAAGATGCACAAGACCTTGTCGATGCCCTGGAAGCTACTTTGCGTGCATGTTAATGGGCTCTTTCCTATTTTAATGTATCTTTTCACATTACTGGTTAATGATGTATTTTATGCTGCTTTTTTCTTGATAAAAAAGTGGACAAAAAAATCAAGCCCTCGGCAAAAAGTCGCGGTTTAGAAAGTGTCATCTTACAGATGGAAAAACAGGAAGCGCCCCCTTCGGGGGCTTTAAAGGCAACTGTTTTCCCACATCATCTGTAAGATGCCACTTTCTAAACCGCGACTTTTTACAGGGGCGGTTCTTTTGACGCAAAAAACCACTGCGCTGAATACATACGTTTTAATGTAGTAAACTAAACGCCCGAGCAGCTGACCCGATGGGTAAGCATTTGATGGTTGCATCCTTAGGGATGTGGTGTTGCTATATTCGAAATATATTGTACGTTACCTAAACGTATATCAAGTTGGTGGGCCAGTTTTAAGATAAGCGGTATGACATTATTCTTACACGCATATTCTATACTACTTTCCGTGGTATCCAAATGGAAATTAAAAATAATGACCAATCCGTTCTGGTTCATTTTATCCAGGTAGATGTTTGTTCTTTCTGGTTGTACCAATGGTTGCGATTCGGCAATGGTACGTAACCCCTTTATAAACCTTGGCAACACTTCCAAAGAGATCGCATAATTTAATGGTACTTCTAAAGAAACCATCCGCGAAGTTCTTTTCCCAAAGTTATCAATATAGGCATCCGCTAATTTTGCATTCGGGATGTAAACTAAAGATCCCTCTTTTGTACGTAGTAAAGTAGAACGTAAACCCACTTCTTCTACTTTGCCACGAATACCTCCAGAAACAATCTCATCCCCTACACTAAAAGGCCGATCCATCGTAATCATCAATGATCCAAATAGATTCTTAATGGTATCTTGACAAGCCAAACCCAGACCCAGTGTACTAAAAGAAAGCGCCTTCACTAAAGAGCCTGTTGCAAATCCAAGGTTGTCAATCGTTTGTACCAAACCCACAATCCCTACGATAATTTTAGCCATTATGCTAAAAAGAGGCAATATATGGATCATAAACTTATTGTGTTTCTTAGAAATTTTGATTCTATATTGCATTAAATTAACACATTCATACGCCAAACACATCCATAAAAAGGAAGTGGTGGCCTCTATGACCCGATTGATAAAAGAGGCTAAAGATTCAGACTGAAACATCGTTAAACCACTTTTTAAGAAGTAGATGCTAATGACCAGCATAAGTAACCGCTCTATAGCAAATGATTTTTTACTACCTATAAACTTATATACCATCAGCTTCAAAAAGCAGGGCATAATTTTATAGGTCAGCCAAATAATAATGGCAAAACCGATCAACATGATATATTGCCAAATGGCAAGGTTTAATATCTGTTTTTTACAAAATGCTTCGGGTAAAAAGTGATATAAAAGCGTGTGTAAACGATCCGCTACTTCATATTCCCTTATAAAATCTAGTGTTTCTTTACTGTAACGCCATTGTTCACCCTCTTTTATTAAGTAAACTTTTGGTAGCTTTTTAGATAAAATAAATCTATTTTCATTTATCGTTGGATCCATATAGTTCGGATCTTTCGGTATGGTTTCAATATTGATACCCTTAAGTGTTAGTAACCTTTTTAACTTAATGGCCATTTCTTTGCTTTTTTGGTTAAAGGTTTCGCCATGTAGAAATACAATCCCTACATGTGCAGCAGCTTTATTACCCGGATTTAAAAGCATAAAATGGGTATATACGGTATCATATGGGGAGCTTAGATTTACTTTAGGGTCATTTACCTGCCTATTATTGGCTTGTAATATAACCGGCGCGAACATGTAGCCAAATG
The DNA here is from genome assembly GCF_025215055.1 of Candidatus Cardinium sp. TP. Taxonomy (GTDB): domain Bacteria; phylum Bacteroidota; class Bacteroidia; order Cytophagales; family Amoebophilaceae; genus Cardinium. The sequence goes on from NZ_JANAVR010000002.1 coordinate 29,888, forward strand.
CCAAGCAAGCAAGGTATGGCACCTGCTTAATCCGTACAAAATAGGTGGCCATCTTATTTATACAAAATCGATAGAGGCTATGCATACGTATACATATTTAATGTTGATCAGATATAGATTATTTGCCCGCTAAATTAAGCTATATCTTGCGTTTCTCACAGAAAATGGATATATAAAATTTTGTAAATCACGATTATGGAAAGCAAACTTGTATACTTTTTGCGGGTTGGTATGTGCGAATGGTCCTCCTAGGGAACCCTTTGTGAGGCTATTCAGGTTGCGCCTAATGGAATTACTTGAGTGATATGATAGATAAAATGGATCGAGAACAGGCTAACCACTCCTTGCAAGATCGTTATGGCTTTGATTATGTGGAAGTATTAGGGGCAAGGACCCATAATTTAAAAAATATTGATGTGGTTTTTCCACGCAATCAATTGGTTATCATTACAGGTGTCAGTGGCAGTGGGAAATCCTCTTTGGCTTTTGATACCATCAATGCAGAGGGGCAAAGGCGATATAGAGAAAGTTTTAGTGCCTATGCACGCGGCTTTTTAGGTAGTTTAACCAGACCGGAAGTAGATAAAATCAATGGATTAAGTCCAGTTATTGCCATTGAGCAGAAAACAACCAATCGCAATGTACGCTCTACGGTGGGGACGACTACAGAAATCTATGATTTTATGCGGTTGCTTTTTGCACGCGTAGCAGATGCCTATGCCTACACTACAGGTAATAGAATGGTCACACAGGATGAGGAACAGATCCTTTCCCATCTATTACGTGCTTTCTCTAAGCAAAGAGTTACACTCATGGCACCTGTTATTAGAGGTAGAAAAGGCCATCATGAAGCACTACTCAAACGTATTATGAAACTCGGTTTCAATAAGGTTAGAGTGAATGGTACCCTTATAGAATTGACCGATAGCTTAAAGCTAGCCCGCCATAAAAAACATGATGTTGCCTTGATTATAGATCATGTTTTAATAGACTTAAAAGCCTTGGATCGTATTAAAAACGCACTACAATTGGCGCTAAAGTATGGCAAAGGGACCCTATTAGTAGTAGATCCTGCGCAAAAAGAACACTATTTTTCCACTCACTTAATGGATGAAGAGACAGGGCTTGCCTATGATGCACCAGAACCAAGCCTTTTTTCTTTTAATACGCCTTATGGCGCCTGTCCAATCTGCGACGGATTAGGTGAAATTACCCATGTAGACATAGATACGATTATTCCAGATAAAAGCATAAGCATTAAAAATGGTGCCATTTTACCATTAGGGTCCTATAAGACATCATTATTATTTAAAAAAATAGAAGCCTTATTAAGGTTTTTCCAATGTAAACTAACCGATCCAGTTGAAATATTACCTCCAGCTGTATTGAACTTGTTGTTATTTGGCAATGTTATACCTTATCGTTCTACGCTTATTGCCGATTGCGCCGAGCCTTTTGAGGGCATTATCGCTGTGCTCATCAAACAACAAGAACGAGAAATGGCTGCACGAAATGGTAGTCTAGAAGAGGGGTTTGTTTACACAACTATATGTCCAGATTGCCAAGGTACTAGATTAAACCCAATAGCTAGGTCTTTTAAGATTCAGGACAAAAGTATTACGGATTTAGTCGAAATGGACTTAGATGCACTCAAACAATGGTTTGCTACCTTATCCACTTTATTAACAGAAAAACAGCAAATCATTGCCCATGAGATTATACAAGAAATTACCAAAAGACTACAATTTTTAATTGATGTTGGCTTGCATTACTTACATCTTAATAGAAGTATAAGTACCTTATCCGGCGGGGAAGCACAACGTATTAGGCTGGCTACACAAATAGGTACCCAGCTACTGGGTGTGCTCTACATTCTTGATGAACCAAGTATTGGCTTACATCAACGCGACAATAGCCGTTTGATTGGTGCCTTAAAAGCACTTAGAGATATCGGTAATACAGTGCTGGTCGTAGAGCATGATAAAGAAATCATGTTGGCAGCAGACTATCTGATTGAAATAGGCCCTCAAGCTGGCCTTTATGGGGGAGAAGTAGTTGCAGCAGGTCCCTTAAACGCGTTTTTGGCACAACCCAGTGCTACAGCTGTATTTTTAACCGATAAAACCCATGAACGGTTCAATCGCAAACCAGGAAATGGTAAAACCCTAACCATTAGCGGGTGTAGGGGCAATAATTTAAAAAATGTAACCTTAACCCTTCCATTGGGTCTAATGATTTGTGTAACAGGGGTATCAGGCAGTGGCAAGTCTTCACTGATTCGTAAAACCCTCTTGCCTATTCTTAAAAAACACCTTTATAACAGCCGTGTCATTTCCTTGCCCTATACAGAAGCACTTGGCTTAGCGCACATCAACAAGGTGATAGAGGTCAGTCAATCGCCTATAGGCAGAACCCCTCGCTCTAACCCTAGTACCTATACCGGTATGTTTACAGATATACGTAGCTTTTTTGCGATTTTGCCAGAGGCTAAGATTAGAGGCTATAAGCCAGGTCGATTCTCTTTTAATCTAAAAGAAGGCCGGTGTAATACTTGTGAGGGCGCTGGTATTCAACGCATCGAAATGGGTTTTCTGCCAGAGGTATATGTAACGTGTGATAGCTGTAAAGGCAAACGATATAGCCGTGAAACATTAGAGATACAATATAAAGGCAAATCTATTGCGGATATCTTAGATATGACTGTATCCAATGCGATTCCTTTTTTTGAAAGCCATCCATCTATATTGGTTAAACTCCGTACCTTAGAACAAGTAGGTCTAGGATACATTACCCTGGGGCAACATGCCACTACCTTATCAGGTGGAGAAGCACAACGGGTCAAGTTGGCGACAGAATTAGCCAAAAAGAGTACGGGGGATACCCTGTATATCTTAGATGAACCCAGTACCGGCCTACATTTTCAAGATATTCTAGCGCTATTATCTGTATTGAAAAAGTTAGTAGACCAAGGCAACACGGTGCTGATTATAGAGCACAATATGGATATGATCAAGGTAGCAGACTATCTGATTGATATTGGTCCAGATGGTGGGCGAGAGGGGGGGTATCTAATTGCACAAGGTACTCCAGAAGCCGTCGCTAAAGTACCAGAGAGCTATACGGGTCATTGCTTACAAAAAGAATTATATTTGTAAAATATCGACACCAAGGGCCTGATCTACTTTTTTGCTCACCTCTGTGCTGAATGACAGGCTATGATTCTGTCGTGCTATCTGTCTACTTTTTTGTAGCAAGTGCGCGCTATGGGTGGCTCATGTAAAGCTATTTTCAGCATAGTGTTCTTTTGTTATTAAATACAGTTGCAATGCGTTATTTATTTCAGGCTATTTGTTTCTATTTTCAAGTTCTTTTCAAGAAAATTTATCTATACCTTACCCTTCTTATCCTTGGCACTTTGGGCATAATACCGCTCCAGGCAACATCAAAAAGTAAAGGCAATTTACCTACTATAGCGCATCACCAAGAGACGGTACCTAAGCAAACAAAGCGTAAGCCAAAGTGCATGGTTAAGCCTGGTAAAAGGAAAAGCAGTCAACAGGATGGTTTTGTAAAGGAGCAAATGAATGAATTGTTTCGGTCTACTATTCAACTCTTCGCATCAACTGGCTTAATTTTTGGTTTGGATCAATTATCCAACAAGCCTTTTGACTTACCTACTTTAGTGGCGCCACTTATAGGCAATCTCGCTACCGATCCACTTAAAGCTATAGGACTTCTTGTGCCATGTTATTTTTTCCATTTTTATCCAAACCTAGACTCAATCAAGCAATAGACTTAAAAAGGCAGTATGCAGCAAGGAAACACACGTTTTCGGCAACTATGCAAAGTTTTATAGAGCAGATCTTAAATTGGCATATCTGGGCTATACAACGATTTGACCATTGTGACGATAAATATGTAGAAGTAATCCAAGAGGTATTGCAATTTCCTATAGGACCTAAGCAAATTGTTCCTGATACAATAATTATAAACCAATTTATGCGCAACTATCCAGAAGCGGTTCGTCTGGCTATTGGTGAATTTGTTGCCACTATAGTTGAGGATGCCAAAAGCAGTCTATTAACTAAAAAAGCAACCCCGATTATGTTTGTAGGGCCACCTGGAACTGGAAAAACCTATTTGGCCAAGCAATTGGCCGGCTTGTTGCAGCTACCTGTGCAAGGTATGGATATATCTAGGTATAAGAGCGTACATGGCACTCGATTTTATTCCTCTAGTCCTGAAAAAGGAGTCATAGCAGAAGCACTGATAGGAGCGCCTAGTCAAGCACAGAACTGGTCCAATAAAATACTTGTATTAGATGAAATAGATAAAGCCCTAGCCATGGATAACAATGGACAATTTGTAGCCAGCAATGGATCAGACATATATAATCTGTTGCATACCATTTTAGAAGCACAAGAAGTAGCAGTGCCGTTGTCTCGTTAAACTATGCATGCCCTGATATCTCTCAGCTAAAAATTGTTTTAATTGCCAATAAAACCTTTACAGAAACCTTGACAGCAGATAAGGCAGCAGCCTTAGAAAGCCGTATAAAAATCATTCGTTTTGATGAAGGTTTCACCCCTGAAAGGAAGTGCGCGATTGCAACGACTTATGTGGATGAGCTACTGACTAAAAAAGGTATAGATCGATCGGCTATTCCATCAAAATGTAATAGATGCCATTGTAGCAGAAGATACCCGTATAGGTTTGAAAGGGGTACGTGTTTTGCTTAGTGTGATTGATCAATACATAGACCTATTAAAACATCAAAAGTTGATTCATGAAATTTCAGGTATACAAACGACTACTTTTGATGTAAAACAAGCCTATGCACCTTATCGTCTTCAAGCAGGCCCATGCGCTAACTTAAATGATACAAAACTGCCTGCTAAAAAAAGCGTAAGCAAATAGCGATGACCGGTCTCACAATGCCGTTAAATTAATGAATTTTTATTGATTTTCAAATAAAAGTGTATATTCTCGCCATTGGTTAATAATGCATTTTATCCCACTTTTTTCTTGATAAAGAAGTGGACAAAAAATCAAACCCTCGGTAAAAAGTCGCTGAAAGTGTCATCTTACAGATGGAAAAACAGGAAGCGCCCCCAAAGGGGGCTTCAAAGGAAACTGTTTTTCCACATCATCTGTAAAATGCCACTTTCTAAACCGCGACTTTTTACAGGGGCGTTGTTCTTTTTACATAAAAACCAGTAAATTGAATAGATATGTTTGCTGCTATTTCGTCAAGTTAAGGCGCATATGTCCGCCGATAAAAAAGTTGGCGGACATGAGCAGCGGCGTATACACATTAGCCATTTCTATCTCTGTATTAGAATAGATATTTCTTAAGTTGACGCCATTGACCGGTCTCATACAGGCTAGACCATTGTAGCCATTCTTATCCATTTGGTTCATTTGTTTGCTATGGTTTTAAGGCGTAAATTTATTGCCGATTTTATATTCGTTTACACTGCCCTAGTCAAGATTTAGACCTATTAAGCCATAGGCTAGGCGTGCAGCGATTTCATTGTATGTTCTACATGTTGGTCTCTTTATCGGTTTTTTTTGTCCTATTGAAATACCTCCGAAAAGTTTGCATGCTCTTTGGGTTATTGGGGGTGTTATCCTGTAAAGACTTTAAAAGTTGGGAAAGTAAATATGGAAAGCAAGTAAAAATTGCATTTTTGCCAGCAAAGGATAAAAAAGTCCCAGGGACATTAGCAGACTTGCAGAGCGAGCGACTTTCGGCATTACGTTTTTGGCAGTTGCCGCTCCTTACAGAGCATGATGCACCCTTTTTGCTAAAAGATGGTTTATCTATACCGCTTGACCCCAATGCCGATGCAGTCAGTTTTGAGCTAATAGATGAAAATGCGCGCTACTATCTCCAAGTCACCATTTGCTATGAACGTATGGTTTCCCTGATTTCTACTGAAGCTGGAGGGCTTCAAGTACAATATACTATTCAGGGGGTGCAATGTAATAAAAAAGATTTCTTCAAGAAAATTACTATAGACGGTCCAGTACCATTGAAAGCAGAGAAAGAGAAACCCAATGTTACGTTATATTATTAAGTCAATAGGTTATATGGTGTTGTCTGTTGTGCTCCCTCAGTGTGTAATGGCCAATGTCCAACTATCCAACCATAGGATTTGGCCTACTACTTGGTATCTTGGCATAGATGTAGCCAAAACTTGCGTGGGTTGGTACAAAAAAACAGGCCCTGCCTATGAAATACATAGTTCTATTGATTTTCATCCAATCTTATTAGATGTAGACTATGGGTTGGGCCAAATTCAGCGGGATGGCAGGCCACGTAATGGTTCCTTTGCATCTGTATGTGGTCAATATTTTAGGGTAGGTTTAGGGTATAATTTTTTAACACCTACTGCCCATCACAATCAATTTTTTATAGGATTACGTTATGCTAGAAGTTTTTTTGATTTTCAGCTAAAAAGTAATAAGTTTCAGTGCAACCACCCACCCAATAAAGCTTGTCCGCCTCAAGTATGTATGGCACCTGTTGCTTTGCGGCATAGCAAAGGTGCTCCAATAGTGCACTGGTGGGAGGTAGTCGCAGGCGGAAAGGTATGCCTGATGCGTGCCCTATCTATCGGTTGTACAATGCGCTATAAGTTCAACAAAAAAATAGAAAATAAGCTATTTGCTTTGCCATTTGATATTCCAGGTTTTGGTTTAGCAGCATTTGACCATGCTTTTGGCTATAGTTTGTATGTTTTGCTGCGTATTCCACTGCAGCAGAACAAGCATACTTCTTGTGGAAATATTGCGCAAAAAAGCGTAACTTAAGTCTATTTTAATCTTGTAAAGCATATATGAGACGTTATGGTAGCATGAGACGACACGGAAAATATCTTTTAGTATTGTTGCTGGTGGTCTTTGCAGATCAAGGATGCAAGCTTTGGGTCCATAGCCATATGGAGTTAGGGCTAGATTACCATATAAAAATATTAGGAAACCTATTTAAGTTAACCTATGTGCTGAATTATGGCATGGCTTTTGGGTTACAATTTGGCTTTAAATATGGAAAGCTACTGATCACCTGTGTGCGTCTTTTTGCTTCCCTCTATATTATGCTTTATATCATTCGGTCATTGGCTCGGTCAACCCCGGCCGCTTGGATTTGGGGATGGGTCTTGCTTTTAGGAGGTGCTATTGGTAATACCATTGATAGTATTTTTTATGGTGTTTATTTAAATAATGCACCTGATATAGCGCCCATGCAATGGTTTCATGGGCAAGTTATTGACATGCTCCATCTTGATTTTTGGTCTGGTGTATTACCCCATTGGGTACCTATTTGTGGCGGGCAAGAGATCTGTGTGTTGCCTATTTTCAATATAGCAGATTTAGCTATTTTTCTCGGATTTCTGTTCATGTTTGGCTCTTTTAAGGCATTGGTGCCATTAAACAACAAGGGTCAAGTAACGGATTATATCGTATAAAAATTTCTATATGCAACGGTTTATAAAATATTTTTCTATTGTATTGTTTATTGTTTTGGCAGATCAAGCCTCTAAACTTTGGGTCTACAACCATATGGAAATGGGAACAGATGGGCACATTAACCTTTTGGGAAATATTTTCAAGCTTACCTATACTTTAAATCCTGGCATGGCATTTAGCATCCATCTAGGGTTTAAGTATGGCAAGTTATTGATTACCACCTTCCGTGTTTTGGCTTCTTTATATATTTTTTGGCACATCATTCAATCCATCAGACGTCATGCACCTGTTGCTTGGATCTGCGGATGGGCTTTGGTTCTAGGGGGTGCTATTGGCAATAGCATAGATAGTATGTTTTATGGTGTCTATCTGAATAATGCACCTACTGATGCGCCCATGAAATGGTTCTACGGACAGGTCATTGATATGTTACATATTGACCTTTGGTCTGGTGCGATGCCTAGTTGGGTACCTATTTGGGGTGGGTACTATATATATTGTCTGCCCATTTTTAACATAGCTGATGTGGCTGTATCGGCTGGATTGGTAGTTATTTTATGTCTATTTCATCCAACCCCTCATCCCAAACCTTAATGACCAAGGTAAAAATGACTTATTGGCTGAATAAATATTTGTGTCTATTCATAACAGCGGTTGTATCTGTTCACATTACTGGTTAATAATGGATTGTATCCCACTTTTTTCTTGATAAAAAAGTGGACAAAAAATCAAGCCCTCGGTAAAAAGCCGCTGAAAGTGGCATCATACAGAGGTGTCTTTCTTTTAAAAAAAACCAGTGACTTGAAGAGATATAAATATTTAGCCTAAAATGAGGTCCATATGTTTTTGTACATAATCCAGCGCACATCCATATCTTATAATCCGAAAAGAGCCTTTAACAGAGAGGTCCACAATGGTAGAACCCAACCGCATCGGATCAATGGCACCCAAAATACCTCCATCAAAAACGGCGTCCAATTCAGGCCAGAGCTCCTTAAATTCCTGCACTTGTAAACAACTGGTTTCACTGCTTTTATTGGCACTGGTTAACGCAATGGCTGCATGACACATGCCCGCAACATGCATCATGAATGGGTGATATGGCATTCGGATGCCAACCAAATTTGTTTTGGAAACCAAACTTTTATTAATATATGGTAATGCTTCGAAAAGAAGCGTAACCGGACCAGGGAGCAATGCGTTGAGCAAAGGCGTAATCGTTGCGTCTATCTTACCATATCTAGATAGCTCTTGAATAGATCCAATACAAATGGCAATGGGTTTATCATTGCTACGCTGTTTGATCTGAAATATTTTTTTTACTGCCTTCTTATTTTGAGCCAAACAGGCCAAGCCATAAACCGTATCGGTAGGTACAGCTATTACACATCCTCTATTGAGTAAGCATGCAGCGTATTGAGCAGCAGATAGATCAGAGGTGTCTAATGGAATATTTTTTATGTACATGGATACTGTTTTATGTTCTCGACAAACGATGCACATGCCTTAGCCAGATATTTTAAAAATCCTCCACCTATGGCCCCATCTATAATCCGATGGTCGTAGGTATGGGATAGGAAAAGTTCATCACGAATCGCTATGGTTGCTTTTCCCTCTACATGAACCACAGCAGGGCGTTTTTCAATAAGACCTAAGGCAAGAATAGCTACCTGTGGTTGCACAATAATAGGTGTACCCATCAAGTTATCAAAACAACCGATATTAGAAATGGTATAGCTGGCACCGGTTAATGCGTCTGGCATAATCGTCCCATTACGTGCTTGCTGAACTAAAGCATCGATCTGTCGCGCCAATGGTACCAACCCAAGCTGCTCTACTTGATGGACCACAGGAACCAATACATTACCATTTGGCAGTGCTACCGCAAAACCTATATTAATATGCTTGCGTTTAATAATCTGATCATCTACCATTACGGCATTGAGGAGCGGGAAGTGCTGTAAGGCACGCGCAATCATTGCCATAAAAATAGAGTTGTAACTCAATTTAATTCCATGTTTTTCTTCAAAAACAGTCTTATGCTGATTTTTCCAGGCAACGAGTTCCGTTACATCGGCACGTATAAAAGAGGTAACATGCGGCGCTATTTTCTTAGATGCCACCATGCGATCTGCAATTAGTTTTCTTACACGATCCATTTGGAACACTTCATCCCCTTCTAGGGGCGTAACGGTCTCATGAAATAAATGGTGCTCCGTAGTATGGGTAGGTAAATGTTTACTTAAATAGTCTGCAATCACTGATTTGGTCACCCGATTGTCCCTAGTATCTCCCGCTAGTCTTGTTAGCACATCTGATGGAATCAGATGCTTGTGGGCCATATGCTTGGCTACAGGTGTGAGCTTTACCTGGCTATAAGTAGGAAAATCCCCCCCCCTATTAGGTGATGGGGTAATAGCTGCTACAGTAGGTTTTGGGTCTACAAAAGATTGTTCATGGGCTGTAGACGGTGAAACTTCATTTTCAGCTTCTAATAAAGCAATCGGTGCGCCAATGGCGACCACTTCTCCTTTGTTGACCAATAATTTTTTAATCTTACCCGTGTAAATAGCAGGAATCTCTGCATCAACTTTATCTGTGGCCACCTCCAACAGAGGTGCCCCTTCCATCACTACTTCTTCCTCCTTGACACACCAATGCAACACAATCGCTTCTACCACACTTTCACCCATCTTAGGTAAGTAAAGCGTTATTAAGGACATACCAACTACACTTAAAAATTAAACCCCTACCATTAGTCCGTTGGGCTATGATAAGTCGTGGAGTTTAGGGAGACATCTTTTTTATCCATTAAAGAAGTGAGATATTGAGCCAACTGCTTCAATTCTTTTCTGAACTGATTTTTATCCAGGCCATCGGGTAGCCTTTCTTCTATATCCTTTTCCAATTTGCATAATTGGTTATGCATATCATCTAAGAGCGTTGATGCAATTGGATGCTGTATAGTCTTTTGATAGGGGATTAGTTGCGGCATTAACGCTACAAGTGATTGATGCGCTTTTTCGAGATCCTTCGGATGATCGGTTGTTTCGCTCATTATATGGCCATGCTCATCCATTGCCTGGTACGTGCCTGTAATATACGCAGATGCCTCTAGCAGGGGCCTCATCAGCTCATCGCGCAACACCAGCTCGCTGCATTTCGTGCCTGTGAAACAGGAAGAAAAATAGATACTTGTCACGGATAACAAAGTCCAATATTGTATGAAATAAAATAAGCTTAAGCGCATGGCATACAGTTCCTAAGTCAGGCAAAAAAAGTGGATAGAACCTGTAAAGATAGATTCTTCATTATACAGCTAAAAAATTTAAAAACCACGCCTGGTTTGTAACCAGGACTAACAGCTACTGACTGGATAAATAAGCCAATAGATGATTATATAATAAATGAGTACGCCCAATAATTCTACAGTTGTATTAATGGCAGGGCTTGCCGCTACGGCAGGATCTCCATTAAAGTACTTAGCGGCCAGCGGGAAAGCCGCTCCTATAAAAGCAGAAAAAACAACTTGTAATACAATACTCAAGGCCACTACAAACATTACCTGATAGTGTCTATTGGTTTCTACATCCAGACTAGAAGTTAAAAATACCTTAATATAAGCAAGAAAAAATAAAACAGAAGCCAACATAATGGCAATCCTTAATTCCTTTAAAATAATCCTAACCCAATCAGATAGCGTGACTTGGCCGCGATTCAATGCTTGGAGCACTACTGAAGCAACTTGACTGCCTACATTGCCTCCAGTATCCGTAATCATACTCAAATAAAAAATTAGATTAAATTGATTAAAAAGCGTGCTTTTAGCATGTGTAAAAGAATGACTCACAATGCTGGCTATAAATACTACTACAATCCATTTGATTCGTTTCTTAAGGTGCTGTAAACTAGATACCTTTAGATAATCTGGTGCATCTTCTTCTGAAGTAATACCCATAAATTTATCCATATCCTCTACTTGCTCCGCCCTGATAATAGCTATAGCATCGTCATAGCTGACAATACCTACAATTTGTTCTTCTTGATTGAGAATAGGAATAGCTACCAAATCATATTGTTCAATTTTTTTGGCAACGACTTCTTGATCCTCATCAACCGTAGCATAAACAAAATTTACATTGAGTATGGTCTCTATCTTCTCTTGAGGAGAACGCATGACCAAGTCTTTTAAAGAAATAAAGCCAACCAGCTTCATCTTTTCATCTACTACATAAATGTAGTACAGCATCTTTTTAGAGGGTGCATCCTCCCGGATTTTAGCGATGGCCTCTTCTACCGTCATTGAATTTAAGACCGTTGCAAAATCTGTATTCATAATACCCCCCGCCGTATCTGGTACATAGGAATTGAGCATAATCACATCTTCTCGCACCTTTCTACTCAAATAGGGTAATAAACGGGCATGGTCTTTACTATTCAGTCGTTGGTAAAAATCAACACGTAAATCAGAGGGCATACAAGAAAAGATCTTTGCAAAACTACTTTTCGGAATGCTATGGTAGATTTGCATCTGCAACTCATTATCGTTCAATAAGGCAAATATTTCGCCCTGTCGTGCGATAGATAAGGTGCTAAATATTCCTATAACCAACTCAAAAGATTGATTTTCAAAGAATCTAGCCACCTCGATAGGTGATGCACGCTCCAAACAATAGGTCAACCGCTTCTCCTGCTGCTGTTTGAGCAAACGCATCCACTTAAAAAACTTATATTCCCCTTTTAGTTTCATAATCGTAGTTTTTTTTGTTCCATATGGCACAACCATGCTTAACAAGCCTAGATGAGAGAATAGATTTGTAACCCCTCCTAAAAGAACGAGCATAGCCAAAGGAACCTTGTAAAAAAAATAACATGATTCCCAGACTAAAACATAGCCCCCACCTATTCTAACTACAAGTAGAGTCAAGAGGAAGACTTAACGAAAGGTAAATTTAAGAGAATCTGAAGTAAATTACCAATAGGTAAATCTAAATTATATACATTATATAGTATAAAACACCATACACCCGTAGAACCGTTGTAGGGCAGGCCTAGCGTTCTCATAATGGATAAGTAGCTTTTACCGAGGGCTTGATTTTTTATTCCACTTTTTTATCAAGAAAAAAGTGGAATAAAATTCATTATTAACCAATGGCGCGAATATATATTTTTATTTGACAATCAATAAAATATACACCTTAAGTTAGCGCCATTGGGGCTGCGTATACCAGTAGATTCAATCTGTGCAGATAGGTGGACCATTATGATTTGCTTTAATAGATTAAACAAAATATATTTGTTTGAATTTGTTTAAACTTGTTTAAATCCAATGCAATCTAAAAAAATAGTACTTTTTCTAACCATTGTTATTTCCTTTCTTTCACTTTATTACCTCTCTTTTACCTTTGTAGACTACCGGGTACAACGCCAAGCGGAGCAACAAGCCATGGATGCACAGGGTAGGATAGACTTTGATAAACGTCAAACTTATTTAATGGATATATGGAAAAAGCCTGTTTACAATCTGTTTGGTTCTGCCTATACCTACGAAGCGGTCAAAGAGCGTGCACTTAAACTTGGGTTAGATTTGCAAGGTGGCATGCATGTCACCATGGAGCTTGTGCCTATAGAGCTTGTAAAAGGATTGGCCGCCTATACGACAGATGCGCATTTTTTAGAAGCTCTCCAATTGGCACAACAGGTGCGCAAACCGGGTGACTCATTTGGCAAGCTTTTTGTATCCACTTATAAAAAGCTTGCCCCGAACGGAAGCTTAACCGATATTTTTACTGCTGCTGGGGTAAGGGCTTTTTCTAGTGAAGAAGATATTATAAAAACCATTGATCAAGAAATTGCCAAGGCCTTAGATCGTTCGCTTACCATTATAAGTGCTAGATTAGATCGCTTTGGCGCTACACAAACCAGTATGCAAAAGTTATCTGGCAGTGAAAGAATTCAAATAGAGTTGCCAGGTGTTACCCATCCCGATCGGGTTAGAAAATTACTACAGGGTGTAGCGCAGTTGCGTTTCTGGGCAGTAGCAGAGGCTGATGCCTATCGTTCCGCATTAGAAGCTGTGAATGCCTTGTTACTGAAAAAGGAAAAAGCAACCATAGCCGCAACCCTTGGACTTACAGATGCCGAGAAAACGCAACGCATGCCTAAAGAGTCGATACTCAAAAGGCTTTGTAAAGCCCCCTTCCCTTATATGTTAGCCTATGCGCCTGAAGAGATGAACCGAATAGAGGCCCTGCTGCGCAGCAAAGAAGTGCAAGCTTTATTACCTAAAGAGATTACCTGGATGTGGGAAAGAAAAGCACAAACCTTAAACGATGATACCCAGGCAGTAACCCTTTATGCGATTCAACGCACCAGAGACCAGAAACCCCTTTTAGAAGGAGATATTATTACACATGCGGCTCAAGACATTGATCAAAATAGTGGAAAACCAATAGTCAATATAAAAATGAATCAGAAAGGGGCACATAGCTGGAAACGTATTACGGCAAGTTATGTTGGCAAACGTATCGCGATCGTTTTAGATGATCGGGTCTATTCTGCCCCAGTAGTCCATCAAGAAATTCCAAATGGGCATTCTCAGATATCTGGCCATTTTACGATAGAAGAAGCCAAAGATTTAGCCAGTGTGTTGGCAACAGGTTCTTTGCCAGCGCCACTTAGAATGGTAGAAGAAGCAATTATAGGGCCTAGTTTGGGTAAAGTAGCCCAACAACAAGGCCTGGTGGCCACAGCGGTAGGTTTGGGTCTGGTGTTGCTTTTTATGTTCGTTTATTATGCAAAAGGAGGACTTATAGCCAATGTAGCCCTCTTATTTAATTTACTATTTATTGTGGGTATTCTAGCGGAATTGGATGCTACTTTAACCCTGCCCGGTATTGCTGGCTTGGTCCTTACCATTGGTATGTCCATAGATGCGAATGTATTGATATTTGAACGAATACGAGAAGAACGCATGCAAAAAGTGCACATTAAAGAAGCCATCCAACGGGGGTATGCCAAATCATATAGCTCTATTATTGATGCCAATATTACCACTTTTCTTGCTGGGATAATACTTTATTATTTGGGACAGGGGCCAGTTCGTGGTTTTGCCCTTGTCTTAATGATTGGCATCATCAGTTCTGTATTTGCTTCCATATGTATTACCAGGTTGATTTTCTCTTTCTTTATGGACCACTATCGTACCCCAAAATTGACCTTTTCGTATCCATGCCTACCTATACTTTTTAAAAATGTGCAGGTTGATTTTATCAAAAATCGTTGCCGTTTTTACGCATGTTCTTTATTATTCATAGCCATTGGCGCTTGCTGCTTTTACCACTATAAAGGGCTCCCTCTGGGCGTAGATTTCGCCGGAGGTCGTTCCTATACGTTTCATTTTGCTAAGCCTATAGAGGCCTCTATGCTTAAGGAGGGGCTATCTGCTCAATTTAAGCAAGGCGTAGAGGCGCGTACCTATGGTGCCAATAATGTGATACAAATCACGACCAACTATTTGTGCAATGAGGATATGGCTACCTCCGATGCAAAAGTACGTAACAAACTAGTTACTGCGTTGCAAACCTTAACCAAATTGAAGGAACAGCATACCTTGGCAACCGACCATTCCTTTATGATTACCAGTAGTACCAAAGTAGGTGCTACTGTGGCACAGGATGTGCAAAAAAGCGCAAAAAAAGCCATGGTTCTTTCCATATTAGGTATATTTCTTTATATTACATTTCGCTTCAGAAGGTGGGCATTTGGCTTAGCAGCTGTGTTGGCGCTTATACATGATGCTTTAGCGGTCATAGCTGGATTTTGTATCGCACGTGCTTTTGGCATGAGTTATGAAGTCAATGAAGTCTTCTTAGCTGCTATCCTTACAGTTATTGGCTATTCCATAAATGATACAGTGGTTATCTTTGACCGTATAAGGGAAAGGTTAGCCAATAAGGCTACGGATATATCCAGGTCCATTATTAATGATGCGATTAGAGAAACGTTAAGTAGGACAGTTATTACCTCTTTTACAACCTTATTAACTGTCACTGTGCTGTTCTGCTTTGCGGGAGAAGCATTACGAAGCTTTTCTTTTGCATTATTACTAGGTGTATTGTTTGGCACTTATTCTTCTATCTGCATTGCAGCCCCTCTTTTAGCAGATTTTGGTCGTAAGTTTGCTGCTACCAAATAGTAGATCACAACCGAATGCCAAAATCGATAACGTCATTGCCACAAATAGGCCGTTTTTGCAACCTATTTGTGGCAAGCAATGTTTAGGGAAAGCGCTGTCGTGCACTGCAGCATACTTACGCTATTTGAGGAGCATAGAGAAGCCTCAAAATGGCCATCAGCCATCGCGTTCCACAAGCGGCCTACTAGGCATGATAACCCAAATAAATAAGGTATGTCTATGAAAACAAAACACATTATTCCTATTTATATGGTCTTAAATAGCCTGGGTACAATAGTACCTACTATTTTAGTACTTGGTTTTTCAATCACTTTGTTTGAAAAAGATAGCAGTGGTATTTCTGCAGCTTACTTGGAGCCAGCTAGTTTGTTAGGGATTGGTTTTGCTGGTTTAATTGGTGGTTTTTTTTTCAAACGTTTTTCTTCCTATACCATAGGTATAGGTGCGCTATTATGCGCAACTGCTACCTTGTGCATCTTGTCGGTATACAATGATGTGAATCTACGCATTTGTACCCTCACATTATGGGCCCTTGCCTGCATTATGAGTATTGAACACTCCAATGGTTTTGCTTTTATGAGTAGACAAATAGGGGCGCATGATAAGCCTTTCTTTTTTTCCACTTTTCAAATTTTTTTACAGTGTTTTAATGTGTTGGCACCTATAGTAGCGAAAAACTTACTGGCCATGATGGGCTTCAAAATGCTTTTGTTACTTTGTAGTGGTATCTACATCTTGCGTATCATACCCTGGCAGTTGCTCCGAGACCTTGGTGCAAAAGAAATGGCAGTACAGCCATCTGGTATGTTGACAGGCTTTAAAGAAATCGTTCAAAACTCTGGCCTATTACGTATCACGAGCTTTCGCCTGGTGAGCTACATTGCAACGATAGCCTATACGGTCAGTTTGCCCATTTTGGTTGCTAGAATGGCTAACGGCAATAGCGAAGTCAATGCACAATTGCATAGCTATAGCATGAGTTTGATGCACCTAGGCTTTATTCTAAGTGGCATATGTGGGTCATGGATCTTAAAAAGAAGACCTAAGTGTATTATTTGTTTTTTTAATATTAGCCCTATTTGTATCGTAGTAGCTTCGATTATCGCTTTTTATGTGCAGCAGCCAGGTTATCTTCAGGCAACGGCATTATTGTATGGCATGGGACTCTATTTATTCAGAACGGCTATTGCGATTATAGGGCAAGCTTTAACGCAAAAGGACAAACTCGCCCATGTTATTTTAGTGGGGGATGCAGTGGTCAAATCTTTTGCTTATGGCATTGGTACTTTGGTACCATTTTGGATTGTGCTTCCGCCTGTATGGGGTATAGCCCATCCGTTTGTAGGGTTTGTCTTATGCTCTTTGCTTTCACTGGGTATGATCAAACCGATTACTAAAATATATTTGGCATCTTTGTGTAAAAAAAATAGTACCAAGTAAAGGCATAGGGTGGCCACTTTTTTATCAAACAAAAGGTCAGCTTAACCATGCCTTATAACCACTTCTATGGTAATGGAGCTTATAGGGCAGTTTGCCCTTGCTTTGTTTGTTGTACCCTTTATGCCTTTAGCCCTCTATTTTTTATAAAATCAACTGCAATGGCTAACCCCCTATGGTCTATCGAATGGGCAAGATCGGCTAACTTATGTGCGCTACATGGTACCTTATGGTCAGATAAATAGTCTATGGCATGATCTATGGCGTCTACGGTTATTACGCTATCTAATACGCCATGAACCAAACAAATGGGTGTAGTGGCATTGATGCATTGCGAAGGGGCTACCAATAACCCAGAAAAGCCTATGGTGTATAAGAAAGGTTCCGGCTGTATAAGGGTTAGATAGATACCCATCATGGCCCCCTGTGAAAACCCGATCACAATGGTATCTTTATTGGTAAGGTTTAGTGTCATTTGTTTTTGCTTAATAATAGCTGTCACTGCTGCTACATTGCCTCCCAGTAATCTTTGCATTACATATGGTGTGCGATCTTGTAGACTGAACCATTGCCGTCCATAGGAGGCCATATCGTAGGGTTCTATTCCATGTGGAGCCATGAAATGGCAATCTGGTAAATCCTCCCTAAGGTATGGAGCTAATTTGATCAAATCATGGCCATTAGAACCGACACCGTGCAACAATACTACTAATTTTTTTACTGGTAGCACTTTACTCTCTGCTTCAGGATGTATTAAATTACTCATTGTTGATCTGCTATTATTGTAAATTGCCAAGGTTGGTGCATCATCTATGCTACAACCTATAGATGGAACCATTCAGTATATGGTAACGTTCATGTAACCCCTATGATTCTTTCACCATCAATATATTATGGAAAAACCAATAGTTGATAAAATTTTTGAGATTTTAAGCCATAAAAATCAAAACCCTACCACAGAGCTAGTCTATAAAAATGGCTTTACCCTATTGGTAACGGTCATATTATCTGCACAAGCTACGGATGTATCGGTAAATATAGCCACAAAGCCTTTATTTGAATGGTGTGATACACCAGAGCAAATGGTATGCCTGGGAGAAGAAGGATTAAAAAAGTATATCAAATCCATTGGCTTGTTTAACCATAAAGCCAAACATATTATTGCTCTATCCAAACGATTGATCAACCATTATAATAGCAGTGTGCCCAACAGCTTTGAAGCACTTTTGCAATTACCCGGTGTAGGCAGAAAAACAGCCAATGTGCTATTAAATTGTTTATTTAACCAGCCAACTATTGCGGTGGATACCCATGTATTTAGGGTAGCCAAAAGGATTGGTCTGGCAAAGGGCACCACACCAGAAAAAGTAGAAAACGAACTATTAAAAATCATAGATTTAAAATGGCGCAGACATGCCCATCATTGGCTTATACTACATGGCAGGTATATTTGCAAAGCACGAAACCCCAACTGTACGGCATGCCCTATTAAAGCATATTGCGCCTACTATCAAGAAAGTGCCAAAGCGTAGTCCCCCACTAAACCCCTTTCAGTTTAGTCATCCAACTTCAACACCGCCATAAAAGCCTCTTGTGGGATTTCTACTGAACCGACTTGCCTCATGCGTTTTTTACCTTTCTTTTGTTTTTCTAAAAGTTTTCTTTTTCGTGAAATATCACCACCATAACACTTGGCAATCACATTTTTTCGCAATGATTTTACCGTTTCTCTGGCAATAATTTTCGTACCAATAGCTGCTTGAATACTTACTTCAAACATATGTCTAGGAATAATTTCCTTCAGCTTTTTACATAAGACCTTACCCCGCTCATAAGCATTTGATCTATGTACAATAGCCGAAAGGGCATCTACCTTTTCGTTATGTAATAAAATATCTAACTTTACTAGGTCCGCAGCTGCAAACCTAGATATTTCATAATCTAAGGAGGCATAGCCGCGTGAAATGGTTTTCAGTCTATCAAAAAAGTCAAAAACCACTTCTGCTAGGGGCAGCTCAAAAGTAAGTTCAACACGATCAGCCGTTAGGTAAACTTGATTTTTAAAAATCCCTCTTCTATCCATACAAAGTTTCATAATACCACCCACAAATTCTGACTTTGTGATAATTTGTGCTTTCATAAGTGGTTCTTCAATCCGATCAATGGTAGTAGGATCAGGCATATCTGCAGGCGCTTGCACATCTATTAGGCGACCTTTTACGTCTATTACATGAAATTGTACCGACGGTACGGTAGTGATAATGATGATATTAAATTCTTTCTCTAACCGTTCCTGGATAATCTCCATATGGAGCATGCCTAAGAAACCACATCGAAAACCAAAACCCAAAGCAGCAGAACTCTCTGGTTCCCAAATCAATGAAGCATCATTTAACTTTAACTTTTCCATAGCATCTCGTAATGCTTCGTATTCAGTTGTATCTACTGGATAGATTCCGGCAAAAACCATAGGTTTTACCTCTTCAAACCCCTTGATCATTGTGCCTACCGGACGGCCCGCTTTATCTACATGGGTAACCGTATCTCCTACCTTTACTTCGCTTGCATTTTTAATGCCAGCAATCATATAGCCCACATGACCTGCTGCTAAAAATGGCTTAGGTATTTGCTGTAATTTTAAAATACCCACCTCTTCCACTTTATAATCTGCATCTGTACTGATGCATTTAATCTGATCACCCGTTTTAATTGCTCCATTAAAGAGGCGAAAATAGACCTCTACCCCGCGAAAAGTATTGTATAATGAATCAAAAATCATTGCTTGAAGTGGCGCTTGCTCATCCCCTTTAGGAGCAGGTATACGGTTCACTACAGCTTCGAGTATGGCATCAATCCCAATACCCTGTTTGGCACTAGCAGCAAGAATATCGGTTCGATCGCATCCTATGAGTTCTACGATTTGATCTTTTACCTCCTCTGGCATGGCCCCTGGCAAGTCAATCTTATTTAAAACAGGGATAATGGTTAGATTTTGCTCTAAGGCCAGATATAGATTAGAAATGGTTTGTGCCTCCACCCCCTGTGCCGCATCAACTACCAGGAGTGCCCCCTCACATGCAGCAATAGAGCGGGATACTTCATAGGTAAAGTCTACATGCCCAGGTGTATCAATTAAGTTAAGTAAGTAGGACTGACCATCGTACATATATTCCATTTGGATCGCATGGCTTTTAATCGTGATGCCACGTTCACGCTCTAAATCCATGTTATCGAGCACTTGATTTTTTTGGTCGCGTATATCCACCGTTTTGGTCGCTTCTAGTAAACGATCTGCCAAGGTGCTTTTGCCATGGTCAATGTGTGCAATGATGCAAAAATTTCGAATATTTTTCATTAAACTTAGTTAATTCAAGGAACAAGGTCTTGATCTGTCTTACCATTTATGGTACTGCAAGGTACGGAATTTAAAAAATAGTATTATCTTTGCATTAACTTTTATGTAATTTTCTAACCGGTCATGAATAACTTAATAAAATATGTTGAGGCGATGTGTAACCCTCAACCTGCCCGTATATTCCCCTCTTTTAAGGCTGGAGATACCATCAACGTACATGTAAAAATACAAGAAGGGAACAAGGTTCGTATTCAACAATTTCAAGGAGCAGTTATTCAACGGAAAAACCCTAATACTAATGGGGAAACCTTTACCGTACGTAAAGTATCTAAGGAGGTTGGTGTAGAGCGTATTTTCCCCTTGCTTTGTCCCAACATTGATAAAATAGAAGTAAAGAGGAAAGGCCGTGTGCGTAGAGCTAGAATTTATTACCTACGCGGCAAACAAGGCAAAGCAGCACGTATTAAAGAGTTGAGATAAGGCATTTTGTTGCATATACCTATAGTGGTTGTTGTAACCTTTCTTTCCATTCAGGAATTCGTTTTACCTCACCTTTTTAGATAGGCGTTACAACGTCCTTTTTGTATATTTATATATGGATTTACTGTTTCTAGCAGTGCATTTTTTGTATGTATTCAGCGCGGTGGTTTTTTACGTCAAAAAAACCGCCCCTGTAAAAAATCGTGGTATAGGATAAAGTTCATCATTAACCAGTAATGTGAACAGATACCATTTTTAGTTGCCTCCTTAGCTCAACTGGTAGAGCAACTGATTTGTAATCAGTAGGTTGCTGGTTCGATTCCGGCAGGGGGCACGCAATAGCGGGCATGTATTCAGCGCAGTGGTTTTTATTAGGTATCTGTCGTTTTAATGGGCGTTTGTTTCCATTCCGTCCATTTAAAGCGTTCATGTCCACCGATAAAAAAACTTGGCGCTTCAGTAAACTTGTAGTCTTTAGACGAACCGTCGTGCAGCGGATTAGAAAAACAGTTCATTAAAAGCCCACGCGGTGGGAGGTCTCTGTTTTTCCCACTGCACAACCGTTCGTTTCATTACTTTTACTGTGTGCCAAATTTTATTGGCGGACATGGGCAACGACGCATACACATTAGCCATGTCTATCCCTGTGTTAGAATAGATGTCCCTTAAGTTGACGACATTGCGTGAACAGGTACTACCAACTCTTAAAAACCATTACGCTGAACAAATAGGTCAAATCACTCCCCTCTCCAAATCACATTCATACCCCCCTTCATCCTATTCAGATCTACTGCACCCATAATACCCCGGACAGATCCTCCGCTAGCATATTGCCAAATGGTCCAATCACACCAACCCCTTGGCAGCTCATCTGCTAAGGGCGGCTGTTCACGCCATCTAGCAATCCATAATGGACATTGTTTCACTATATCAGGGGTCACTGCTACATGCGTATCCCAAAAAGATGTTCTTGTATAGATGTAAGGCATTACCTTGGCATAATGGTTCAGATACCGTACACTTTGTTCTGTGACATGCTGCACTAAAGTGCAATCAGCGCCGTCGTGTTCCTCTACATCTAGTGCGATAATGGAGGCCTTGTCAGCCAACAGCCCTGTGCTGCTTAGCTGAGATACAAAATTTTTCATTTGTGCTTCAGGTGAACTCGAGCCAAACCTTAAAAAATGATAGGCACCAGGCCGGAAGCCTGCCGCACACATCTGCTGCACATTTTGTAAGAAATTAGGATCTTGGTAGGTGGCACCCTCTGTTGCCTTAGCAATAACAAACGTTTTACCACTGCTACCAGGGGTGCACTGATGCCAATCTATTGCGCCTTGATGATGGGAGATATCTATGCCTTCTGCATAACTAGATTGCGCTACGTTCCCTGTGCAATGCTTATGCATATTCCATCGATTAGACGATACAGACAGGCCAGCCATCGCCTGTTTATTTATTATCTCGGCTCATATCCTGCTACTCAGGTGGCTTAAACAGACTGCTTACCTCTTTATTTGAAATGCATGTAGCCTAAATAATGCACAACTTGAATTTTTGCTACTTATTTTATATGATACCTATTATGTATAGAATTTATAATAAGTAACGGTAAAAAACAAAACAATAGGCAATCTTTTACCTATACTATTTTATTTTCCTTATCTCAGTTTGCTTTACTTTCATGTCATACGCATGATTTTTATAGGACAGGCGCATATAGCACCAACTAAGATGGGATAGAAAAGAGCACTACTGCAACTAGCCAAAGTAATGCTTTGTCGATGAAGTTGGTTATAAGTAATGGTGCATTTAAAATAAACACTAACTTTGGGTATATGTTCAGCGCAATGGTTTTTTGCGTCAAAAAAACCGCCCCTGTAAAAAGCCGTGGTGTAGAAAGTGTCATCATACAGATGATTTGGAAAAACAGTTTCCTTTGAAGCCCCCAAAGGGGGTGCTTTCTGTTTTTCCATCTGTAAGATGGCACTTTCAGCGGTTTTTTACCGAGGGCTTGATTTTTTGTCCACTTTTTTATCAAGAAAAAAGTGGGATAAAATTCATTATGAGACAGTATCGTGAACAGATACAGATGAATCATAGATGATGATACGCATTGGGTTAATGACTAGAAATTTGTATATGAAAATCCATTCTATTGCTCTAATATCTAGTAATGCGAGCTATACAATGTGTCCCCAGGATACTAAACCAGAAGTTGCTTTTATAGGCCGTTCTAATGTAGGCAAATCCTCCTTAATTAATGCGCTTTTACAGCGGAAACAATTGGCTAGGGTATCTAAAATGCCTGGGAAAACAGCACTGATCCATCACTTCTTAGTGAACAACCAACTCTATTTTGTAGATCTGCCAGGATATGGATGGGCACAGGTAGGCCATGCTACAAAAGTAAGATGGGGGAAAATGTTGCGGGACTATCTCTTGCACAGACCAAATATGTCTACTGCCTTTTTGTTGATGGATGCAAAAATTGCACCGCAAGCCATTGACCTTGAATGCATCAGTTGGCTGGGTCAGCATCATATCCCTTTTGCCATTATTTTTACAAAAGCGGATAAGAAACATAAAATGGTCGCTCATAAACACTACATGGCCTTAACACGTACCTTGCAACAAGAATGGGCTACCATGCCACCTATCTTTATGGTCTCTACACACAATAAACTAGGCATGGAAAACGTACTTGGATATATCCAAGCGGTTACGCAAGCTAAAGATGAATGAATAAATGCATCTATCTTATTACCCAAATTGCTTCGTATAAGCAAAGCTGACACCAAAAAGCGTCAGATCAGCCCGTGCGCTACTTAAGGGTTGTTGATACAGCTTGACATGCATACGGTGGGCTTTTGAAATGCGATAGGAAATTTCCCAATCATTAATGAAACGAGAGTTCCTCCCGACTGTACTGGAAAGTTTAAGGTGCTCTGATAACAACAGATAACTTACTTTAATACTGGTTTTTTTCCATATACTTTGATGACCCGATTGATTCATACCTAAATCAGTTTCTATCTCTAGATTATGGTCAATCTTAGCTATTAAATTTTGTATGCTTTGAGAAAGGAAATCATTAATGCTATTGCTTAGTGCATCCCAGCCATCTATTTTTTTTTCATTATAGACCCTTTTAGCTATTAACAGACTTAAAATCTGCTTATTGAGATAGGTTTTATCTAATAACGCTTTTGCGGCACACTCCTCTAAAGCAGTATTGAGTTCAAAATCCATACTTTTTACTGGGAAGAAAAGCTGGTAAGCAATATGTGGATGGGCTAGTGTACCATATGCAGAAAGCAGAATTTCTACTGGAAGGGGGCGTTTATCATTACTTTGGGGATAAAGCTCTGCTACAGAGACAACCTGTTTGTAAGATGCGCCAATATGAGCGATCCCTTCTTGGGGATAGCCGTTAAAGTTAACTTGACTATTAGGTGTAATCGTAAATGTTTTTTGAATGAGATTATAAACAGAGACCGTATACGTGCCACTTTGAAAGAGGTAATTGCCCATCATATAAGGCTTGCGATTGGTACCTACTTCTAGGTGAATGGCTCCTGAACCTTGACCTTGTAAACTATCGCTGATATGGTTATATCCGCCAAATAATACCTGGGCCTTTATAGTAGGCAGTATGGTTAGGTCAAGGATGAATTTAATGGCCGACCTATCTTCATTTGTTGTAGCCAATTGATCTGACTGATCTTTAGGCTTATTATAGACAATCTCTACCAATTTTGTGGTATTCTCCATGTCTTCTTTATCGTGTGCAACAATGGTAAAGGTCCCTTGATCGGCGGTGACTTTCATTTTAAGAAGTAAATCATAGATAGAACCTTCCATTTGTATCGTTCCAGTGGCATATAGATCTCCATAGAAGTCCGGATTATGCATGCGCGTGGTATCTAACAGATGAAAAGTTTGCATATGACCTGAAAGGGTCAATGGAAATCCATTTTTTATTACGATATGACCAGATAAGGTGGCATGACCCGATGCGCCATCATGCAACGTAAGTTGGTCAACCTGTAAGGCATTCTCTTGGATTGTAATGGCTCCAGCCACTTGATAACAGGTGTTCAAATAGTTAATTTTAAATGTACCTTGATCTATGACGCCCTTACCATTTATCTTAGGTGCCATGAGGCTACCTGTTACTTGAAACTGGCCGCTTAATTTCCCATTTATATCTGAACAGACAGATGCAAACAAAGGATTCAATAGGTCCAGATCCATTTGGTTGAACGTAGTCGTTATGGCTAGCTGATCAGTGGGTTGGAGGAGATGATACCAACCATCTATCTGTAGCAGTTGCTTACCATCTTTTTGAAGTATGCCTGCTAGGGATAATTTATGCTCAAATAAATGCCAATCTACTTTCGTGCATAAAGTGCCCATCACATGATCTTGAATCGTAGCCTCTTGTAGCCGTAATCTACCCGTAGCTATGAGCTGATCTTTGTTACGATGGACTACGAGCTTGGTGTCTACTATAGCTTTCAGCGGCCCTACAGATGAAGAATAGTTGAATGGAAAGTGACGTATGGTGCAGTGTAAGGGATCTGTTGTGGGCAATTGGTTAAGTTGCCCCCCTAGACAAATGGATGCTTGGCCACTCGTTATAGATACATTTCCAATGGCTATGGCAGATTTAGAAATCAAACTGCTGCTTTCTGCTTGTATAACCCACACTTGCTCCTTAGTCGTTAACCTAGAAGGGAGTAGGTCAACTTGTATGCCATCATCCATCAGGGTACCGGAGCAGGCAATAGATAGGTGGTTGTGGCCATTGAACAACTGATTGGATAGGGTAAATGCATTTTTATCCATAAGGAAACGAAAGGATAGATGATCCGTTTGCACGATTTGACGCCAATCTTGATGGTTTGAAGCAATATATAACCGGATCAACCGCTTTTTAGTATCCATCAGATGACCTACATTCAATTTTATTTTGATATTTTCCAACCTACACTGTTTAAAGCAGATAGTGGATGCGGCAGGTAAATGGAAAGAGAAATGATAGTCTCTATCGTAGGAAAAATGACCCCAACAGTTTGTCGCATCGGATATATATAAATCATCTGAAAACCATCTTAGTATTGGTAATATCTTTTTGCAGTTGATGGCGTAGTCTAGATGCAACCTAGTAGGTATCGTCAGGCGGTGCGCTGGATGGTTAAGCCGTGCAACGAGATACCTGATATGATGGACTAAGTCACGCAGTGTAAAGGTCCCTTGTAGGCTACAGTCTATCAATGGAGAGGTGAGGAGCAATAGATCTTTGTATCCATTTTCTATAGCCTGTATGACCACTTGCTTACAGATCACTTTCTGGTCCATTCCCTGAAGAACACATTGATGCAACCTAACCGTACCCCGTGGACGGTTACTTATTATATTTCTGATTTCGAGTGAAAATTTCGTACTAAGTGATAAGGGAGTTCGGGTAAAACCAAGTTTTTCTAGACGAACTTGTTCTATGATTCCATCTGCCTGTAAACTTTGAGCCATATGGTAACTACCTGCTACGGTTAGTTGGGCATTAGGATCTTTACTATGTAGCTTAAAGGTTACCATTGCATCGGAAAGCCTACAGGAGGCCTCTATCTGCTTATAACTATAATGGTTGATTGTGAGCTCTGTTAGATGGGCTACTGCATCTAAAGTATGCGGTTGATTACCTTCCACTTTGATCATCACTTTGCCCGAAAGGGATTGAATAGGCAGCGAGGGCAGCACAGCTGCTATCGTTACCTTATGTAGGGTTACATTACCCTTTACACTTTGCCTAGGTGTACCTAAATGGTCTACGATTAGATCGGTTTGTACGGCACCTATATCCGTAGTAAACGAACCAGCTAGTGTGGCCTTTTTGGTATTAGCTACCACTCTGGCATTGGTGATACCGATGTATTGCAACTGAGGCGGATAACCTGCTGGCTTTTTGGGAAGGTCATGCATATAGAGTCTACCTGCTTGTACAAAGAGATCTGCATCTATTCCATTATAGCAACCTGTACTTTCAATATAACTATCGCCAAACACAAGTGCACAGTTTTTCCATGCCGTGGCATGAGGAGTCCAGGAGATTACACCATCCAGCTTATATAACGTATGGGAACCCTTAAAAAAATCCGAGAACTTACTGAGTTCAAGCGATGATAAGGCTGTTTGATGTAATATGGCTTCCAAGGCAATATTTTTCTCAGTACCAAGTGGTTTCGCGTACCTCAGTGTAACATCCCCTTGTAGGTCGCTATGCTTGGTAATCAAATGGCAATCTTTAAGCACTATATTATGGGGCGTAATGCTAAATTGGGCCTCTAGGTTTTGTAATACCAACGGTATGGCACTGGTTGCTTGACAAGAAAGGGTCGTGAGGTTACCTGAATAATGATCCGCAACATATCGGAAATGGCTTATAGCTAGTTTTATATTTTCTACCTTAACCGTTTGTTGCGTTATGTGATCATGGTAAGATAGGTTGATGTCTTGTAATTGAATCTTATGAAGATATAGATCTCTATTTGTTTCTGGTAGAAAGGGTAAAATAACATTGGTATATAGGCTGATTAAATTCACATCTTGATCAAGGTTTTTTTCTACATACCATTGCCCCCCTACGATTGAAACGGAATCAATTATATCGGGCTTTAGCAAAAATAGACTCAATAGATTAAACCGACCTTTACATGCATGCATGGTCAATAGGGGCTTATTTTGCGGATCTGTAATGGTTACTCCCTCTAATGCAATGTGGCGCAACCAAGTGAGCCGGAACGCATCACACGTGATGTGGTAATGGGTGGCTTGATGCAAATAGTTGACCACACTCCGCAGCAGTTGTTGTTGTACCAGAGGGAGATGCAACAAAGCCCATATCGCTACTGGTAGTATAGCGATAGCGAGCAATAGATTCCTGAATGGCTTTAAACACCACTTTTTAATTTTATTAAAAGATTTTTCTATTTTTTTCAAAGCAAATAAAGGAGGTGGTGGGTCTACTGGAACCTTGCTAGCACATCTTTGTGAGATGTAGTAGAAAGGTTACCTTACATGATGCTACAAATATCGGAAAATTGAATAGTAAGTATAAGGTTAATTAGGCGTAGATCCAACCTTTAAACTACTTAAGGATTACAGCTGTCAGCCGCCTTCATACCATTTTCAACCCGATGTAGGCAAAGTGGTTTGCATGCTTGACATGGACCAGGCACCGCATCTAGTGTAGCTATTTTCGTATCAGAGGTGGCCCTGATCACTTCAAATGGGTTATCGAATTGAAGTTTACCTATTGCTTGTAAAGCATCTAACGGCTTTTTAGACCTACCTCTATGCGTATCTGAATACCTATTGGATATGGATGACATACTTGACGCAAATAGGTCTGATCGTAATGATACAGGCGCCAGATGAACCCGATCGATTGTATCACGTTCCAATGACCTATCTTGATCATAAGGTACGATTGAGGATCCAGCTAAGATAGTTAAGATGACTAACATCGTCCTTAACGCTACGCCGACTGCACTCGAGTTATATAGCAAACCACGCTTAGACGATTTGTGCTCATCCGTTGCACCGGAGCTTACCATTTGCCCTTTTACTAGATCCAAAGCTAATATTTGCCTTGTGTTGACACAAGAAGAGAGGGTATGAAAACCCAGTAACCCAATCAATAGAACTACCTTAATAGGTATATATTTTTTTTCATAAAAAACAATAAGCAACTGCCCAACTATTAATAATAACCAATAAGTAGCATACTTGCAAGTATGTGCTCAGCGCACTGGTTTTTTTGCGTGAAAAAAACCAGTGACTTGAATAGATACAAATGGTCATCCTGCAGCGCACCTATAGAGTATTGAGCTAATGCAGCCTTTAACAAGAGGATACCTTGCCATTAGGGTGCGCTGCCAGCCATTGCGCCAAATGGTAAGGCTTAGCAGTAATAGGTAGACGTTGTTGGCTATGGCACAAAGCTATGGCTAATGCATCTGACGCATCTAAAAAAGCAAATGGAGTAGCTATGTGAAGCAGATGGCCAACCATCATAGCAACTTGTTCCTTTGAAGCATTTCCATTTCCTGTAACCGCTTGCTTGACCTTACGTGGCGCATATTCCGTTACAGGTATTTCACAAGCCAAAGCTGCTGCAATCGCTACGCCCTGTGCCCTACCTAACTTAAGCATGGATTGTACATTGGTGCCGTAAAAAACGGATTCAACAGCTACCTCATCTGGTGCATGTTTTTGCAGCAATGCAATCATATGTAAATAGATATGACGCATCCGTAACATATGTCCTTTGTATTTTTTTAATTGCAAAACACCATGTTCTATTAATTTTACAGTATTACCTGTTTCCGCTTCTTGAATAATACCGAAGCCCATAATCACACTACCAGGATCTAATCCTACAATAATTCTTCCACGCATAGGGTTGATTTGGTTCAAAGCTATCGTATGCCGTATCTGTTCACGCAATGGCGTCAACTTAAGGAATATATTTTATTGATTGCCAAACAAAAGTATATATTCTCATCATTGTTTAATAATTATTTTTTGTCCACTTTTTTCTTGATAAAGAAGTGGACAAAAAATCAAACCTTCGGTAAAATACCACTTTCTATACCGCGACTTTTTACAGGGGCGTTTTTCTTTTAATGCAAAAAACCACTGACTTGAACAGATACCGTATACTTTGAAGTTAGGTAAAAAATCTAAAATAGCATCCGCCTAGCCTACCTCATGCAACCCGCTACGGCTAACGTATCTATCCAAAGACTTAACTTGATCCCCCGTAGAGCGTTATATAGTTGAAAAAAAGTCAACAATCACCTAAATTAGTGGCATACTGGTTTCGTAGTTCAACGGATAGAATAGAAGTTTCCTAAACTTTTGATGCAGGTTCGATTCCTGCCGAGACCACGCTGCTGCCAAGGTAAAAGTATCTGTTCACATTACTGGTTAATAATGCATTTTATCCCACTTTTTTCTTGATAAAAAAGTGGATAAAAAATCAATGACTTGAACAGATACCTAATAAAAACCACTGCGCTGAACGCATACAGCTAAAACTAAAAATACCTTATGGCTTAGATTGTACAATGAGGCCACCTTTATATAGACGCCGTTGTAGGATCACCCTCTATTCTAAGGTTATTCATAATAAAATTCCGCCGTTCTGGTGTATTTTTACCCATATAAAAGGCCAGTAAGTCCGCTAAGCCCGTATGAGCAGCTGGTGTTACAGGAACCAACCGCATGGCTACGCCTATAAAATGAGCAAATTCATCAGGAGATATCTCCCCTAACCCTTTAAAACGGGTAATTTCAGGTTGTGCGCCCAGTGACTCGATGGCTAGCTCTTTTTCCGCTTCGGTGTAACAATAATGCGTTGTTTTTCTATTGCGTACCCTAAAAAGGGGAGTCTCTAATATATAGAGATGACCACTATAGACTAGTTCTGGAAAAAACTGCAAAAAATAGGTTAATATAAGCAACCGGATATGCATGCCATCTACATCAGCATCTGTAGCAATAACGATTTGGTTATACCGCAATCCATCTGGTCCATTGGCAATATTTAAAGCATGCTGTAATAGATTAAACTCTTCATTCTCATAGACCAGTTTTTTGGACTGCCCAAAACAGTTTAATGGTTTACCACGCAATGAAAATACAGCTTGTGTGTCCACATTACGGGATTTAGTAATAGAACCACTAGCAGAATTACCTTCTGTAATAAAAATAGTACTATCTAGACGATTGGGATGTTTGGAATTAAAATGAATATGACAGTCCCTTAGTTTTTTATTGTGTAGATTCGCCTTCTTGGTTTTTTCATGGACTAACTTTTTAATGCCAGCTGTTTCTTTACGTTCACGTTCAGACTGCAAAATACGCCTTTGTACTATTTCCGCTATAGATGGATTTTTGTGTAGATAATTATCTAATTCGCTTTTGATAAAGGCTACAATAAAACTACGAATGGTAGGACCCTCAGGCCCCATCTGTTGAGAGCCAAGTTTTGTTTTGGTTTGGGATTCAAAAATAGGTTCTTGCACCTTAATGGAAAGTGCAGCGATCAATCCACTACGGATATCCGCAACATCAAACTCTTTTTTATAAAATTCGCGTATTGTTTTTACAATGGCTTCTTTTAAGGCATTTAAATGGGCGCCTCCCTGAGGGGTAAATTGCCCATTAACGAAAGTATAATAGACCTCATTAGAAAGTGTATGATGGTGGGTTAACGCTAGCTCAATATCTTGTTTTTTACAATGAATGATCGGGTAAGCATAGGTTTCAGGTGCCGTTTTAGCTTGTAATAAATCCAACAATCCACCCCGAGAATGGTATTTTTTACCGTTTAAATGTATAATAAGCCCTGTGTTTAAAAAAGTGTAGTGCGCGATCTGCTCTTCTATAAACTGGGGCACAAAAGAAAATTGCTTAAAAATAACACCATCTGGTTTAAAGATGATATGGGTGCCATTGGGCTCATGGGTAGCTAGGATCTCTGATTCCTCTAACAATACGCCAGCAGAAAACGTAGCTGATTTGGTGAACCCATCTCGAAAAGATTGCACTTTACAATAAGCAGAAAGCGCATTAACGGCTTTTATACCTACCCCATTTAACCCTACGGACTTTTGAAAAGCCTGGCTATCATATTTCCCCCCTGTATTGATTTTAGCCACACAGTCTACTAACTTACCCAATGGGATGCCTCTTCCAAAGTCTCGAACAGAAACTTTCTGGTTTTCAGATATTTTTATTTCAACTTTTTTACCATAGCCCATTACAAACTCATCTACACTATTATCTATAACCTCCTTGAGGAGTATGTAGATACCGTCATCTGGCAAACTGCCATCACCCAATTTGCCAATATACATACCAGGACGCAACCGGAGATGCTCTTGCCAGACTAGGGAGCGAATATTTGCTTCTGTATAATTAGGAATGGCCATACTAGATAGAAATTATGATACGTTTGAAACCAACTGACGCGTTGTTGCTTGCCCACTACCTAAAACATGGAATCTATTTAGACGCACTATCTGTTGTATAAAACGTTGTTTGAACAGGCCCTTTTCCATACAAGGACATCCTGAACCTGGAAGGTAAGAGAATATTATATTTTTTACAAAAAATTTATATTTAACCGACCATAGATGGTCCCACGGTGATCTCCTGAAATAAGGATGCTATCCGTCTACATAGGCGCTATACAGATTGATTATAATGATAAAGTGATTAAAATATATAACGATATAGGCGTTGCTCAAACAAGTGTGCAACATTGTTTATATAGCTTAAAGTTGCATATACCCCCAAGTTATACAGTAGGCTATGTTTCTGCTTCAGCAATCATAGAAGGGTATGGGCTAGAAGGGGTACGTTTACTCATTTTACCAGGAGGCAGAGATCTCTATTATATCCAAAGCTTACAAGGTCAAGGGAACAAACAGATACAAGATTATCTATCAGGTGGTGGAAACTTTTTAGGCATCTGCGCGGGTAGTTATTACAGTGGGACCTATCTCGTGTTTGCACCAGGAACACCTATTGAGGTTATAGGTTCTAGAGCACTGGGCTTATTTCAAGGCGTAGTCAAAGGCCCTATATTAGCACCTTATTGTTATGGATCCTATAAGGGTGCATCTGCTGCACGTGTGCTCATAACTACAGATGCTCAAGCATGTTATCTCTATTATAATGGTGGAGGCTATTTTGTTGATGCAGACAAGATAGACGATACAACCGTACTAGCCCGTTATCAATATGGAGAAGCGGCCATAATACAATGTAAGTATGGCCTTGGGCGTGTCATTTTAAGTGGTGTCCATATAGAATATGACCCTTACATGATGCGAGCGCCATCGCTTAAGTCTATTCGAAAGACTTTAAAAAGGTATAACAGACAAAGAATTAAGTTATTGAAACATCTACTAGCCCTATTATCCATTCAATAAACCTGCTTTCTTATACCTAGCATTCAGGGAATAGCGTTCACTTTGCGACTGCATGAAAGCCCTGCTTGGCTACTGGATTAGGCTACACAACACTACCGAAGTTCCGTTGTTGTTTTTGAAAAAAAGTTAAAGCTTCTATCAAATCTTCTTTCTTGAAAGCTGGCCAATATAAATCTGTAAAATACAGTTCCGAATAAGCAGATTGCCAAGGCAAAAAATTACTTATGCGTTTTTGTCCACCTGTACGTATCAACAAATCAATATCAGGCAACTGCCTTGTATTTAAATATTCTTTATATATAGTTGGTGTAATTTTAATATGATAATCATGTGCAAATTTAATAAAGTGCTCAAAACGGGAATTGCTATCAAATCCCTTATTGAGAAATTCATGCACTATTTTATGCAAAGCATCCTTGACGATCGCCTCAGAGGCAGCTACTACTTCTGCTTGACCGCCATAGTTGATGGCAACGGTTAAGTGTAATTTAGTATTATCCTTGGTAAGCGTTATGGCCTCTTTTAATTTTTCCCAGCAAAAATCAGGTATCCCCTTTGTCTCCCCTACCACACGAAATTTAATATTATATTTAGAAAATAGATGGATATTCTCAGCAATACCTTCCGTAATCACTCTAAAAATGGTATCTATTTCTTGCGCGGGACGATTCCAATTTTCAGTAGAAAAAGCATACAAGGTTAAGTAGGCAATGCCTTGCTCTAAACATCCAGTTATCACCTCATTGACCGCTTTTTTTGCATTTTTATGTCCATACGATCTATCTCCTATAGCTTTCTTCCCCCATCGGCCATTACCATCCATAATAATGGCGACATGCCTTGGTTTTTTTTGTAAGCTAGGTGACGGGCTGGTATCATACTGATTTGAAGAAGAAGTATATCCAGGTAGTAGGGTAAATAGCAACACGCAAATTACAAATACTTTGCCACATAAATTCACTACAGTAAGGGAAAATGTTCTTTTTTTATCTGTCATTACAGAAAAGAGGTTACGCATC
The DNA here is from genome assembly GCF_025215055.1 of Candidatus Cardinium sp. TP. GTDB lineage: Bacteria > Bacteroidota > Bacteroidia > Cytophagales > Amoebophilaceae > Cardinium. Next base: position 63,857 of record NZ_JANAVR010000002.1, read on the forward strand.
TGAAAAGCTTCTTTTTACCTTAAATCAATAGGATCCAACACCATTAGAAAAAATATAGCGGCAGGACCTCACGACTTGTGAGGATACGGCAACAATTTAAACAAAAATCATAATATAATCCAAAAGAACCTAGACCTATTTGCCCGCTATAGGGGTCTATAGCAGTTGATCAGAAAAGCAATTTAACTGGATTCAAGGTGTGACCGTTGGATGGCAATGTATGCGCTAATGCTTTTGATGCATGCAGCAGCCTCATCTTGTTGATTGATCTGCAAATAAGGACATAGATCGAGTTGGAGTGCTTGTTGATAGGCCTGTTTAATGGCTTCAAAGCGCTTTTGAGGCATTTGATCAAATGCGTCCTGTTTGTTTCTGGCCTGGTTGCGCAGTTGGAAGCGATCGAAATCGATATCACAGTATATGCATAGATCTGGCATTAAGCCAGAAAAGGTACGATGTATGGTTAAAAAAGGCGCCCAATACTGGGGTGTATGTGTGAGTTGATAGGCTATGGTAGAAAAAATAAATCGATCAAAGATAAGCACATCTACATCATCTACCAATGCTTCTTGATGAATCAATTCATGGCGTGCCGCTACAAAGAGTAAAAATTCGGTAATAGGGTGGGCACCTTCACTTTTAAGCGTTAAGATGGTTTGCCAAATTACTTCTGTATTTTTATTCCCTTTAGGATCATGCAATAATTTTACACGATAAAATTGGTTTAACGCAGCTTGAATCTGGTACGCCAAAGTCGTTTTCCCAGCAAGGTCTACCCCTTCAACAACCAAAACAAATGGGCCACGTTGCCTACGGATGATCAAATTTTCCATATATTTCACGGTCAAGACTACAATTACGGCTAAGGCTAAAAAACCAATGGCACCACCTAAAAATACAAATAAATCACACGACCCATTAAACAATTCAGTTTTCCTGAAATTTAGGTATATTGCAACCCAACTCATTCAGTAGACTGCTTGCAAAGCACTACTGGTCCTTTGCACGTTGATAGGGTGGTCAAGCCTCTCACGTACACCTGTACGCTGCGGTTTTGTAGCACCGTACCTCAAGCATAAGCGCGTTTCAAACGAAGTCTAGTGATACAGTAGTGCAAGAATAATTTTATATATGATGGGCGCTATTCAAGATTTTTTTTCCTTCTCTGATCCCAATGTACGCAATGTACTATTAGGCACCATCCTGCTGAGTACCAGTAGTGCTATGATTGGTGCATTTGCCTTGTTCAAAAGAAAGACTTTAATCAGCGATTCCATTGCACATGCCGTACTGCCTGGTAGTTGTTTGGCTTTTTTCCTAACTGGAGAAAAAAACTCTATTTGGCTTATTATAAGTGCTTTTATTACAGGTTGGCTGGCCTCTATAACCATTGATCAAATCACAGCCCATTCCAAAATAAAGCAAGATGCAGCCATTGCTATGGTTGCTTCCGTAGCGTTTGGCTTTGGTAGTTTTTTGTTATCTATACTGCAACATAGTGGTCAAGCGAGCCAAGGGGGCTTAAAATCGTTTTTATTAGGTAGTGCGGCCACCCTACTCCGGGAGGATGTGGTACTACTACTCTGGTTGGGCTTGCTTATCATTTTAGTTTTATGCTTGTTCTTCAAAGAATTTATGGTCATTGCTTTTGATCGTCTTTTTGCGCAATCGATCGGTATTCCTGTTAAAAAAATGGACTTTTTGTTTACCAGTCTAATGGTCCTGGCCATTGTCATTGGCATTAGGGCGGTAGGTGTCGTATTGATGAGTGCCATGCTAATTACACCAGCTACTACTGCACGATTCTGGACAGCTAAGATCTCCTATATCATGCTCTTTGCTACGTTGATTGCGCTATTTGCTTCCTTAACAGGGGCTTTTATTTCCTATCTGGTTCCTGCTATGCCTACTGGGCCTTGGATTGTACTGATTATGTCACTTATCGCCTATAGCTCTTTTCTTATTTCTTGGTGTTGTCGCATGTTCAAAAAAAATGGATAAGATAAATAGGTTGCATATGCTACCACTTACTTTGCCTTCCTTTGATTATAAAACCAAGCAAGTATTAAATAAAGCCTATATTTTAGATCCGGTACGTAAAAAATATGTATTGCTCACGCCAGAAGAATGGGTACGGCAACATATGCTGCATTACCTGATTCATCACTGTGGGTATCCTAAAGGATTATGCTGTTTGGAAAAAAGAATATATGGGGGCAAAAGGTATTATAGGCCTGATATTATATGCTGCGATACATTGGGTACCGCTAAGATGGTGGTAGAATGCAAAGCCCCCTATATCACCCTCACCAACGCAACCTTAGGGCAAATGATGCAATACAACCGACAGCTTGCTGTAATGCACTTGGTAGTCACCAATGGAATCAACCACTTTTGTTGGCAGTGGGAAGCAGCCTCAAGGCAATTTCAAGCGATAAGCTATATTCCAACCTATGACGCATGTAGACCAACCCACTAGTACCTCGCATCCTAGACGTCCACATACTTAAAAATATTTATGGACTATAGTGGCCTAAAAAACTCGGACAAAAAGTTTTTATTTTATTTTCCGTATGGTTTAGTTTTAGAGTCATAAAATAAATTAATCAGATGGGAAGAAAAAAGATCAGGCATTTTAGTTCGGAAGAAAAGACTAAAATAGTATTAGCCTTACTACAAGAAGATGTAACGATAGCCCAGCTATCGTCTAAATATGGCGTCACTAGTAAAACTCTTCAAAATTGGAAACGTCAGTTTTTAGAGAATGCCTCCACAACCTTTGATCCATCAAAGGTTGTTAGCGTTTATAAAGAAGAAATTAGTGCACTTAAGGATCAAAACCATGGTAAAAACTTTCACTTTGTTTGCCGTAATGAACATCAAAAAAACTAGCACTTTGTAGGAGATAACGACTTAAGTCTCGTGTAAATTCATTTACCTTTCCAATTAATAGATGATTGAGAAAGGTATCATACCTACGCCTGCTAGGAAATTTATTGAGCAACCATTCCTCAAAAAATCGGTTATAGAAGGTAGCTACCTCTTGATTGGGAATAGCTAGCGTACAATCATAAAGACTATTTCTTTTATTAAATACAGCATCTACCATTTTTAAATAGCCAGCAAATAACAGAAGGCTCCAAAAAGATGTATCATCTTTATCTAGGATATCAAAAGCAAGGTGTTTGTTGATAGATGTAGTTACGGATTCCCCGCGCATTAACTCTTCAAATTGTTCTTTGATATCAGAATGAGCAGTAAGTACCTTTTGTTCGATTAAGTTATTATTACCCGTATTGACCCAATAGATATCAAAACGACCCGATTTATTGATACAGGAAATAATAGACTAAGGATTATACATCACTACATTCCCTACCTTATACCCATTATACCAGCTTTTTATTTCTTCCATGGAAGTACTAATACCCTTTCCTTTAAATAAGGATAAAACTTCATCTTCACTAAATCCAAAGTGCGCACTATATTCTTCATCTAGTAAAGTATAGGTCTCTAGATTATTCAATCCAGATAGCATACTATCCTTTGAAATACGTAATATACCCCGTTAATACGCCTCTTGCTAAACTAGTATTCCCTTTTAATGCAGAACTAAATAGATTACGCATAAATGAAACCATAGCTTCCAAGTAGGACTTATGGCCATAAGCTTTATTGAGAGGGGTGTCATATTCATCTATCAGAATATAAACCTTTTGACCATAGTGCTGGTAAAGGCATTGACTGAGGAGTTTTAAAGATTTTTCTAATGCTTGTTGATTAGCCTCATTATTTACAATTCTATAAAGTTTTTTTAGTTGTATTTTATTAACCTTGTCACTACTAAATAAATAGGTATAGGATTCATAAAGAGTCGTTATTAATTCATACACCGCATTGTAAGCTCCCTGAAAGTTATCTGCATTCACATCCTTAAAACTGAGCATAATCACCGGATACTTTCCTTGGTATTGCTCAACATACGCACCACCTTCTAATTTACCAATTGCTAACTCATCAAATAAACCTGCTGTACTTACCCCATTCACTTCTGCAGAAAAAAATATTGCAGCATTGACATATTTAGTGTCTTGCCCCAACGACGAGGACGAGTAATTAAGGTAACTTTATCTCCCTTACCCAGAAACTCAGCAAGTATAGCCGTTTTATCACAAAAAAGATAATTGTCTCTTACTAATTCTTGAAAGCTATCAACTCCAATTGGTAATTTTTTCATGATCAGAATATTTAAGGTTTATTAGTATAGTGGACTGGTTTCTTCGGATTACCTTGATCACTATTAAAGAACGCTGGTGCAGGATATTTGCTCAGTGCCTATTCCAATGTGTCTGTTACAAGCGTTGTATCCATAGCATTGGATAATCGATAATTTAGTATGGCTTTACTATGCCAATCTATAATAACCGAAAGATACATATAAGACAGTATTGGTTCGAATATAAGTAATATCCCCACTCCAGACCTGATTCGATTTAGGTACATGCACCTGCTTTGTCTTACCAGAGTTGACCCAATATTTATCTAACAAGTAACCACCATATACCTTATGCTGAGCATCTTTACAAGAAATAGAGGGCTTCTTATGGGGATAAATGGCCGATATACCCAGTACACCCATATATTTAAGCACACGATCTCTGCCTACATTAAAGCCATATTGTTGTAGTTGATTGTATATATAGCGATAACCATATGCTGGATGTTCCCTGTAAATCAAATCTATTTTCTTTAAAATAGCTGAATTACAGTCGTTTAATTCCTTAGATTTGTAATATATCAAAGAGCGATTTATCGATAATAACGCACATTGTCTTACCTTGGATAAGTGGGGAAGCTTGGATCTGACAAGACTCTTCTTACTTAGTAAATCGAAGCTCTTTAGCTTTCCCACTGCCCAATCTCCGCTCAACGGTAGCCTTCCCTAAGGCCTTGGCAAGTTCATCGTCGTACGTTTGTATTATAAGATTATCTTAATTAAAGAGCTGGAATAAGGTCGCTCAAGTGCTGGTATTAGATACCGTGTAAATATTTTTTAGGTTTTATATTTCTGTAAATAATACCACTTAAAACTTAGCACAATGAAAAAAAAGATTTACCAAAAGATGGGATAAGCAAGGCCATAGGCATACTTCTAGACTCAGGCGTAGACCTATCGAGCCTATTTGATCAAGGCGGGTTACTCAACCAATTAAGTAAGTGTCTTGTAGAAAAAGCGTTAGCATCAGAAATGGATAACCATTTAGGTTATAATAAGTATGCACGTAGTGATTCAGAGCATGCACGTAATGGCTTATCCAGTAAGCAAATTATCACTGATAATGATGTTAAACTTCTTACACAATATGAAGGGAAGACCCTTGCTAATCATGTAAATTTTTCTTAAGCTAATCGTATCGTATTATGATCACATCTGCCAAGCTGGTTACACGTCTGCTAGGCAGCTTGAATATGGATTACTTGTATTTTCTAGTTTACTCTTATTATGTTTTACCTTCTTTTTTGTTTAAAATTCGTTCTTGTTTCTTCTTGTGTAACGCTTTGTTACAACATCCTTGATAAGAAAGATATTTTAGAAAGTCACAAAAAAATAGTAGAAGCAAATATTAGCAATAGTAGTAGCATTAGCAGAACTGGCGCATTACTATCTGGGATATCTGAGTTGCAAGCCTATATAGGAGAGGCCAAAAACACTTTCATATTGCCTTTCTTTCTGAGAAAGAAAGGTGGAAAATACTATAGTATAACTCCTTTAACAAAATTATCTGATTATGAAAAAAAAGACAGACCAGCTTTATTAGAGGTAATAAAGGATATAGTAATAACAAATGGTCATTTGTTTGCAAACGGCCAATGGTTATTGCAAGAGCAGCTGAGTGAGAAAGGGATAAATCAATGTATTAAAATAGAAAAAGTTGCTTTGGAAGCAAGAGAACGTTATGCACAGGGAGTAACATTTGCGAATGTTATATATGTAGCCTTCGAGAAGATAGCTAATGATATGGAAGGCGTAATGCGTAAAGATAGCACCAAACCTGGTTTTAAAAAGTATGTATACCATAAAACACAGCAACAACAGAACAAGCAAGAAAGTAGTCAAGCATCTGATAATATTACTTATGATTTCTTTAAAAAAATCCGAGCTGAACACAATGCTACATTAAATGTAGTGAAGCAGCATTTTAAAGTAATGGAAACGTTATATAATAGGCGCAAAGAGATTGCATTGCCTATAACATATATCCATGCTATGCATCCAGAACGATTTACCGCATTAGGTATGATCGATAAAACGGTCCAACTTTATCAGGATAAGGGAATAGATGTGGCCCTTCGATTTTATATCGAATCTATACATATCTTGCAAGCAATAGCAATCAACAAGGAAGCTGAAGAAAAAATCAAGCAAGCTTTCAAAAATGCACAACAAACGCCCACACAAACAGTCGATGAGGTAATATTATTTATAAAAGGCCCTGCATCCAGTAAGGCTAAGACAAAAACAGATAATACTTCAACAAAAAAAAGTACAAGTACAAAAAATAAACAAAAAAAACTACAAAATCTTGCTGTTAAGGATGCGGGTAGGGTAGATGATAATAAGCAACATCTCAGATCTATGCTAAACCACAAGCAAGAGGAGTTACAGGAAGCAAATATTGGCCTACAATCCGTAGAGGAACTACTGCAGCGTTTTAATCAAGATGGTTATAGAATGCATAATAGGGTATTACGGTGGTACAGGGCAACACCAGATCAAATAAGAGCGTTTGATAATAACAGTTATGCTAGTCTTTCAGAAGCAAATATAATGTTGCAAAAGACGTATCATGTGTAGTAGTTAGGATTTAATCTGACAATTGTTAAATTATGATGATATAAATCTTAACTACTATGAACTTACATCAAAAAATTATCAAGCCTAAATTAGGGTTATTGGAACTAGCTAAAACATTAGGC
>NZ_JANAVR010000020.1 GCF_025215055.1 Candidatus Cardinium sp. TP
AATTAGTCTTTGAAAAAAATAATCAAATCGCTTATCTTAACAACCTAACTGACACATTTAACTTAACGGACAACTTTAATACTTAAATTTTTACTGCCTGTCAGATTAAATCTTGACTACTACATATGATAGTTAACAGACCCTGCATTGCAAATACAGGTTCTGTTAACTTTTTAGATATAACCCATATCTATCGATGGAGTCCGATTAGAGAAGCGATCTCAGTTTTCATACATACCATGAAACTCTTGAGATTCTACATCTTCTCCTTGTTCATAAAGATCCTCTTCATAAGATTTTTCTTCATCTTTTCTACTATAAGCTTCAAAAAACTTATCTAAAAACTCCAAAAAATCTTTAGCGAAGAGTTTAGATTTTCCATCAGGGCTCATGGAATATACATAATTCTTATTTGACCTAGACAAATTGATATAATATTCGTCACCTTGATCTATTCCTGCTATTAACCAACATGATTTCACTTGTGATGACTTCATTTGATGCATTTTACAACGATTTTCAAATCCACGTTGAATTGATAACATACACTTAACTTTATCATTAGTATATGCATCAGGACCACATACATCGAATCCTCCACCATCTATAGATCCGTATTTATTTAAAAATGATATATACTCTTTGTCTATACTATCAATTGTGAACATATCTGCACTCCTATCTAAATCTTTAATTACAGAAGCTATTTCTATATTAGTTATAGGTAATCCTGCTTCAAAATCTTCTTTTTCCAAGAATCTTTTTACTCTTTCATCCAAATGTATACTATCACCTTCACCTGCAATAGGTCTAACGACCCATTTTCCACTAAAAGTAGATTGTACACATTCTACATCTCCTTCCTCTTCATCCATTTGACAACGATAACTTGATGAACATCCTAAATGTGCTATACACATGAATAACAAAGCACATAGATTATTTGAATTTAATATAAAGTGAATTTTTTTAGAGTTCATATGATATATAAGTTATAAATATTGATTATTAATTCATCTATAAACTCATTTCCTATTAATTTTATGAGTCTATAATCTAGGAGGACGCCCAACTGCTCCAGGTACATATCCGCTAGCTCTCGCTCTGGCTTTCCAGTAAGACTGAGGATCCCTATCCACAGTTCTTTTAGGTATATTTGTAAGACTGTCTATAAATCTAGTTTTATAGTTATGAAAACTTTGCGGTAATTCAATCGTCACATGATTGTTTCTAACTAAATGGTCTATGTCTATCCTCTCCCTTCCCATTCCCATTCCAAAATCGAAATAAGGAGCACCACCTGTTCGTCCTGACCTATTCAAATTGGCTCTCCACCTTTCATCAATACCTTGTATATAAAGATCTCTGATCTGAAATTCTGCCGTATCATTTTCCATGTTGTATCTAATATTCCAAAATAAACGTGGATGTATCAAACCTTCTCCATCTCTAATCTGATGAAAATACGCTATTTTTTCCCTAACGGACATATCCCTACTTTGTTTACATCTGAGCCAATGAGAAAACACAAACATGAAATGTTCTTTCATATCAGTAAAATCAATAGGATGATCTAAAAAACCGTCATTACGCAATCTTCCAAGTTTCCCTCTTACCTCATGGATCATTGGCTGATTCTCTTCTCTTACTGTAATACGCCTGCCTTCTTCAATATTTCTTACTCGTTTTTCTAATAGATTTTCTCTTAATAAATCGTCTCTGTTAAGATGTATACCTAACCCTCTAGATGAAATAGAGCTGCAAGACTGTATAAAAAAACTAAAAACCCACAATGATAATCCAGCTAACAAAGCAAACCCATACCTTTTATTTCTGCACGATTTTACTATACCTACCATAAATTTAATTTTAATTTTAAACATTGATAATATTCTTATATGTAACTTAACAATACGACATTATACAAAATAGTCACAAAACCTGCAAATAATTATAGCTACATAATATGTAGCTATTTTTCATACCTATCCTACTAAGCCAGTTTCTATACAGATTCTATAATTTATAATGCAGTATAATGAGTTAATGTTAATAACCTGAGTTCAGTATTTATTTATCTGATTTACAACTACTAAAAATAGATTGTTTGATTAATATTTTTACTAAAAAATCACCTATTTTAGCTACTTTTATCTATTAATTATATTATGAGGCTGTTGCAATAGAAAACCGCATAAGTTTTTAATACAAATGCATTCTCAATTCAGACTTTTTTGCAACTCTATAACAGTAAATTATTATTAACAATGTCCTTTTTTAGGATATAAAAGCAATATATGAGCAGAAAATATCCCTATTTTCAAAATCTTTATTTTCTATTGCAACGGCCTCATTATAATAACTTGATAGTCAAAATAATTTATATATAAGTTATTTATATAATTGTGTATAATAGTTAACAGACCCTGCATTGCAAATACAGGGCTTAATATTACGGCATGAATGCCTTAGCTTCAGCTAGTTTTCAACTTGAAAGTCTCCAAGTTTATCTTCTATTCATTTATGTCTATCAATATAATACTTGATCATTTGATCAATAACATTACCTGCAGTTCTTACAAATAGTAATGCATCTTTACATCATAAATATGTTGAAACGACGCACTGCAAGTGCGGAGTTTTTCTCCCAAAGTGGGACAATAAATTTTATTAAATTTTGGATCTTGACTAGCAAAATAAATATATTTATATTTTTTGCTATGAAATTCTGCCGATTAAGTAACTATAAAATAAGAAAAATATTAGATGTATTTTTAAAGGATTTAACTTCTAGTGTTTCGGCTGATCTTTTAAAGTTAAATCGGAATACTATTAATAGATATTACAACCTATTTAGAGAGGCTATTTTTAAGCATTCTCTTTCTATTCTTGAGAAAGAATTAGCTGTAGTAGTCAAGATTCAATCTGACAGGCAGTAAAAAATTAGACTTTAAACTTGTCAGTTAAGTCTAGTTTGTCAGGTATGTTATTAAGATACGCGATTTGATTATTTTTTTCAAAGACTAACTTTTTACTATCTTCCCAAGTCTGTCTAGGTGTTTTTCCGTAACAATATTTTCCAGAATGGGGTCTCTCATGATTGTAGTAATACAACCAGCTATCTAAATCTTCCTGCAAATCACCTAGATTAGTATAGATTTTTTTACGCATAGCGGTATCAAAGAATTCCTGTTTCATGGTTTTGTTAAAACGTTCACAAAATCCATTGGTTTGCGGGGAATAGGCTTTAGTAACGGTATGTTCTATACCTTCTATACTTAAAAACAACTCAAAAGCATGGTGTTCTATTTTGCCTTTATACTCCGTACCACGGTCTGTTAAAATACGTAAGATAGGTATGTTTTCATCTTGATAAAAAGGTAACACTTTATCATTTAACATATCAGCCACTGTGATAGCTGTTTTTTCAGTATAGAGTTTTGCATGAGCTACTCGAGAATAGCTATCTATAAATACTTGCGTATAAACTTTACCTATACCTTTAAAGTTACCTACATAATAAGTATCTTGACATCCTGGGGTTAACTTTGATATGGGGAATTATTGTACGTTAAGCTTTTTTTGTATTGTTCTATGTTAGCCGGTCGTAGAGGTCTGAACTTACCTGATGTGGGTTTAGGCTTGTTTGGCCAGACATAATCGCCTGTCAGATTGATATGCTCCCATCCTAAAGGAGATAAATGGGATAACAATTGGTCATTGATTTTGATTCCCTGTTTTTTCAGAGAATCAATAGCCCTTTCCATGTAAACCGTGTTCCAAAGTGTGATGGCAGCTGTGAGCAGAGTTAATCCGCTGGCGCGGTAGCTCTGATTCTCCATCCTCCTATCTCTGATTTCACCCAATCGGTGCATGAAGACTGCACGAGCAAGTGCGTTACGGGCTTCTCCTTTATTCAGTCCTGCTTGTACACGCCGACGCAACGCCGGATCTCGAAACCAGTCCAGCATGAATAATATTCTTTCTATTCTGCCAATTTCCCTGAGTGCTTTTGCCAGACAATTCTGTTTTGGATAACTGGCTAGCTTTTTGAGCATAAGGGATTCAGTAACTGTCCCTTGGCTGATCGACGTAGCCAGACGAAGTACACCAGTCCAGTTTGATTCAATATCTTTCAGATTCAGACTAATTGTGGAAATAAGAAGCTGAAGGCCAGGATATTCTTCGGCTTTACCTTGAACGAAAAGTCGTTTGTCATGGAGATCTCTAATTCGCGGACAAAATGCAAAACCAAGCAGGTGCATCTTTATAAACATGAAACCACTTGTAATATAGATGACCAACAAAATCTAAGTATTGATTTTCTGTACGAAAAAACCCCTCCTATTTAGATCATTATACATAACCTTTTCAAAACCAGATTCTCTTAGTGCGCTTCCTACTAACTTAGTATTTAGTCTAATCGTAATACCAATGATTTCTTGCAAGTATCTAAGAATATCAGTTGTAGTCATAAATTCTCCTATTTCCTTAGAAGAAGGAGAAAGATATTGAGTAATCAACTCAACCTCTGTAGATTTAGTAGTAAATTGATCAGATCTTTGTGTTAGTTCTAACAACTCTTCCTTACTCAAATCCCCACCACCAGCATTTAGTTTATACAAATGATAAGCTTGCGCCCAAGATTTCTCTAAAATATACCTCGCTTCATCATCCAGATATTCAACAGATTCTACCTCAAAACTAATCCATCTACTATGACACAAATCTGATCGTAAAAATTCAACATCATTAGTACTTCCTAAAAAAGAAGCGATACGAGAGGAAGTTATTTCATCTTCTTGATAAGGTAAACGGACATTAACATAACGCTGGGACAACCACGTCTTGATTACATGTGCATTAGAACGAAGCTGATGAAGTTCATCTAAACCTGGAAGCACAAAATATAATGGTGGATACTACCATTGGAAAGATGATTGGCGTAGCAAAATTATTACTATTACCATTCTTGTTGGTACGTTTAATGGTCTATTATTTTCAGTATCATTTAAGCGCTGCCGAGTTATTAAAATCCTGTTATACCAGTCTGTTAACCCTAGCTGTTACCTTTTTGCTTTTACAATTCTACTTGGATATTTTTCATATGTTAGACAAATTAACCGCTTTGATTATGAAGGTGTTTGATTGGCATGATCTGGTTAAACCTGATAGTTTCGAAAGTATAAAAGATCCTGAAATCAGTATCTGGCAACTAATTAAAAATGGTTTTTCGAATGTTACTACTAGCTTTTTAAAAGGGATATCTCGCATAATGGGTTTAACCACTACTATATTTCGTCATCAGGCGATCCTATTTACCTTACAAGTAGGTCCTTTGGCCATTGCTGCTAGCCTCTTACCAGGAAATTTCAGCAGTATAGTGAACTATTGGCTCAATATGCTGATTTCATTTTTAATGTGGGGAGTAACAATTGATTTGCTAGACTATTCACTGATTTCTTTAGAGTTTAATAATGTAGATGGGATAGGTGCTGCCATAGCTACATGCTTGATGTATGCTATGGTAGGGCCGCTTACCTCTCTATATATAGGTAACACGGTAGGCAATAGCCTTTTTGCGATAGGAGAAGCAAAAACCAGTCAGTTTATGGCGTATGGAGTTAGTAGTTTACAAAAGTTGAGAAAACAAAGTGAATAGTGACTAGACAATACAGTAATCCTTACTGCGTAAGGACTTGGTTTGGCAAGCTAATGGGAAAGAATACTATAAACATAATACAATATGTTAGATAATAAAGATCATCAGTCATCAACCGTTGAATCGATTCATAAGCTAAACAGCTATCATTATGCAAATATTATTAACCTACTACGATTTTTAGTTATTTTTCTTGTGATATTCCTAGGAGGGTTAGCTTCTTTTTTAGGCTATCTGGTCTTTAAACAGAACAGGAGTGATCTAGTCTATTTTGCTACGCTGGATGGAACCCATGTGGGTATAAGAAAAGAGAATCCAACTAATAACAGCAGAGAATCGTTTGAAGTAGAAAACTTTGCTATGCGTTTTATCCAAGATGGCTTTGCCCATAGTGAAAACAACTACCAGGAAAATATTGAAAGAGCCTTAACTGTCATGAATAATGCATCTAGGGTAACCTTCAAAAAACTATTTTCTGATGATAGTTTGTTTCAAGTATATAAAGAATCGAATGGTGTAACGACAGTTACTGTTAAACGCATCGTCACTGATACAGCATCCTATCCCTATAAGGCAGAGGTCTACTTTCAAACAGATTTAAAGTTTTTAACGGGCCAAGGAAAGATTAAAACCCATAGCTACCATCAAGGGATTGCACTGGAAATCGGGTCAACAGCTAGATGCAGTAAAAATCCATATGGTTTAATGATTACCGATCTAACCTTTATAAACCATGAAGAAAAGTAGCCTTTTAGCATTTTTGATCTTTTATTTTCCTGCTTTTGCATTGAATATTAAAGTATCTGACCAATATCCCACTTTACTCGAACTTAGTGGTACCATTGAAAAGATTTCTTTTGGTAATGGAGATAAGGAATACGTATCCAAAGAAGAAGGTAGGTTTTTAGAAGTAAAAGCCAAACGTCCTGGGACCAGTAAGACTACCATTACTGTTTTTTATATAGTCAATGAAGGGAAAAAGAATGAAAAGATAGATGTCTTCTATGGAACCGTTAGTTATGATGCTGGTATACAACCAATGTATGATCTTACACAGTATAAAATTAAACAGATAGAAGAAACAGACAAATGGGATACCGATGAACCTTTAACTGAATCCTTGACAGAAGCAATAGAATATGTATCCCAGGAACAGCCAAATATTAAACGCTTTCATCAGACCAAACAAAAAGTAAGCTGTTTTTTGAATAATGCCGTTAGTACTGGAGAAGAGATTGTTTTAAAGTTTGTATTGAGAAATGGCTCTCCTTATAACTACAAGGTAGGGAGCGTATATTTTGTAGGAAATAACAAAGAAAAAACAGCTATTCCTATAAAACTAAAACCCAAGCGTATGGTAGTAGCGCCTGGAGAGATCCTACCGATGATTTTCGTTATTAAACATAAGGTAGCAAAATCAGGTATCATCGTTCGTTTTGAAGAGAAAAAAGGACGTAGAGATTTAAGTTTGAATCTACCGAATAGATTATTGTTGAGTATACCCTGTTTGGTTAAAGAACCTTAATTTCTATGGATAAGAAGCAATTAGGTTTTGGACTCGCTGGATTATTGGTTATTTCTTGGGTGATATTACGGGATGTTAGAAAAACAAAGCGTTGGCATGATTTTTTTGTAGCCCCTCCTCCCAAAACTTGTAAGCTACTCGAAAAAGCAGAACCCTTGTCGATTACGAAAGAAACCAATCAAAGAATTAAAGGTGTTAGTCGCATGCAATCGGAACAGGTAGGCTGCTCTTTGTTTGAAGATATGGCCAAAAATATCAATCGAGAAGAAGATGTAACAAAGGTTGAACCAGAACCGGTTAAAAAACCTGAACCAGTTACGGTTAAGCCTAAAAAAGTAGTTCAAAAAACTAAGAAAATGGTCCTTTCTCCAAAACAAGAAGAAAACTACTTTCCAGTAGCCTTTGAAAGAAAAGGCAGAAAAAGGAATATTAAGGTAAAAAACAGATTTGCCGCAGGCTATGTCTATGGCACACAGGAACTCAAACATGGTAGAAGTATTAAAATACGTGTCAAAGAAGCTTTTGCTTACAAAGGTCAAGAAATCCCCAAAGGTGCGTTTTTATACGGCATCGTTGCTTTTGGAAAGGAGAGAATTCTGTCTAAATTAGAAACAGCTGAATTTGGTAAAAATGTGATTCCAGTTGCTGTTGGTTTATATGATTCAGATTATATGATTGGCCTGTTAGTAGAAAATTTGCATCCTTTCATTGATCAAGCGCAAAACAAATTACTCAGTAGAGCAGCTGGTAGTGGCAGTAATTCTTGGATAAGAGAGATCAGTGGAGTAGTAGTAGATGGTATTAAATCAGTTAAAAATGAGCAGAAAATAACCATAGACAATAGAAGAAAAGTCTTCCTTCAACCAATAGAAAAATGAATAAGTTTAAAAAATATGGTGTAATAGCAGTATGTTTATTATTACCTATCACCTCTTCAGCAAGTATAGGCTCTTCTATTAAATCAGGATTAAACAAAATCCTACCTAACGGATTAAAGAAGTGGATACCTGGTTTATCTCCAGAAGAAAAAACCGCCCAGTTAATGGAAGAACAAGTAGGTACCTCTAACAATGTGTTAGCCCAAATGAAGGATGCGGCTGATAGTATGAGAAAACTAAAAAAGAGTGTAGAAGACGCTAATTCTATTAAAAACCAAGGTAAATCTTTATTTAAAGATCTATCTGACGCTAAATATGGTAAAGTAGTACTAGGTATATCTGAGAAAATCAGTGGTATTAGTCTCAACCCAAGTGACTATATTCCTAGTTTAGATTGTACTAAAGATCTTAAAAGAAATTGTTCTTTTTCGTATTTTAGAGAAAAGTCTTTGTTAGGTAAGATAGATTCTTTTACTGGTAGAAGTAGCAATTTCCTAAGTGCAAAACCGCCAAAAAGCTTAAATAGCCTCTGCTCAGATATTCAAAGAGAGTTGCGCCGATCGGATCAAATAAAAATAGCTGCTAAAGAGGCCAATAACAGACTGATTCCAGTATATAAAGAACACATCAAAAATCTAGAGATTCAAAATAAAAAAATAGATAAAACGCTATCTAATCCTAATTTCTATAAAAATGACCCGGTCAAGTATTTTCAATTAGAAAGCATCAAAAACAAAAATATCTTAGATATGGGAGAACTGGTAGAACGGATCAATAGACTTCAAGTGGCATCGGAAGAAGTGTCTAAAAAAGATAAAGAAGCTATTGCAGAGCTATATAGTGAAAAGTTGAACAATGATCTAATACAGCATATCGTTAAAAGTAAAATAAAAAGAAATAGTAAATTTTAAATGAAGATGAGTAAAAAATATAAACTAGAAGAAGTGAAGGAGTTTGCTCAAAATCCTTTTTTAAACTACAGGTCAGAGGTAGAATTCGATGAGTTTTTCATAGATGAACTGTCAAATAAAGCTAAGAATATCATCAAGTATTTAATGTTCAAACATTCATTTAAAGAAGAAAAATTCTTATTTAAGCTAAATGAGTTTAATAGGTTTATGATATACATCAATATGGAATATCCTTGTGATGGAATAGCAGAACTATGCTCCAAAAAGGTATTAGCTAAAACCAAAGATCCAGATCTATATTGGGTCAATAATGATTTCTTTAATACCGGAATCTTTCAACCTAAATACATGGAAGATGATGGCTATAATTAAAGACTCCTACACAAGCTCCTTGATACGATATGGAGACAAACCAGTAAGGGAAATAATATCCTCTATGGGGTAGCCGCGTAAAAGCATGGATTTCGCAAACTCTATATTTCTTTCTTCTTTACCCTCTAGCTTACCCTCTAGCTTACCTTTTTCTTGCCCTATTTGGATACCTTTTTCTTGCCCTATTCGGATACCTTTTTCTTGCCCTATTCGGATACCTTTTTCTTGCCCTATTTGGATACCTTTTTCTTGCCCTATTCGGATACCTTTTTCTTGCCCTATTTGGATACCTTTTTCTTGCCCTATTCGGATACCTTTTTCCTGTCCTATTCGGATACCTTCGTCCCTATATTTTTGTGCTATAGTTCTCATAATATCTTCTGTATCTTCACTAGGTAGATGCTCAGTGATAATTTTTTCCAAAACAGATTGCTGATCTTCAGGTAATTTACTATCACTATACCATAAAAAGCTTCTTATGTAAATATAACCTTTTTCTTTGTCTAAGACAATAGATGATTTAAAGTTTTCTAAAAACTCCTCCCATAGATGAAGGATATCACGTACGTGTACATGTTTCATGAAATACTCCATCATACCCAAGTGTGCCTTCTTTTTGATCTCATGATCTGGCATAGAATAGAGATCTACCAATTGATAATCTTCACCCATAAGTTCTTTAGCAAGACTAGGTTCACTAAATAATTCCCATAAATTTCTTGGGACGTTAAAAGGAGTTTTACCATGATACAACACGATCGGAATTACCAAAGGTAACTTTGATTTTTCTTTCGTTTGATGCCTTTCCAGTAAGAGGAAGATATATTTCCATAACTTAAATGCCGTCCAATACTTAGGGCTCACCTCGGCTTCTATTAGGGCATAAACAAAAGCTTTCTGATTATTTTTCGTTCTGATAGAGAATACTAAATCACTAAATTTTTGCTTTAAATTTTCTTCTACATAAGATTCTTTTTCGATTTTAATCGTGTCTAGATCCAATAAAGATTTACAGGACGCTGGTAAATAATGGCTAAGAAACTCACGGGCAGCTATTGGATTAGATAGGATTTTTTTTGCTAAGCTGTCGTGCTTTAGTCTTTCTGTCATAAAGATAACTTACTAAAAAGTATTAAATAGTTGGAAAAACAATCTGTAATAATTACTTAAATGTATTTATAAGTACAAATATAATATATTTAAATTCTTTTACATTACAAATAAATATTTATTTTAGTTTCTATTAGAAATTTCTATTTTTTACTAAAATAGTCTCATCTTATGTAGAAATATCCTGATAAATGGAGCAACATAACGTTTATTTACAATAGATTTTGATTAGTTCCCTAGTTACACACTTTCTCTATCAATTTTCTCCAAAATTGCATCCAATATCCAACTATGCCTAGATCTTTTTACTTGATAATAATCATTTATACATTGGCTATCAATCTTTTTAATTAGACTATTTGGTAATCTTAATTGTATATTTTGTATACTTCGCTCTTCTTTCTTACTAGTATTAGGGACAGCACCACCCTTGTTTATAAGATCACTCACTTTACGCTCATAAGAAGGTGATTTTTTAGAAATAGCCATTTTTTAATATCGTTTTAATTTTATTATAGAATCAATTTAGTATTAATTTAAATCTAATTTAATATTAATTAGAAAATTAAATAAAGTATTAAACTCCTGTATAGCTTTTACATCTTTAGGCTTTATCTCAGTAATTGCTAGTCCTTTTGAAGATGCATTTGGAAACGACTTCCTGTTTCCTATGAAAATATCTATGAACTCCAACGTTTTATTCTCCTTAAGAAGGTTAGCAGCCTCACTATTATCTTGCCCACTAAAATCAGACTTATTGATAAAAGAAAATGATTTTAACTTTGGGTTAATGATCCTCATTTCTTCTATTAGTGTGGATACTTTCTCTATTGTCCAAATATCAAATGATCTAGGAACAAATGGGACTAAGTAAATATCAGCAATGCTTATAGCAGCACGTTGACTAGTAGTATCCCTACCACCTGTATCAATAATAATATGATCATACTTTGATCTTAACTTCATTGTTTGATCACGAACTGTTCTATCTGATAATTGAATCAATGTATAATCCAAGTTATCTTTCATTGCTTCACCTCTAAACACAGTAAAATCAGAAGCACTTTGTTGATCATCTGCATCAATTAAAAGAATATCTTTAAATTCTTTGGCCATTAAAACTGCTAAATTTGTAGCAATAGTCGATTTACCAGATCCTCCTTTAATACCACCTATTACATATATCATTTTTACACTATTACAGATTTATTTAGATGTATTTTATATGCTATAATAAACCTAATTTAATATTATAATGATTCTTTTTTAATATTAATTACATATCGTTTTTAACGCAGGTTAATTAAATATACAACATTAATATCACAATGGTATCAAGATTTACGTATTAAGGGTACTAGGCAAAATCGTGCGTAAATACATGTTAAGCCAATATTCAGAACAAAAAAATATTTATTATAATTTTTTTTACTGATTTAGAATATTTTATAGTATTTATGAGTTTTACAAAAAACTCTATAATTTCTTATAGTGAGTCGTAATAAAAAATTAATGAAACGATTAATACAAATTAAAAATATTTCATATAATTTTCATAATCAGTATAAAATATGATTAGTGATGTGAAATAATAAGTCTTACCATACATTTACGCACGATTTTGCCTAGTACCCTAATTTATCAAATTGCCATTTCAAGCCCAAAACGGCAGCCAATATTTAATAGAAGCTATTGAACTAATTAAAAAGCTGGATAATGGTGATATTAAATCATTACCTAAAGATGTACCAATACAGTTTATATCGCTTGAATTACGATCTGGATTAAAAGGTAAAAATGGTAGTATTAACCGCAACACTTGGGAAATAGGCTTAGCATTAGCAATACGCGACAAACTACGGTCCGGTGATCTTTACCTCCCACAGAGCAAACAACATGTGTCCTTCTGGGATTTAATGGTAAGCAACTTACATTGGAAAGAAATAAAATACGAAGCTATTAGTGAATTAGATTTACCACAACAAGAACACGTAACAACCCATCTTACCACGCAGTTTCAAGCTTCAACAGAGAAAGCCCGTAAACAATGGTGTCTGGGAAATTTCGCATATATAGTGAATGGTAAACTTAAGTTGAAAAAAGACGATAAATTTGTCCATCCACCTACTGTTGCTGCACTTCAAAAAACAATTGAGGCCAATCTTCCCACTATCCGCATTGAAAAGTTGCTGATTGAGGTAGATAAAATAACAGGATTTACTAAGCATTTTAAACCAATTCAGGGCTATCATTCTCAACCGAAAAACTTTTATAAAACGTTAATGGCCGCTATTATTTCACAGGCAACCAATCTGGGAATTATGTCTACAAGCGCCAGTGTTCAAGGTGTCTCAGTAGATATGTTACGGCATGCATTGAATAGTTTTATTCGTGAGGAAACATTAACCGCAGCGAGTGCCGAAATTGTTAATCATCACCATAATCATCCACTCAGTTCATCTCAGGGTGATGGACATATATCTTCATCAGATGCTCAACGATTTAAAATAAGAGCTGACTCGTTGTTAGCATCTCACTATCCAAGATATTATGGGTATTATGAGAAAGCTATAGGTATTTACACGCATGTTTCTAACCAACTTTCTGTTTTCAGTACCAAGGTAATTTCTTGTGTGCCACGAGAAGCACTGTATGTCATTGATGGATTATTGGAAAATAATACTATCCTCAAAATTAAAGCACACACTACAGATACGCATGGCTACACAGAAATTATCTTTGCCTTGTGTTATATGCTCGGTTTTTATTTCATGCCCCGTATTCGTGATCTGAAAGATCAACAATTATATCGAATAGATAAAAGTACCACCTATGGAGAAATAGATACACTAATAACAAAAACAGCATATTTAGACATAGTCGAAGAACAATGGGATGAAATGCTACGAATCGCTATATCCTTGAAAAAGCGTACTACTCCCGCCCATATTGTTGTTCAAAGACTTACCAGTAATGGACCTTCCGACAGATTAAACAAAGCTTTTATTAATCTAGGCCGGATCATTAAAACAAAATATATATTACGTTATTTAACTGATCCAGAACTTAGACGAACTATTCAAGCACAACTCAATAAGGGAGAATATCGCCATAAATTGCCTAGATGGATATTTTTTGCTGAGCATGGCGAGTTTACTACCGGTGATTACGAGGAGATCATGAATAAGGCGAGTTGTTTGAGCTTAGTATCCAATGCTATCCTCATGTGGAACACCATGAAAATTGATGACATAATTCAAAATATTGAGGCACAAGGAGAAAAGATCAGTCCAGAGACGCTATCACATATATCGTTACTTCCATACAAACATGTACTACCAAATGGTACATATTTTATTGAAGATCATAAGTATACGTGAGGTTTATGTAAATTTCAACAGAGAATTACGGTTTAAAAACTAAACCTATTAAATTTTGGGTTGAAACCGTAACTTTCTGCTAATCCGGGCCCGCTGGTCCAATCAACGCTATCGATCAAGCGGTCTCAATCTCATCACTGCGGCAATTGTGCTGTGGAACACTGTGTATTTGGAACGGGCCACAAAGGCATTGCGTTGTAAAGAAAAGGTGATAGATGATACATTGTATCAATATTTGTCGCCACTGGGGTGGGAGCATATTAATCTCACAGGAGATTATATTTGGCATAGCAGGGGCAAGATCGGTCAAGGAAAGTTTAGACCGCTAAGAACACTGCCATTTCCTTAACGTGCTTTATTTGCCGTTTCCTGACGTGACCCCTAATAGAAAGCATTTGTTGCTCTAATACTACTATTTGTTCTTTCAAGTAAGCTATAGTTTGCTTGGTCATTTTTAATGCTACAGCATCTGTTTTAGGCAACACACTAAAAGAATCTAGCAAATTATAAGACATCGTAAGTTGTTTCTTCAACTGCGAAAGAACTGTTTTTTGCTGCTTTAAGGCTTGGATACTCGCTACAGGCATTTGGTAGGATCTAGGTTCCATTTTGGCACCGTATAAAGCAATAAGTTGCGCATCTACCTTATCGGTTTTAGTTATATGATGCATGGCCTTAACAAAGTATTTGATTTGCCTTGGATTAACAACTGAAACAGCTAGCTCAGCTGCTATAAGCAGCTCTACTAATAAAACGCCATAATTGCCAGTGGCTTCTAAAACACAGTGATGCAAGGATTGATCAAGTTGAGCCAAAAATGATGTATGATTCGTAGAGATTGTTACACCTCGATTGTCAGATCAAGTTTAAACTTGACAGGGTTTTTACCTGTTCATTATTTAATTATCATTATTAAATTAATAATTTATTATGTGATGATGTGTATTTATGGATAACTTAATCAAGTTATCCATAAATACACATCTCAATCAATATGAGGACTAAAGAAAATGAAACCAGTGTAGAGCAGGTGATGAAAATATATACGATTGTTGACCTTATAAAAAATTTTAAAAATTGAATTAAATAATTAAACTATTTAAACTGAATACAAGCCGAACTTAATCTTACATTTTTATTGTAACAACCTCTACGAATCATACATGGAAACCATAATTTCACCTGTTTGGCCTCAATATATTGTCAACCATCATATTAGCACCCCAGTTTGTTTTCCAAGGTACATTATGTATGTGTTCAGTTATAATTTCTGATCTAGGTGTTTGGAAAGGTTCTAAGCATGAGCATTGATCCAAAAGTTCACGATTCCCCAGCGCTTCTATATAATCTGGTCTTGACCTCCAATAAGTACTAGTTGGTATAATATCCCTATTAGTCTCTGTTCGAAAAGTAATAAAAGGATCTAAATAACGCGTTTTCAAATCATGCAAAACCTTAGGAAGTTCTATCAAATATGAGTTGTCTCTAAGTAAATGATCAATGTTCAAAACAAAATTACGAGATCTTTCTTCATTATCATCAGTGTAACAAACCCGCATATAAGGAGCTCTACCACTATAAATTCTATCAAAATTTCTAACAGGAGCTTGATCAATTCCATAGAAATACTCCCCCATTTGTACACAGTCTAAAGAAAAATATCCAAAACCTCTACCCTCGTCAGCTCTATATTTCCATGGCCTAGGGCATCGAAAATTTGTATATTTACCATTCCAAAGCCTTACATCTTCGTGATTCACTGACCTATTCAACCTAGCCCTTAAAGTGTTAAAAAATATATACCCGAGACCTCGCTCCATGTTATTATTCTGATTTAGGTCATATTGATTTCGATTACCATCATCAGTTAAAAATCCATTCGATATAACATCATTCCAGTAGGGTTCTACTAGGTTACTATAACGGGTCTGATAGTCACTTATATTTTTCTTCATTGATTTCAAATCCGTATTGATTGCACCAAATAAATTATATCCTATCCTAGAATTACAAGCAGAAAGTAATAGCAGAGAAAAAGAAAAAATATACCAAGTCAATTTATTATTAACTTTTAATTTCAATAAAAACATTGCTTAAATATTAATCATTAAATGTAACACATATAAAACATAAAAGAAACTACCAGCTAACTTACACTGTATTGCAAATACATAGATTAAGATTACGGCATAAATTCATTAACCAATGATAATTTATCCTCTATTGATTTAATACCGCATTTTTACAAGCCTAAGTATATTGAAACGACGTACTACAAGTGCGTGGTTTTTCTCCAAAACTGGAACAACAAAATAGCTACTTTTTCCTTCTTTTCTTTTTTTGCATATCCTCCTCGGATTCTTTAATTCCTTTACTTTCTCTTTTACAGTATTCTATAAAATCAACCATATTATCAGTACGAATTGATTCTACTGTGTTATTTCGAAGTACTCTATATATTTTTAAAGGTCTGTCTTCATGTTCAGTAGGGTTAAGATCTATATAATAATATATCATAGCCTCATCTTCATCACCATCCTTATAACTATGCGCTTCGGAATGAGCCGCTATACATAAAGGTATATTGACTTGTTCTATTGCACCTCTATCTCGTGGAAAAGCACAGTACATATCCATATACCTATTAACTTCACGTTTCGCTACGAGCGGTATCATTGCCTCAGATTCAGGAGTCTCAAAAGAAAAAATACGAAATGGATCACCTAAGCCTAAACTTTCCAATTTAGAAGAATCATATTCAATTAAAAAATTCCTATACTCTTCGTGAAATCTAAAACTTAACTCTTTTTCAACCATTTTGCTAATCTGTTCTACAGTATCTTTCCGTATTTTTTTATTATCTTGTTCTGCACTTGAAACATTAGTTCCACTTGAAGTACTAAGTTCTTCTTTTATTTCTTTTTTAATCGGTTTCTTTTTATCCATTCCATTCATGTTCGTCCCATTGCAAGCACCTATTCCCATATAAGCGACTAAATTCAAGCTAAAAAATAATTTTGCATTCATAACTATATAAATTTTATGTTAAAAAATAGATACGCACAGAACGGAGGCGTTATAGTATACTATACTAATTTTAGCTAACTAAAACAAAATCATTCATTTTGATTTAACTTTATACTTGATCATTAAGATCTTCTACAACCAAATCCAAAAGCTAATTATACAAAATAATTTGGATTATACAACTATACTTTGGCTACATTTGATCGATTAACCTTACAAGGGATTAAACTGTAGTAGTTAAGATTTAATCTGACATTTGTTAACTTTGTACGGATATAAATTATAACTATTATGAACTTTATACTGGACTGAATTTTTAGGACAATTTTTTCTTACTTTTCTTTCCTGTTTTTCCCATTTGCTATGCTACCATTTTTCAATGGTTAAGATAAACGTTCATAGGTTTTTGATAGTTAATACTAGAATGAAACCTTTGGTAATTATATTTAGTAATGTAACTATTAATTCCCTTTTTTAGGGATTTAATAGTTTTAAATTCATTGATAAAGAGGTAATTATATTTTAGTGTTCTAAAAAATCTTTCTATTACAATATTATCAATACTTCTACCTCTTCCATTCATGGAGATTTGGATATTATGATTTTTTAATAGCTCTGTATGCTTATGACTAGTATACTGGCTACCTTGATCACTATTAAAGCACTCTGGTGCAGGATATTTGCTAAGTGCCTCTTGCAATGTGTCTGTTACAAGACTTGTATCCATAGTATTGGATAATTTATAACTTAGTATAGCTTTACTATGCCAATCTATAATGGCCGAAAGATACATATAACCAGTATTAGTTCGAATATAAGTAATATCCCCACTCCAAACCTGATTCGATTTAGGCACATGAACATGCTTTGTTTTACCAGAATTGAACCAATATTTATCCAACAAGTAATTATATACCTTATCCTGAACATCTTTATAAGAAGTGGCTGGCTTCTTACGAGGGTAAATAGCCGATATACCCAGCACACCCATATACTTAAGCACACGATCTCTACCTACATTAAACCCATCTTCTTGTAGTTGATTGTATATATAACGATAACCGTATTCTGGATGTTCCCTGTAAATCAAATCTATTTTCTTTAAAACAGTTGAAGTACAGTCGTTTAATTCCTTAGATTTGTAATATATCAAAGAGCGATTTATCGATAATAACGCACATTGTCTTGCCTTAGATAAGTGGGGAAGCTTGGATCTGACAAGACTTTTCTTACTTAATAAATCCAAGCTCTTTAACTTTCCCACTGCCCAATCTCGCTCAACGGTAGCCTTGCCTAAGGCTTTAGCAAGTTCATCATTTTGATCCTTAAGTGCGCTAATTTCTTCTTTATACACACTAACAACCTTGGATGGATCAAAGGCTGTAGAAGCATTCTCTAAAAACTGACGCTTCCAATTCTGAAGGGTTTTACTAGTAACGCCATGTTTGGATGATATGTAGTAGTCAAGATTTAATCTGACAGGCAATAAAAATTTAGTGTCTAAAGTTGTCAGTTAAGTTTAATGTGTCAGGTGTTCTTTTAAGATACGCAATTTGATTATTTTTTTCAAGGACTAATTTTTTACTATCCTCCC
>NZ_JANAVR010000021.1 GCF_025215055.1 Candidatus Cardinium sp. TP
ATGTTTTAGCTAGTTCCAATAACCCTAATTTAGGCTTGATAATTTTTTGATGTAAGTTCATAGTAGTTAAGATTTATATCATCATAATTTAACAATTGTCAGATTAAATCCTAACTACTACACCTTACATCTTCTTGTAGTAAGGCTAATACTATTTTAGTCTTTTTTTCCGAACTAAAATAACTAATCTTTTTCCTTCACATCTCATTAATTTATTTTATGACTCTAAAACTATACCATACGGAAAATAAAGTGAAATATTTTTGTCCTATTTTTTCAGGCCAGTATATCGATACAGCTTGTATAGGCGCTAAAGTCAAAATACGAACTGGAAGAGTATATACCCGAGATAAGGTTGATAAACCAAAACGAAATCACGTCTTTAGAAGAGTCTGTTAATCAATTATAATCCTTTAAGTTGACTCCATTGCCTGAACACATACCAAATATCTTATCGTTTTGTAGGTATAAGTTGACTGAAAGGAGTACAGCCAATAGGGTCTTCACTAATTAAATAAAATCACGTGTATAACCTATAGTCTATACCTATGGTTGCAAAACCCAAGTGTATGCCACGATTTTTGAAAATTTTGTCTAGAAGAAGACAACACTTTCCATTAAGAGAGAGCTTTGAAGAGAGCATGTAGTTTACATTAAATTCTGCAGCGCAGAAATAGATTAATCCACCAGAGAGATGCAAGCGACTATTCACAAAGCAACCAACTTGTAGAGAGGTCATAGGTATAAGGAGCGCTAAGGTATAAGGTATTACGACCTTTATATTACAAATATTTGCACGAAATTTTACTGGCTTATTTGCCATAAACATATCTGGTAAAAATAGGCCCCATAAGAATCCAGCAGAAAATGTATACCGTTTACGCCATACCTTCTCCCACTTTATACCTATGGTAGCTACAGACCCCATCTATGCATGATCTGTTGGTTCAGCTTTAGGTTTCCAGCTCATGCCTATACCAATCGGTATAGACCATATGCCTTTATGTAATGCTTGAGGAGCCGTTATACTGGGAGCAGGCTTCTTAAACCCTGTCAGCAACATAGCTATAGATATAATGGATAAAAAAATTGGTATATGACTAATTTTCATGCTATTGGATAAGATGTATTACGAATGGGGCTGCAATGCCTTTTTAATAAGCACTTCCAACGTAAGGGGGGTGCTCACCTGTTCGCGTACCGTTGCAATGGCCTTTTCTGCAACTTTTTGAGTAAGCCCTAACTTGGTTAAAGCCATTACAGCATCTTGATCTACCTTGTTATCGGTAGGTTGTGGACAAACTGCATCTTGGATATAGGGCAACTTTTGCGCCTTATCCGACAACTCCAATATCAATCGTTGCGCCGCTTTTGCCCCCACACCTTTAATAGAAGTAAGCAAGCGTGTATCCTTGCTTAGAATAGCCTTATGCAAGGCTGATGGCGCCAAGGAGGATAAAATCGTCAAAGCAGTTTTGGGACCAATGCTGCTAACCGAAATAAGGTGCAACCACCAAGCCTTTTCCTCTAGCGTATAAAAACCATATAGGGTAGATGCCTCGCTTTTTACCTGCATAACCGTTAACAATGTACAATGCGCTAAGGCCTTTATTTGATCAAAAGTATATAAAGAAATATGTAAGCCATAACCCACCCCACCTACATCTAAAATAACGTAAGTGGGTTCTTTATACAGTAATTTTCCTATAAGTTGCGCAATCATAGATTGAGTACATCACCTCCTTGTTACCTGATCACTACAAACAAAACATAGACCCATTTGATCCGATGATGGTCATACTGTAGGATCTACTCTTTTTTCTTATTATTGGACTCAATAGCAGCAGCAACCCTAGATTGAAAAGAAAGCTTACCACGCTGCTTTACCTTTTGTTTCCTATCCATCAACTTTTCCTTAATGCTATCTACATTCACCCAATAATTGATAAGTTTCTGCTGTACGAAAGTCATCACATTAGAGATACAATAGTAAAAACTCAACCCAGCAGGAAATGTATTTAGGACAAACATAAAAGCAAAAGGCATAATATAAGATAACCCCTTCATAGGGCCATCTTTTGGACCACTTTGATTACTAGACCGGGTATATAAAATGGTTGATAACACCATCAATAAGGTAAACAAACTGATATGATTGCCATAGACCGGGATAGTAAAAGGTAGCCGCATCACGCTATCATAGGTTGATAAATCCTTTGCCCATAAAAAAGAGGCTTGCCGAAGTGCAATGGCATGAGGAAAGAAATGAAACATAGCCATTAAAATAGGCATTTGGAGCAGAATAGGCATACAACCACTCAAAGGATTGATACCAAATTCCCTATAAAAGGCTACCTGCTCAATCTGAGCTTTCTGTATATCATCTTTATATTTCTCCTTTATCTTATCCAATTCTGGCTTTAGGAACTGCATCTTAGCCATAGCAATAAAAGATTTATAGGAAAGGGGCACTAAAAGCAACTTGATGATAATAACCAATAAAAAGATAACCAACCCAACATTGGCAATATGCTTTTCCAAAAAAGTAAAAAGGGGAATAATCACGCCTTGATTCACCCACTTTACAACTGGCCACCCCAAAGGTAGATTTTGCTCAAATCCTTTTGTAACCTGCTTAAGAATTGTATAATCATTAGGTCCAAAGAAAAAAATCAATGCACCGCTACACTTTGCTTTGCCATTACTACCTGCAGATAGTGGGAGAGATAGATGAACCGACTTGGTGACATCAGGTGAAGTCACTGGTTCCATGCAAAGCTCCCCTGTAGCAAAAGCATCGTCAGCAATAATCGCAGAAGAGAAGAAACGTTGCTTGACACTAACCCATTTGATGGGCTTTTCTATTTTCTTCCTTTCACACTCAGTTGAAGATTCCTTGAGCTTATCAAAAGTCTGATCTAATAAATAATAATGCACCGTGCTTCTGGAAGCATCTGCTCTATCATCAGCCTCTAAACTTTTCATATCTATATTCCAGCAGAAAGAAGGATGTGCAGTGGTGATAAACATCCCAACCGCATGCCAATCATAGTTGATTTGATAACTATTGCCAGAAAAAGTAAAGACCTGCTCCAAATATTGCAATGGGGTTAGCTCCAGTCGAAAAACTATTTTAATCTCTTCAGCTCCTTTGAGTTGATAAGCCGAACTAGCCTGGGTTTGGAAATACAAAGCTTTGGTCTCTATCAGGCTATTTTGATAAGGAAAAACAAGCCCCATATGACTACTCTGCTCATCCAATAAGACCAATGCTGCACCATGCTTATCTTTAAATTTCTTCAGTACAACCTTTTTTATAGTACCACCCTTGGTACCAAGAACTACTTTAAGCAACTCATTTTCAACTGTTATATATTTTTCTTCTCCTTGCAACACAGGTGCAAAAGGGGTAGCAACTACTGGACTAGATGGATGCATGCCATCCACTGTGGCTTGGCCAGTGGCCGCAACAGAAGGTAGCGGAGGTTGAGGGGCTAACTTAGGTTTAAAAACATAGAAATAAACCATAAAACCTGCTGATATTAAGAATAACCGCACTAGTTTATTTTTATCTAAAGCCATATAGAGCAAAGAAAAGAAAAGTTTAAACTAAAAAATGTAACGATTATAGCTATAGTTGACACTATAACGCTACTTAAAAAATATAGTTCAACAAATATAGGTATTCTTTACAAGAATATGGTAGTTACCAATGCATCATTACATAGACGTGGTGGCTGAATCGTGCTTAACCCACGCCCACCCATCATATAAAAAAACAAGTTTAGCAGGACTATTATTTTAAAATATTTTTTTTTACTTTATATAGTCTTTTTTTCAGTTTTCAAGATGAATAGATCTTTATAAATCAAAAATACTATTTAGTCTTTAGTCGATAATGGGTAACCCAATTAAAGTATTTTGAATATGGTGCGGCTACATAAACCACTACTATCTGAATACCAATACTACCATGTATCCCATATAGCTGGCTGCGATCACGCAGGGGCAGGCGCAATAGCAGG
Source organism: Candidatus Cardinium sp. TP (assembly GCF_025215055.1). Lineage (GTDB taxonomy): Bacteria > Bacteroidota > Bacteroidia > Cytophagales > Amoebophilaceae > Cardinium. Next base: position 4,026 of record NZ_JANAVR010000021.1, read on the forward strand.
TCCTATCGTTGGCGCAGCTGTAATCCTACCCCATGCGTTTTATAATGAAATATTAGGCAATACACAGACGCTAACCATACCCATTCATTTGTATGGTATCATTCAACAACATGCAGTTGCGTGGAGCATCGCCATGGTAGACCATATAGCAATTCATAGCATGGGCATTCCAAATGCCGCCCAGCTTGCTATACATAATGCATTGGATCAATTAAAAACATTACCAAACCTATTATTAGTATCCGGACGATCGTTCGATGGCTACAAAACCATTCCGCACCAATGCATTCCACAAGGAGACAAGATCTATACCGCCATTAGTGCCGCCAATATACTCGCTAAGGTCTATAGAGACCGTTATATGGAAATATTAGACAAAGACTTTCCTGCGTATGGCTGGAAAAAAAATAAAGGTTACGCCACGCCAGCACACAAGCAAGTGATTAAGCAGTTTGGAGGTACTTTATACCACCGCAAAAACTTTAATAAAAAGGAAAAGTAAATACATTTGGTTTTTAGCCAATTATAGTATATGTCACCCGTTACTGCTCTACCCCTATTTCGTTTAATATGGTTTTATATAAGCGGCATGCTCCTAGCCATCTGCTACCCGACAGACCTTTTCATAACCTTGATCCTTTTGGTTGCGCTGAGTACGCTATACTTGTCTATAGCCGCTCGTACCATTTCTTGTGCATGGCTTAACCCAATAGGACTGCTACTCATTTTTTTAGTAGGGTATAGCAATCTATTGTTGCAAGTCGGGCAACAAAAGAAAGGATCTACATGGGGTCATCCGCATCTAAAGGGTTATAGGGCTTGTATTCAAAAAGTCTATCACCCACATAACTGCCAAGCGGCAATCACCCATATAAAAGACGACTTAGGTTGGCACAACAGTAGAACACCCATACAACTATACTTTTCTAAACCATCGGCTTACAAGCCTAAAAAAGGAGATACCCTGTTGGTTCGTGGAACACCCATACACGCCTTACCATCTCACCCCATGCAACAAGCAGTGCCTCTGACCTCCCTAGCTTATCCCTCGATGCATCGTCATGTTTTAAAACAAATCAACCAAGATTTTATTGTCCTCCAATCATTGGACCAAAATAGGCAATGGGCTACTATGATTACGCAATGGTGTAGCGATACACTGCACCAACAGCTAAAAGATAGGCAAGCCATAGCATTGGTCACCACCCTCCTATGGGGGGAAAAAGAAGACTTAAACCCGGCACTACAAAAAGCTTATGTCGATACAGGCACCATCCATGTATTAGCCATTTCCGGATTACACGTAGGCATGTTTTACTTACTTATGCAGGCTATTTTTAGGTTTCTATTTAGCCATATAGGAGGGCTGATCTTACCAGGCCTTTTTACGCTACTTTGGCTTTGGCTATACGCTTGGCTCTGCCACTTTGCACCACCCATACTGCGTGCAACGATGATGATCACTATAGCCAGAATAGGCTTTCTAATGGGTAGAGGGTTCAACCGTTACAATGGATGGATGGCCTCTGCTTTTGCGTTATTGTTATGGAACCCATTGTTATTATGGAACTGCGGATTTCAACTTTCCTATATGGCAACCCTAGGCATACTTTATCTACAGCCCTATATCCATCGCCTCCTTGCGCCGAAAAATTATGGGCTACAGAAAATATGGACTGCCACCACCCTATCTATTGCCGCACAAGTAGCTACTTTACCACTTATTTTATACTACTTTAAACAGTTCCCACTCTATTTTATCCTGGCCAATTGGTTGGTCGTGCCTGCTATTTTTGCGATTTTAATACTCAGCTTAGCATTACTAGCAGGTAGCCACTTGCCTATCATGCAGACTTGCCTATCATCCATACTAAGTTTTACGCTTGAAAAACTGATTGCTGCTACAAATGCATGGGTCTGTTGGCTAGCAAAATGGCCCATGTGTACCCTGAAAACTGCCACTGTAAATGGGTATGCAGCCTGTCTACTTTATATTATACTCTTTTCGATTTGCCTTTTCTTGCACCACAAGCATCTGATTTATCCGGTTATCATCAGTTTATGCACCCTATTGTATAGTGTAGAGCAGATACAAATTAGGATCGCAAAACAAAAAAAATGCAAGCTCATCTGTTATAATAACGATCAACTATCTTTCACTTTAAAGGATGGTATAGAAAGGCTACACTGTGACAGAGCGCTTTCGGAACCTATTTGTGATACGCAATGGTTAGGAACCGCACAGTCAACAGCATATTCAACTGTATTTAAAGAATATACACAAACTAAGACAATAAAATCGCCATTAACCACCGCGTTACAAAAACCTGCTAACGACTTACCATGCAAACGTAGTAGCCATTATGCTGGAGGCATAATAGCCACCTGGGATAAAAAAGTTATCCTTACCCTACATCAAATTCCAGTTGATTGGTATGGATGGAACAGGGCCAAACTAGATGCCGACTACCTACTGATAAATGCAGATCTACTGCAGGATATAGCAATTATTTGCAAAGTATTACATATGAAAACATTGGTGATCTATACACAGCAGGACCACGCATTGCGTTACCACCCAAACATTAAACAGCTAGGCATCCTACCCATCTGGCTAAAGCCAGGAGCGAAAAAAACCTTAACCTGGTTGAAAAACTTATAAACAGCTAGTTGGCATTAAATTATTTTTGTCTACTTCCATTTATGTCAGCGCCTATGGAAAGATTAACGTTATTTTATTTATATTAGGGCTTTGGTCGTTCTAACACAGTGCATTTTGTTTGTTTATTTTAGTTTAAAAACCAAGTTAATTCGACTGGTCTCACTAAAACAACCAAAAACATCCTTATTTTTTTTGTTAGGTTTGCATACAGCAAAATTACAAAGCTTAGATAAAGCCTAGAAGCATAATTTTTGTAAATACAATCAATATGAAAGGTAATATGAAAGCCATTGCAAGATTTTTAGCAGTGCTGCTTGCCCTGCTCGCTATAGGTATGCATGGAGGCATTGTAGTAATACCCATACTGGCCGGGTATAAGTTTAGCATGCTGTTTATTGCCTTCTTACTCCTATTTGTATCCATACTGCTTAACTAAGCAAACCTAGCATGCGTTTATTCAATAGCTAGCAATAAGCATGTACAACCTTTGAAGCAATAGAACGGCACGCATTGTAAAAAATAATTAGAACCATAAAACATAAAATGTCAATGACTTATTACACAGAAGCAGGTCTGGAGCGCATGAAGCAAGAACTCAGTTGGTTAAAAAGCGAGGGCCGCATGCGCGTAGCCAATGATCTGGCAGAAGCGCATAAAAAGGGGGATTTAAGTGAAAATGCAGAATATGATGCAGCTAGAGATGCGCAAGGCTTACTAGAAGCAAAGATTGCTGCCTTAGAAACCTTAGTGGCCAATGCTAGGGTATTAAAAGAAAGCGAAATTGATTTATCTCGGATCTCTATTCTCTCTAAAGCACGTGTGAGAAATAAAAAAACAGGGGCAGAATCAGTTTTTATGCTGGTTTCGCAGGGCGAGGCTGACCTAAAGCAGGGTAAAATATCGGTTGAATCCCCTATGGGTAAAGGATTATTAGGTAAAAAGGTAGCAGATATCGCGCAGGTTGACACCCCCTCTGGTATCATTGAATTGGAAATTTTAGCCATCGGGTTAGATCTTTAACCATACGCTACCCCAACCAAGGATTTGCTGTAATCTTTTATTTCTATTAATTTAGTTAGCAGATAAAATAATTGTAGCATTATGGCTTTACGAATAACAGAAGCATGTATCAATTGTGGTGCATGCGCGGTTGAGTGCCCGAACACCGCAATATATGAGGGCGGAGCAGATTGGCAGTGGGCTGAAGGTACACAGTTGAAAACAGTAGAGGTGCAAGGAGAAATAGTAGAAGCAACCCAACCACAAGCCCCCTACACAGACGAAACCTTTTATATTGTTACAGATAAATGTACACAATGTGTAGGCTTTCATGAGGAACCACAATGCGCAGCAGTTTGTCCGGTAGATTGTTGTGTGTTAGACCTAGATCACCCAGAAACGAAAGAAGCCTTACTAGAAAAAAAGATTTTTTTACATGGGTGCTAAAGGACTTACCAATATATAATATAATATAAAATAAAATATACAGTGGAATTACATAGAGGATTAGATGAAGTTTATTCCAAAAGAGTAAATGCAGGCAAAAGAGTTTATTTCTTTGATATAAAGTCAACCAAAGGGAAAGACTACTACCTAACCATTACAGAAAGTAAGAAAAGAACAGAAACGGACGGCATGGCTTATGAAAAGCATAAAATTTTCTTATACAAGGAAGATGTGAATAAATTCATTCGTGCCCTTAATGAAGTGGTGGACCATCTTAAAACCACGCTAATGGCCGACTATGCGTTTGATCAATTCGACCGCAATGCAGAGGGCCATCCAAGTCCATAAACTACCCCGGGTATAGATAGCGTGGTAGTAAAAGCACTACATGGCAGTTTTTCATTCTATAGATTTGATTCATGGCTTTAAAATGTGGCCTTATTGGTTTGCCTAACGTAGGCAAATCTATGTTATTTAATGGTTTATCAAATGGAAATGCGGCTTCTGCCAATTTCCCTTTTTGTACTATAGAGCCTAACATAGGTGTAGTGGCTGTACCAGATCCGCGTATGGACCTACTGGCTGCATTAGCGCACTCTAAAAATATCATCCCTACTGTTATCGAGTTTGTAGATATAGCTGGGTTGGTCAAGGATGCTCATCAAGGGGAAGGGCTAGGTAATAAATTCCTTAGCCATATTCGGGAAGTGGATGCCATTGTACATATCGTTAGGTGTTTTGAAGATGAGGATGTATTACACGTAGCAGGCAGTGTAGACCCTGTTTTTGACAAACAAGTGATTGACCATGAGCTACGGTGTAAGGATATCGATACCTTAACCAAACGACTGGATAAAATAGAGAAGCTTGCCAAGCATGGACCTAAAACACAGCAACACGAACTGTTGCACCTATTTTTAACAGAACTAAAGCAAGGCCGTGATGCACGTACCATTCAAGTAGCCGCAGCAGACCAAGCGATGGTAGATGACTGGCAGCTATTAACTTCAAAACCGGTTATTTACTTTGCTAATGTAGATGAAGCCACCATACTGGGTAGAGCCAATCGGCACTTAGCTGTTTTTCAGGAAGCTATTGCGCAAGAGAATAGTCAAATGATTATGGGCTCTACTGCGTTAGAAACACAGCTGAATGCATTAAATGGTGATGACAAGGATTTCTTCTTAAAAGAATACAACCTGATGGAATCTGCATTAGATAAGCTAATTCAATCCGCCTACACCTTACTAAATCTAATTACCTATTTTACAGTAGGACCACAAGAAGTGCGTGCATGGACAATTCCAAAAGGCACAAAAGCCCCCCAAGCAGCAGGGGTGATTCATACAGACTTTCAACGTGGGTTTATTAAAGCAGAAGTAATTGCTTTCGAGGACTATAAAACATATAAAAGTGAGCATAGCTGCCGTGAAGCGGGAAAACTACGCATAGAAGGTAAAGATTACATCGTCCAGGATGGAGATGTCATGCTGTTTCGTTTTAATGTGTAGGTTGTTAACCTATGCACCCAATGGTGTCAACTTAAGGATTTTTTATTGATTTTTAAATAAAAGTATCTATTCTTTCCATTGGTTAATAATGATTTTTTGTCCACTTTTTTCTTGATAAAGAAGTGGACAAAAAATCAAGCCCTCGGTAAAAAGCCGCTGAAAGTGGCATCTTACAGATGGAAAAACAGGAAGCGCCCCTTCTGGGGGCTTCAAAGGAAACTGTTTTTCCTAATCATCTGCATGATGCCACTTTCTACACCACGACTTTTTACAGGGGCGTTTTTCTTTTAACGCAAAAAAACAATGACTAAAACAGATACCTATCATTTTAATGGGCGTTTGCTTCCATTGCGCCCATTTAAAGCGTTCATGGGCGCCAATAAAAAGTTGGCACACAGTAAAGGTCAATTAAAATTATATTTTATTTCCCAGACGACTGAATAGACACGATGAAATCCAAGCCATAAGGATTTCTATGCTACTTTCCGATCAATAAAAACTTAAAAACTTGAGCGGCAGTAAACAGTATCAGCATGAGCAATGAACGCTCAGCAGCATACTCTATTTCTATTCCATGCCTAATGGGTTGCTTGGTGCACATTATTTTATCTACTGATCCGAAACAGCGTGTATAGATACACTGGCATTTGCGCTGCATTAGGTCCGAGGTTTTTTTAATATTTTAGTGGAATCAAACGATCGATAGGATCGATGCCTTTGTCACAAAGTATTTTTTAACCATATGTCAAACCATTGCTATTTACCCAAACCATCTATTTATAATTTAACCGAAAACGAATTAATGCTTTGGTTGGAAGCACAAGGCGAAAAACCTTTCCGTTGTAGCCAAATTTGGAAGTGGCTCTACCAAAAACGAGTAAGCAGCTTTAGTGAAATGAGCGACTTAGGTTTAACGACTCGCTCCCGTTTGGATGAACATTTTTCATTGGTTTCCACGGTAGAAGATAAGGTTCAATATGCAAAAGATGGCACGATCAAATGTTTACTAAAACTGACTGATGGCAACTTAATTGAAACCGTTTTAATGGAGCATAGCTACGGCTTATCTATCTGTGTGACTACACAAGTAGGGTGTAATATTGGTTGTACTTTCTGTGCCAGTGGTCTTTTAACCAAAAAAAGAGATTTAACCGCAGGGGAAATAGTAGAACAACTGCTCCATATGCAAAAAAAATTAGATATAGCAGGGAAAAGAATTAGCCACATCGTAGTCATGGGCATCGGAGAACCATTCGATAACTATGACCACCTTTTACGCTTTATACGTATCGTTAACCACACCAAAGGTCTGGCGATTGGTGCACGCCATATTACCGTTTCTACCAGTGGACTAGACCGAAAAATAAAAGCCTTTGCACATGAAGGGCTACAGGTCAATCTTGCCCTTTCTTTGCATGCAGCCAATAACCTACTACGTACACAGATTATGAAACTCAATAAAGCCATCCCCATAGAAAAACTTATGGAAGCCATTGATTACTACTTGGCGCAAACCAACAGACGCGTAACCTTTGAATATATTCTACTCAAAGATGTCAATGACTCAGAATCATGTGCTTTTGAGCTAGCTAATTTAATTCTAGCACGCCATCAACGCCATCTGATTCATGTAAATCTTATTCCCTATAACCCTGTAGATGAATTGGATCATTACAAACGCAGTACCCCTAAAACCATTCATCGTTTTGTGGCCAGACTACGTGCACAGGGGATTCATGCCGTTGTGCGTGCAGAGCATGGTACAGATATTGACGCCGCTTGCGGACAATTGCGCAGCAAACAACTCAAGCTAGGTACTTGATTCACACAATCTACTTTTGGCATAAATGGTTGAAAAATGGTAACTTGGCTAAGCGCTTGCTTAGCAAGAAATATTTAAACCAATCAGTCCAATATTTACAAATAAAAAACGATATGATGAATAAAATAGTTGTTACAAAAGAAGAAATTTTAGCCTATCACACGCAATTCCCTGCTGGGAAAATAGGCACCTGTGTCACCAAACCATTCCATACCCCTCGTGACATCATTACGGGTTATACGCCTGGTGTGGGCACTGTTTGTGAAACCATTGCTGCATCTAACGAACAGGTATATCAATATACCAATAAAGGGAACTTGGTAGGTGTGCTATCCAATGGGACAGCTGTATTAGGATATGGTGCTATTGGTCCTTTAGCTGCCAAACCGGTTATGGAAGCCAAAGCCATGATCTTAAAAAGGTTTGCTGGAGTGGATGCGTTTGATATTGAAATTGACGCTACGACTCCTGAAGCAGTGATACAAGTCATTAAAGCATTGGCACCTACTTTTGGCGCACTTAACCTAGAGGATATTAAAGCACCGGAGTGTTTCCAGATTGAAGAAGCATTAATGGCCCAGTTGGACATACCGGTTATGCATGATGACCAACATGCTACTGCTATTGTGGCAGCAGCAGCTTTATTAAATGCCTTGTTAATTGTCAATAAGGATATTGCACAGGTACAGATTGTTTTTAGTGGCGCTGGCGCAGGTGCAATCGCTACCGCAAAGCTTTTAATTGCCTTAGGGGCCAACCCGGCACATATCGTTATATGTGACAGAAAAGGGGTGATTCGTAAGGATAGAGATGATCTTGACCCTATTAAAGCACCTTTTGCTACCGACCGCGCCGTACATACCTTGCATGATGCAGTGGTTGGGTCAGATGTCTTTATAGGCCTCTCCTCTGGCAATCTATTAATGAGTCAAAGCATAGAACGCATGACCAAGGATCCTATCATTTTTGGCTTAGCCAACCCATTGCCAGAAATTTCTTATCGGGATGTTATGGCTACTAGACCAGATGTGATCTTTGCCACAGGACGTAGCGATTACCCCAACCAAGTAAACAATTTACTTGCTTTTCCTTACGTTTTTAGAGGCGCCTTGGATGTACGTGCTTCTGCCATTAATGGCGCCATGCAACAAGCTGCTGTACAAGCTATTCAACAATTGGCACAAGAAGAAGTACCGGTTTGTGTACGCAAATACTATGGCGGAACCATCCATTTTGGCAAAGAATATCTACTCCCTAAGCCTATGGATGCCCGTTTGCTCCCTACCGTTTCTATAGCCGTTGCGCAGGCTGCTATGGATTCTGGTGTGGCTAAAAAGCCTATTCATGATTGGGATGCCTATAAAATGGAGTTATTAGAACGCGTAGGGCATCAAAATTAATCATAGATGACCACTACCTAGCTGAACGGATTGATTGCACACTTATGAAAATATCCCTAAACTGGCTCAAGTCCTATATTGATTGCACGGCCTCTGATTTGGCCGCTCTTTTAACCCAGAGGGGCTTAGAGGTAGCCCATAGCTACCCTACTATCCCAGGGGGATTGGAAGGACTTGTTATAGGGGAGGTAGTATCCTGCCTCCCCCACCCCAATGCAGATAGATTAAAACAAACCTTAGTGGATATTGGCTTGGATAGATTATACACTATCATTTGTGGCTCCCCTAATGTAGGAGCTGGACAAAAAGTAGTGGTTGCGCCAGTAGGTACCACTATCTACAACTATGTAGATCAATCCCCTATTCAAATTAAAAAAGCTAAACTGAGGGGGATCTGGTCTGAGGGCATGATTTGTGGTATAGATGAGATTGGACTAGGTCCCACAACCAATGATATTCTAGTATTAGACACCAACCTACCTGCCGGAACCCCTGCTAAGAACTACTTTAAAGATTTATTAGATGAAATTTTAGAAATCGAGATTACACCCAATAGAGTAGATGCCTGCTCACACCTAGGTATAGCCAGAGAGCTAAAAGCTATTTTACACCTGCCTATTACCCTGCCCTCTGTGGAAACCTTTCATCCTGTACGATCTGATCTGCCCTTAACCATAGGGAATATAGATGCTACGCTATGTCCACGTTATACGGGGCTATTACTTAAAAACATCTCTATTCAACCCTCCCCCGAATGGCTTCGCACCAGGTTAGCGCACATTGGCGTCAAACCTATTAATAATGTAGTAGACGTAACCAACTTTGTATTGCATGAATTGGGGCAACCCCTACATGCTTTTGATTATGATACCATTATTGGCTCCTCCCTTATGGTTCAGCTATGCACACCAGCTACCCTATTTACAGGACTGGATGGTATAGAAAGAAAACTGGCTGGCAATGAACTCATGATTTGCGATGAAGCAGGCCCTATAGCGATGGCTGGCGTACTAGGGGGATACCGCACCCGTATTACAGATACCACAGAACATATTTTTATAGAAAGCGCCTATTTTAATCCAGCCGTTATACGCCGTGCTGCGCAACACCATAGCCTTAAAACGGATGCTTCTTTTCGATTTGAACGTGGCACCGATCCCAACCTCCCTCTGTATGCCTTAAAAAGAGCAGTATGCTTGTTACAAGAACTGATCCCAGCTGCAGAAGCCTGCCCAGTCATAGAATATTACCCCACTCCATTGGCACACTTTACCATTCCTATCACCTATGCAGCTATTAACCGATGCTTGGGTACCAAGCTTGACCCCACCCTTATTAAACAAATCATCAAAGATTTAGAAATAAACATCGAAGCAGAAACCGACCAGGGTTTTACGGCCAAAGTACCACCTTACCGGGTGGATGTTACTAGAAAAGCGGATCTGATTGAAGAAATTGCACGGATATATGGCTACGACCGGATACCCAACCAACTATCTACTGCTTACTTCGCCCCTGAAAATAGCATCGATACAGCCTATAAAATGGCAGAAGAAATCAGTAAAGTATTGGCAGCCAATGGCTATTATGAAATATGCACCAATTCTTTAACCAAAGAGGCTTATGGTACCATCGTACCTACTCACAAAGCAGTCTCTATTCTTAATCCACTGAGTAGTTCCAGCCACATATTGCGCCCTACATTGCTTTTTAGTGGAGTAGAAGTCATCGCCTATAATCTGGCACGTCGTCAGTATGACTTGAAGCTATTTGAATTGGGTACCATCTATAGCCAAGACCATGCATCATACAACGAAGAAAAAAGACTATCCCTTTGGCTCACTGGTCAAGTAGAGTCAGCCAACTGGATACGTCAACTGGGGGCTGTCACCTTGCAAAACTTGAGGGCAACAATCGAGCAACTGGTAGCAAAGTTAGGCATTATAGGCCTATCCTATAAAGCCATCACGCACTCATTCTATACACAGGGCATTCAAGGGGTATATAAAGATACAGTGGTCATGACATTTGGTCAGCTCCAGCCCTCTATTATAGATTATGTTTCCCAACCTGTTTTCTTTGCAGATATCCACTGGAGTCATCTGTTACAGGTCAGTAAATCGAACAAGGTGTATGCGCCTATTTCTAAATTTCCTACTGTTACAAGAGATTTATCTTTGATAGTAGATCAAGCGGTTCCATTTCAAAAGATAAAAGATCTCATTCTAAAACAGGGGTATAAAAACATTCAGAAGATTGACCTCTTCGATGTATACCCACATTTACCAGAAGGTAAAAAATCTTATGCCATTCGTTTTACCCTACAGGATAGAGAAAAGACACTAGATGACAAAAGTATTGATCCAATCATGCATCAGCTGATTCAAACTTTTGAACGTGATTTAAATGGCATTATTAGAAGATAACCAACGCCTTATCATAGAGCGCTTTGAAAAAATGCTTATGGAGCTCTTACAAGCTCATACTGACTGCCAAAAACAAATCATTGCATTAACAGAGGAAAATAAAAGATTAAAGGCGCTATTAGAGGCATCAACAATAGACCTTAGTAGGTCGGCTACCAAAAACCATACAGCCCATTCATCTGACCCTCATTTAGTAGATCTAATTAATAAGTATATTCAGGAGATCGATCTCTGTTTAGCCTACTTTGAACAAGTATAAAAAAAGATGGAAGCACTCTTTATAAAAATTAAAATTAGTGACCGGATCTATCCGATGCAAGTGCAACCGGAAGACGAAACCTTTGTAAGAACGGCAAGTAAAATATTAGCAGAACGGATTAGAGGGTATCAAAAAAAACTAGGCATACAGGATCAGCAAGATCTATTGGCTATGGTAGCATTTGATTGCCTGGTAGCCTATTTAAGGGTGCAAGAAGCAGAGGCAACCCAAACGAACGAGTTGATACAAAGGATAGCAAATTGGAGCAATGATATCGCTAAAAGCGGCTCGGCTGTGTCCATTTAAGTATGTAAATAAAACGATGATAAATTTAACCAGTTCTATAGTATCATGAAAAAATTACCAATTGGCGTTAGTAACTTTCAAGAGTTAGTAAGCGGAGACTATCTTTTTTGTGATAAGACAGCTATGCTTGCTCACTTCCTTAGCAAGGGAGATAAAGTTACCTTAATCACACGTCCTCGCCGTTGGGGCAAGACGTTAAATATGTCTATGTTGCAGCATTTTTTTTCAGCAGAGGTTAGTGGCGTAAGCACAAAAGGTCTATTTGATCATTTAGCGATTGGTAAGTTAGATGGTGGTAACTACATTGATCAACATCAAGGTAAGTACCCTGTTATTATGATCAGTTTTAAGGATATCAATTCAGATAGTTTTCAAGGATCTTACAACAAAATAAGTAAACAAATAGCTTTCCTATTTAGCTCATTTGAGTATTTATTAAAGAGTGAAAAACTCAATACGGTAGCGCTAAGAACTTTTTCAAGTATTATGGATCAATCTGCTGATCAAGAGACTTTAGAGGATTCTGTAAAACTGTTAAGCCAATGCCTCTACCAACACCATGGCCAAAAAGTCTATATTCTAATAGATGAATACGATACCCCTCTCAATAAAGCTTATGGTAATAAGGAATATTTGGATGCGATGGTGTCATTTATGCGTAATCTATTTAGTGCTGCCTTAAAAGATAATAACTATTTAGAAAGAGGTGTTTTAACAGGCATACTGCGTGTTTCAAAGGATAGTATGCTTTCTGGATTGAATAACCTGAAAACTTATACCCTTTTAGATCAAGGTTATAGCAGCCACTTTGGTTTGAGCGAAATAGAAGTTCAAGATTTGTTTACCAAACAAAATCTTTCTACTTGTATGGACCAAGTAAAAAATTGGTACAATGGCTATAGGGTAGGGAACATAGTGATGTATAATCCCTGGTCCATTATTTATTGTTTAAGTGAGGAGGGTCGTTTTGATGTCTATTGGGTCAATACGGGTAATAACAACTTAATCGAACAAAAGGTACTTACTGCTCATTCTGAAATTAAAGAACAATTCGAACAGTTAATGCGAGGGGAATCTGTAACTACATCTATCAACAAACACCTTGCTTTTGATATCCTAGATGAAGACGATACCTCTTTTTGGAGCCTTTTATTATTTTCTGGCTATTTAAAGATAGTTGATGCTGTATTTAATAAAAGAAATGGGCTTTATGATTGTAGGCTAGCTATTCCCAATCAAGAAGTAGCTACCCTTTATAACCGATTTTTTGAGGAATGGTTGCTCAATAAGTTTCCTAGCAGACGTGGTTACGAGACCTTTCTCAGTCATCTATTAATGGGAAAGATAGATCATTTTACACGAGATTTAAGTGCTTACCTCCTACAAAGTGCTAGTTTTTTTGATGTACATTACGGCAAACAAGGTGAAAGTTTTTACCATGGTTTTGTCTTAGCTATGCTAGCTAGTATCAATGATAGATACTATATACGCTCTAATCGAGAAAGTGGTTTAGGACGTTATGATCTGTTATTAATCCCTAAAAAAGAAAGTTCCAAGGCGCTGTTATTAGAATTTAAACAGGTGCGTAAGGAAGAAGAACTGGAAACTGTAGCTAAACTTGCTTTAGATCAAATACAAACACAAGCCTATCATACCGAAATACTACAATATCCGCATGTCCAGGAGGTAATAGAGGTTGGCATTGCCTTTTCAGGAAAGGCAGTTTTAGCGGCTTATGCTACCTATGATCTATTCAATAAACAATCTGGTTCAGTCAGTTTAACGAGTAGATATGGTCAGTGTAGTAGTCAAGATTTAATCTGACAGGCAGTAAAAATTTAAGTATTAAAGTTGTCCGTTAAGTTAAATGTGTCAGTTAGGTTGTTAAGATAAGCGATTTGATTATTTTTTTCAAAGACTAATTTTT
>NZ_JANAVR010000022.1 GCF_025215055.1 Candidatus Cardinium sp. TP
TTCTAGTATTAACTATCAAAAACCTATGAACGTTTATCTTAACCATTTAAAAATGGTAAGCTAGCAAACGGGAAAAAATAGAAAAGAAAAGTAAGAAAAAATTGTCCGAATAAATCAGTCCAGTATACTATGATAATCTTTTTCTGTTTTACTGGTTATGTAGTAAGGGACACTGGAAAAGGCTATGTTAATAGCGATAATAAAGGACTCAATATCTTTGGCTTGTAAAGTGCTTTTTATTTGGTCCTGGGTTGATATAAAATAGTCTTTAACACGCCGTTCTAAGGCATCTTTAATTGTTTGCGTAAAGGCCTTTTCTACCTCTTGATTAGGAAACTTAAGCTTATAAACCCCTGTAGATGGTTCATAACCATCTATCGTTAAATATCCAGTTTGAAACATCAATGCTTTCAAACTAATTTCATTTCTACTACCGGTATACATTAACTCATATCTATAAGCATCAATCGGTAATGCATCTAGTTCAAATCTATCAGGATCTGCTAACATTTGGTTTATAAGCATAGTTGGACTACCTGATTCATACCAGTAGTCTTCTAGTTTACCAGAGTCTAAAAATATTAGCGTAGACCAAGGGTTATAGACACTCGCTCCATCTTCATAAAACTTATATCCATTGTAATAAGTAGCCATACGCCTCATTACTTCTGATGTAGATATTTTTTTATCTTCTTTTGTACCACATTTTTTAGCAATATCTTCCAATCTTTTTGCGAATATGGTTAAGATTTCTTGCTGCGTATAACCAAACATAGTACCAGCAGAAGCATCAATGCTAATATCTTTTAAATGATTAGCCCCTGAAAATACGTCCGATAAACTGAATTTGCTTACGCCAGTAATAAAAGTGAACTTAAAACGTTTATTGAGTGATTTTAAAGTCATAAAGAAGTCTTTCATAACCTTAATATTGGCTTGTTCTAAGTCCGAACCTTTTGTTAAATTAACCATTGGGGCATCATACTCATCTATAAGGACTACGACATTAGATTCGTAACCGTTATTGAGCTTGGAAAGTGCTTCCACTAAATCTTTTAATCCACTTTGTATATCTTTCGTTTGAATAGTTACACTATATGAGAAAGCTATTCTGGTTAACTCATCTTTTAAACTGTTTTCCAAGCAGTTCGGATTATGGTTTATGCCTGAAAAATCTATTTTTATTATAGGATGTTTTTTCCACTCATATCCGCTTTCTGGATTACCTATGTGGTAGCCTTTAAACACTTCTTTTTCTCCTCTACATATCGTATCCAATGTATCGATAAACAAAGACTTGCCAAACCTCCTAGGCCGGGCTATAAATATAGGATTTCTATTTTCTATTAACTCTTGTGCATATCGTGTTTTATCTACGTAGTAGCCTGTTTCAATCACAGATTGAACATCTGAATAGCCAATAGGTAGTGCATCTATCTTACGCATAATTTTATCTTGTTAAACTTTTTTATTTTAATTTCTGATTGCGTTGATCTTACTTTTAAACTTTAATTAACTTAGAATTCTTTTGTTTTGATTCGTTTTTCAATGGCATATAAACCAATAAAATGGGAAAAAACTTACCAAGAGTATATTCATTTTTAATCGTCATGACCTGAATTCAAAAGTTATTGTTACCTTATTTTCATTATTTGGGGAACTTGAACGAGATTTTATCAGTTTAAGAACGAAGGAAGCATTAGCCTCAAAAAAAGCAAAAGGAATTAAACTCGGTAAACCTAAGGGATCACTCCAAAAAAGTCAGTTTGATGTGGATAGAGCGAAAATTATCGAATTGCTAAATTTAGGTCTATCCGTTAGAAAAATAGCTAAATTCTTCAATTATAAAAATCATATCTTCCTAAACACATACATTAAAAAACGAAAATTAATTTATATAAAATAATTCATAATCAAATGATTATAGAAAAATTGTTCAGGGAAAAGAAAAGCTATTTCTATTATAAATGGATTGATTAACAATTAGTTTATAACCAAAATCAGACAAACCGGGCTTTTAGTCAAATGACCCCAATCTGCATTAAAAGTAGTATATTTAGCCATACAGAAGGCATCACAAAAGTGGAATATCGATTTACATGATTGGAGAGCGGCTATGAATCGATTTGATATCGAATTTGAAGGCAGATTCTCCTAAAAAAAGCATTTACACAAAAGGATTTACAGGCTCAAAAAATGTCCGAAGAATTCAGTCCATTGTATTTAGTAGACTACCGTAACCACTTTAGCTGCGCCAATAACCTTATTAAAAACCCCACTTTCGAAAGTGGGTCTCTATTATCATTGATCTATAGATTGTCTATATTTTTTAAATGCCAGTATGAGTTGGTTCATTCTTTTTTGTTGATAAGTTCTCCCAATCCACCCTTTACCAGCTGGTTGTGGTAGAAGATAGTGTGCAATAATCATCGCTAATCCATTGGTAACTATCCCAAAAATATGTGGAAATATTGCTGGTATGTATTGATCTAATTTCATACAAATCAACATGGTTGTTACACCTGTAGTCATTCCTATTAAAGCAGTACGGGAAGTTCCTCGAAATCCAAATATAGCTAATATAAATGGAGCAGATATTGTAGAAAAAAACAGCGTATACCCATAAGAGTAAATAGTAAAAAGTATTTTCATTACATCATTATACCATATGGCTAGCGTCATGGCCAATAAGCCTGTAATTAGTGAAGTTAATTTAGCTAGTCGGATCTTATAGATACAGGTAACTGACTTGACACCACGAATACTTTCTAGTATATCATGGCTAATCATAACAGAGCAGATATGTAAAGCAGAGTCCACTGTAGACATAGACATACCTAATACACAAATGGCGATACATCCTTTAAAAGCAGATGGAATATGAGATAGTATATATGGCCAAATTTCTGTATTAGATAGTGATGGATCCATTACGAAAACAAATATAGCAATAGATAATATTACAAGTTCCATAAGAAGACTAAGTAGGAAGGTATACCAAAAAGATTTTTTGATTTTAATCGGACTAGAAGTTATATATAGCCTATGCATGACTGCAGGCTTATGCATAGGAATTAACATACATATACTATAAACTACCCAATTTAACATTGCTAAGTTACGTTCTGGGTTGCTAAATTGAAATTTTTCTTGTTTTTTTAAAAAAAGTATTATCTCTAATAATGACTTACCTGTTTTGTCAAACATAAGCCTAGCTATTAGGCATATAATAATGGTAAAGGTTATAAATTGGAGTACGTCAGTAGAAACTACTCCACGGATACCTCCAAAAGTAGTATAGGCAATAAGTATCAAGGTTGCCAATGATCCTATAATACGATTGTCAATCGAATCTACACACATACTTATAACTAAAGACATTGCAAGAATTTGTATAGTAATAATGCAAATAGAATAAAAAATACTTAGTAAAGCAGTAATGATTCTTGGGTATTTTCCATATACATAACCTATTGTTTCTGCTAAAGAAATATGTTGCCTAAATGGAATTATACGTACATATATCATACTTATTACCAAATAAAAAAATGGAGAAAGCAAGCCAAATACTATATTCTTTAAAGGGAAATTATGAATATCTGGTATATAAAACATTAGTACTGATCCTTCATAAACAGTAGCTAAGGTCGTAACCATCAATATTAGTGTAGAAAATCGTTTATTTCCCACAGCATATTCTAGATATGTAGGTTCCCTTCTTTTAGCATAAAGACCTAACATTAGGGTCAATACTAAAAAGGCAGATATCATTATAATTTGGGTATTATATAGCATTATTAATAATATTATAATCTGATAACTATGGTCCTTCTATTAGATCGTGTAAATACTTAAATTCTTGGAGATGTTCATTAAAATGTGTTACATTCCTTGTTTATTTCCACGTCTATTTTAATCTATCGGAAAAAAGGGTGTCTATCTAAGATCGGCTCTGTCCATTTAAGTATGTAAATTATTTTTTCTGTTATTAGATTCTATTTTCAAATTTAATTAAAAAATGTGCCATAGCCTCAGTCCAGTTATGAACAGCATTCTTCCATTTTCTGGTCATATAATTAATAGTTAGATACAATGTTTTAAAAACGGCTATATCATTAGGAAACACTCTTTTATTTTTAGTAACTCTACGGAATTGACTATTTACAGATTCGACAATATTTGTTGTGTAAATGACTTTACGTATAGCGTTAGGGTACTGTAAAAATACCACTATATTATCCCAGTTAGCATACCAATATTTAGCTATTTGTGGGTATTGTTTATCCCATTTAGCAGCAAAATGTTCTAAGGCCATGCCTGCTTCTTCTTCATTAACTGCTGTATAAATTGGTTTTAAATCAGCCACTAATGCCTTTCTATGTTTATAAGAAACGTACTGCACGCTATTCCTAATTGCATGAACAATGCAGAGCTGATGATCGGTTTTGGGGTATACACCAGCAATCGCCTGAGACATACCTGGCAAATTATCTGTACAGGCAATAAGCATATCCTGCATACCCCTATTTTTAAGCTCTGTTAAATTCCCTAACCAAAACTTAGCTCCTTCATTTTTACTCATCCACAGACCTAAAACATCCTTTATACCAGACCTATCTATACCTAAAGCAACATAGACCGCCTTATTGATGATGCGCTTGTCTTGTCTAACTTTAACTACAAAACAGTCAAAAAAAACGATAGGATAAACTGATTCTAAAGGACGATTTTGCCATATTTTAACATCTTCAATAACAGCATCTGTGATGTTACTTATAAGGCTTTCACTAACTTCTGCGCCATATAACTCTTGTATTTGAATTTGAATATCAGATAGGCTCATGCCTTTAGCATATAGAGACAAAATCTTATCATCTAAACCAGGTATTCTTTTCGTACGTTTAGGTAATAAAACAGGCTCAAAAGTGGCTGTTCTATCTCTGGGGACATCAACCGATATAACCCCATTATCAGTGATAACTTGCTTACTAGATAGGCCATTACGAGCATTTTCTAAATTACTACGAGCATACTTGTTATAACCTAAATGGTTATCCATTTCTGATGATAACGCTTTTTCTACAAGACGTTTGCTTAATTCTTTAAGTAAGCCACCTTGATCAAAAAGGGTCGATAGGTCTACACCTGAGTCTAGCAATACGTCTATGGCTTTGCTCATCCCGTCTTTGGGTAAATCTTTTCTTTTCATTGTCGTTTTAAGTGTTTTAGTTTATATAAATATACAACCTCAAAAATATTTACACACTTAAAACTAAAGACCCCAGAAAAGGTCTAGGTAAGTTCATGAATCTGAGAGGAAGATAGACCGGTAAGAAGGATAATATCTTCTACAGGGTAGTGATTTTCAAGCATAGCTTTAGCGATTTCTATATTTCTCTCTAGCTTTCCTTTTTCTTCCCCTATTTGGATACCTTTTTTGATTCCTTTTTTCTCTCCTTCTTGTTCTAGTCTTTCCGCTACTGACATGGCAATTTTCTTTAATTTAGGGTTAGATTTTTTTATAGTTTCTAGTAAATTTGAATCATCATCAACCTGTAACATATACAAAAAAAATTGATCAGCATAACTAATATAGTCTTTTTCTAAAAGATCAACAATTAGATCAATGCGATCAGCAAACCATTGATTAAACGAACGATGAATACCTTGTTTGAGTACCATAAAGGCGAAAGCAGCTTTGTTGTACCTAAGTAACTCATTTTCTGGTATACTGTATAAATCAACTAAATGAAATTTGTCAAACATACACGATTTAGCTAGTTCAGGATCTGAAAACATCGATAATAAACTATTGGAACCTTTATAGGACTTATTGCCACTATAAATGCAAACATTTAATATGATTGGAAGAGGCACATTGCCTTTCTCTTTTAAATGCTGGCGTATAAGTCGAATGTTGTATTCTAGAAACCTCAGTGGCATATACGGATCTTCAGTAGATTGATGCTCACAAATCATGTACAGGTATCCTTCTTTTCCATTTATATTCGTTTTGAATACTAAATCAGATTCTCCTCTCCTACCAACTGGATCCACATAGCTTTTATTGGTTAATTCTAAATTTTCTTGATCTATAGTACTAAATAGTTCTGATGGTAGATTAACCGCTAGAAAATCTAGCATGGCTTCTTTATTACAAAACGTATTTTTAAATACGGTATCATGAGGCTTATCCACTCCTTTATTCTTATCCTTTTCTCCGTTCTTTTTCTTAATCATTTGATCAATATGTTACAATAAATAAATAAGATTGAAAATTAATGAACCTGTTGAATATCAGATTCAGATAAACCTGTGTAACGCATGATATTTTCTATAGAAAATCCTTGATCTAACATAACTTTAACTATTTCCAATTTGCCTTTTATTTTTCCTTGCTCCTCTCCTATTTTAATGCCTATCTTTTCGCCCTGTTTAAAAATTAAGTTATTATTTTCTTTTTGGAGGTCTATTATATTGTGAAGTTGAGTAATATGCTCCATTAGGAGTGCTTCTGCCTCAGGTTTGAGTAAATATTTTGTACTCAATTGTAATCCTTCCATTATATGCTGATCCTTAAAGCTATAATAACAATTGGTTTTACCTCTATAGCCTCCTAGGATCAAATGGTCGATCACTTGTATGCCCATTATCTCCCCTATACGCATCACATTGTCTGTCAGATCTAGATCTGCTTGTGAGGCACCTAAACGGCCACTAGGATGGTTGTGAATAAGGATAAGCGTAGCGGCTTGTTTTTGATAAGGTATATAAAAAATATCCTTGAGAGGAACCAAGACTCTATAGGAGGTGCCGATACCCAAGAGCTCTATATTGACGATTATTTTCTTTATGTCTAGTGCAATAGTCCAGAAATGTTCTTTGGTAAGATTGATGTCCTTATCACGCGTTATGATATGCTGCATAACCCTATGCGCCTCATAAGAGTTATGAATAGCAATCTTATCTTGGTTACGTATGCGGATGATCATAATCGTTAGGATATAAATTCAAGAATGAAGTTGGTCACTAATAAGAAGTTATAGTTGTACAAGTGTTTTGAGTTGATCTATAGATAAGCTTGTTATTTGGGCTACTTTGTCTAGAGCATACCCTTTTCTAAGCATAGATTTGGCAATCTCTAGCTTACCGATATTGATTCCTTCTTGTTGCGCAGTTTCTTGAATAGAATCTATTTTTTTAGCCATATCACTGATCTCTTTTTTGAATCTTTGTTCCATCTTGTGACTGGGTAGATATTTATTACTTTTGTATATCTGATCCATTAAGCCATTGTTCTTAAAATCATAAAAACTACTTTCTGTAATGATGAGATGATCGAGTAGCTTAATACCAACTATCGCTGCTGCTTGATGAAGACGATCGGTAACGTCTATATCTTCTTCAGAGGGCGCTAAATCCCCTGTTGGGTCGTTATGAACCAGAACAATACCAAAAGCTTTCTTTTGTAGAGGTATGCTCAGTATATCTGCTGGTGCATGAACTACTGCAGAATAATTACCCATACCGCAAAGTTCAAGGTTTAAAAGACTTGCTCCTTTATCTAAAGCAACTACCCATAAGTTTTTTCGACTTAGATCTGGTTTGTCTGGTTGATCTAACAAGGTAGACATCAATCCAAAAAGATCATAAGCATCTACAGGATAGGTAACTGTTCCTTTCTTAGTTATAACTGACATAAGTGTAAAGAATTCAAATAAGCATGCTAATCTGAGATATAATCCAGCTAAGTTTTTCAAACTTTATTTTAGTTATTTAACTGCATAGTTAAATAACTATTAATTTATTTAGTTAAATAGTTAATTCTGTCTACTACAGATTGAACCACTTGTTCACATTTGCTCGTTAATCCAATATAACGTGTTTCTGTAATCGACCTACCATCTCTTACCGCTTGTCTAAAAGTTGTTTTTTCTAAAACATGACCAGAAAGTATCATATAGCCTGTTTGATGCAAGTAATCCAATACTTCATTTAACTCTGTATGACTATTACCAACACGAGATAAAACAAATGCCAATTTGTCTTTATCTATTCCACCGTTTACCAATTCATGCGCTAGTCTAATTTGAGGATTTAGATCATCTATAGAGTTCCCTGTTGGTAAAAGTAATAAGTGCACAATATTGGCAATATTTTTTGTCATTCTACTTGCATGTGGTGCGCCATCAAAAATAACAAGATCATATGATTCGTGAACTTGTATAGCATCTTCAACATCTGTAAAACGTTCTACATGAATAGATGGATTGATTTTATTTTTTTCTCTGCGCAAATTCCATTCGTAAGATGTACTTTGAGAACTATCCATATCAGCTATAAGAACATTCCAATCAACACGTGCATATTCCGTTGCAAGCAATCTGCTTACCATGCTTTTCCCTACACCACCTTTTTGAGAAACTACACCAATTAAAACTGACATATATGCTACATATAGTTAAAGACTTATTTCATTAATTAGTTAATTAACTAATTGATTATTTAGTTATATTTATAAGTTTTTTTCACGGTATAAATCAAAAGATTCTTTTAATATGTCTACCATAGATTTATCTTTTTCTAGTGCATATTTTTTATATGCTCTTCTTAACTCCGCAGTTACTTTAAAGTTCATAGTAACCAACTGATCAGAAGGATACTTAGTTAAGTTAGTAATCTTACTTTCATACATTTTAGGTGCGATACCTAAACCAGATTGAGCTTTTTTAACTTTTATAGCCATATGCATTAGTTTTCTATTAGAAATAATAATATTTAAATTAAGTAATTAACTAAATAGTTATTTAACTAATATACGAAATTAATTATATGTATTCAACGTATGATGAATATATGATGTAATAAAAATCCTTTTACATTAAAATTTATAAATAGGCTTATTTTCCTAGTTAGGATTTAACGAGCGTTAAATATTTAACATTTTGTTTATATTTTATACCATATATAATAAATACAAAATATTAAGTTATATACTATAATTTAAGTTAAAAGATAACATGTCTAAAATTTTAGCTTATTTGCGTGCTTCAACAGATAAACAAGATGTGACGCACCAAAAGTATGAAATACTGGAATATGCAAGGAAGAATGATCTGAGGATTGATGAATATATTGAAGTGAAGATATCAGCAACTAAAAATAGCAAACAAAGACGAATTGATGAGTTGACAAAAAAATTATCTCCTCAGGATACATTAGTCGTCACCGAACTAGTCGATTAGGAAGAAGTACAGCTGAAGTGGTTGATCTGGTTAATACCTTAATTGACCGGCAAGTACGAATTATCATTATAAAGCAGCACCTAAATTTTAATCGTCATGATCTTAATTCAAAAGTGATTGTTACCTTATTTTCATTGTTTGGGGAACTTGAACGAGATTTTATCAGTTTAAGAACTAAGGAAGCACTAGCCTCAAAAAAAGCAAAGGGGATTAAACTTGGCAAACCTAAAGGAACACTGCAAAAAAGTAAGTTTGATGTGGATCAAGAGAAAATTATCGAACTGCTTGGTTTAGGCCTTTCCGTTAGAAAAATAGCTAAATTCTTCAATTATAAAAATCATATTTCACTAAATACCTACATCAAAAAACGAAAATTAGTTGACAAGAAATTAAAATAATTCATAATCAAAGTATTATAGAAAAATTGTTCAGGGAAAAAGAAAACTATTTCTATTATAAATGGATTGATTAACAATTAGTTTATAACCAAAATTAGACAAACCGGGCTTTTAGTTAAATGACCCCGATATCTTTTTTTTTCATTGTTCTAAGTTTTAAGTGGTATTATATACAGAAATATAAAATCTAAAATATATTTACACAATTAAAACGAAAGACTCAGTGATTGTATAAAAAATGATAATATAAAAAGACATTCATTGTTATTTTGAAGATATTGGTTAACAAGGAGTTTATAACCAAAATTAGACAAATCTGTATTTACCTACGTGACAGTACGACATTGTCTCTCATCATCTTAGCAGTCCAATCTTTTCCCCAAGGATTATTGTGTATATGATCATTAATTATATTTCCTGTTAGTTGAAAACTAGCACGACACATACACGGATTGATATCAAAATTATTATCACGTATATATGAACTTCTTACGTCAAGATAATCTTCTCTGTTTCTCCAATAAGTACTAGCGGACATGCTTCTACCAGTTTGTGAAGGACCAGGAATAAAAGTATCTAAATAATCTGTTTTTAAATTATGTAAAATTTTAGGAAGTTCTATCAAATAGGAATTATCTCTTAGTAAATGATCAATGTTTAGAATAAAATCATCAGACGTTTCTTGATTATTATCAGCATAATAAACTTTCATGTAAGGAGCTTTACCATTATTTTTACCTTCATTATATATTTTATCAAAATTTCTAAAAGGAATTGATTTGTCATCATAAAAATACTCACCCATCTGTACACAGTCTAAATAAAAGATTCCACATGGATCGTTATTAGTTTCTATAACTTTATATTTCCATGGTTTAGGACACTTAAAACCTTTTGCATTTTTTATTTTATTATTCCAAATCTGTGGATTTGCATGATTCACATTTTTCTCATTACTCAATTTAGCCCTTAGGGTATTAAAAAATATATATCCTAATCCCAATTCTAATTCGTTATTTTTATTGGGATCAAAAGTTTTTTTATCGGATAAAAATCCTTTTTCTAAAGTTTTATCCCAATAAGATTCTACTGAAGTAGAATGTTGCACATCGATATTCTTTATACTTTTTTTCATTTTTGATATATTTGGATTGAGCACATCAAATCCAAAAGTACCTTTTGTTCCAGAACAACAACTAAAAAGTAACAGTAGAGAAAACAGGAAGTAAAACCGATTCAATTTATTATCAGCTTTTAATTTTAGTAAAAACATTTTTTAAATTTAAATATAGCTAACTTGATACATATCAAAGAACAAGAAAAACGACCAATCATGTGACTAACTTATATTATTTTCAAGTAGACCTTTTATTTTTTCTTTTTTTCTCGATATCTTCTATAGACTTTTTTATTCCTTTAGCTACCTTCTGACAATATTTGAGAAAATCAATCATATTATCCTCACGAATTGATTCTACCTTATTATCACGAAGTACACTATAAACTTTTAAAGGTCTATCTTTATGTTCAGTAGGGTTAAGATCTATATAATAATATACCATAGCCTCATCCTCATCACCATCCTTATAGTTATGAGCTTCGGAATGAACAGCTATACACAAAGGTATATTTACTTTACTTGTTGCATCTTGATTACGCGGAAAAGAATGGGCCTTACTTCTATACCTTCTCATTTCACGGCATACTATAGCTTGTATATTTTGTTTATTTTCAGGAGTTTCAAAAGAAAAAACACACAATGGTCCACCTGGCTCTAGACCTTCATCTTTTAATCTATTTGGATCATATTCAAGTAAAAAATCCTTATATCCTTTAGGAAATTCATAGCCTAACTCTTTTTTAACCATGTTATTAAGCTGATCTATAGCTTCTAACCGTATTGTTTTACCATTTTTTTCTTCACTCGATGCAGTACTGCTTCCACTACTATGACTGGACCCAGCTTTTATTTCTGAGCTTTGTCCTATAGGTTTTTTATCCATTCCATTTATGTTCGTCCCGTTGCAAGCATTTATTCCCATGTAACCGAACAAACTTAAGGTGAAAAATAATTTTGCATTCATAACTATATAAACTTTATGTTAAAAAATAGATACGCATAGAAAAAATGTGTTATAATATAATTATACTATACTAAATCTTAGCTGACTAAAATAAAACCATTTAGTTTAATTTAACTCTATACTTAATCATCAAAATCTGATACAACCAAAACTCAACAATAAATGTACAAAATAATTTGGATAATACCACTATAATTTGACTATATGTATTCTATTAGTCCTACTAAAGGCTAATAAAAAAGCAGAAAAGTTAACAGACCCTGCATTACAAATACAGGGCTTAATATTACGGCATTAATGCCTTAGCCAAGGCTAGTTTTCAACTTAAAAGTCTCCAAGTTTATCTTCCATTGATTCATGTCCATCAATATAATCCTTGATCAGTTGATTAGTAACATTACTCGCAGTTCTTACAAATAGTTTGTTTTCTTATAATAATGCATCTTTACAGGTTAAATATGTTGAAACGACACACTATAGGTGCGTTGTCTTTCTCTCAAAGTAGGAAAATAAAACTGTTATACCGTAATCCTTATACTGCTATATCGTTAACTTGACGCCTATGGTTAATGAAACACTTCCATACGCTTTTCATATTTCTAAAAAAATCTATCCAAAAACTTTGAGAAACTTTTAGCAAAAAGTTTAGTATAAGGCTTACCATGATCACCTATATCATTATATATACACAACCTGAATTTATACCTGTTGACAAATCGATATAATACTGCTTAGTTCCATTTTTGGCTATTAACCAACAAGTTTTTTCGTTTATTCTTGGTAGGTCAACAAAACTATGAAATGAACGTTGCATTGATACTATCTGATTAACTTTATCCACACTATCTGTAGTGGGTCCACATATCTCAAAGCCTTCACCATATATAGATCCATATTCACTTAAAAATACCTTATACTCATTTAATGAATCTATGTTAAACATATCTACATCTCTACCTAAGTTTTCTAGTACAGAACTTATTTCATCATTATCTATAGAAGATCCTCGATTAAATTTTTCTGTTTTCAAGAACCTATCTACCTTTTCGTGTATAATTACCTCATAATCTTCTTCGTCAGTCTTACTTTCATAAGTCGAAAAGCAATCATCCAAAAAATCTAAGAAATCTTTAGAAAAAAATCTAGATTTACCATTAAGGCGCTTAAATATTTGTAAATCATGCAAATAAATCTGTATCCAACGGTTAGTACAAATATTATATATCTTCTTATATTTCATCCCTATTTTTCAGGGTTTCTATACAAAACAACTCAAAAAGTGGTTATTTCTTAATACAAATTTAACAGGTTTTTAATGTTTTTTATTTTGATTAACAAATGAATAAATAATACTTCAGGGACGACTACTTAAGTAACTATCTACTCTAATACGTCTAATATTAACTGTTTTTACAACATTAGAGAAACCAACAGGACTGCTTACAACAGATTTTGCCTGTTTTTTACCTTTACCCAGTATAGAATTTTCCTAAAATATTAGGAACGCCAATTCGGGATTAAATTATTTTTTTAAATCTGCTAACCAACAGTAATATTATTTACAGTTTATCGCTTAAACAAGCTCCTTTGTATTTTAAATTTAGAAATAAAAGAAATAAAACATGTAACCAAATTAACTTTAACAAAGGAGCCAATTATGAATGTAGAAAAATTAGTTGAAATATATTACGCTGTAGATGAATTTTTAAAAAAATTTATACCTTATATGAAAAAGTATTTGTTAACTACATCGAATAAAAAACCCACCAGAACATGCTCTTTAAGCTTGAGTGAAATAATGACTATTATCATTGCATTTCATGCGTGCGGTTTTAGAAATTTTAAGTCTTATTACATTCATTTACAGCAGTTTCATTCTAAGGACTTTGGAGGATTAGTAAGCTATAATAGGTTTATACAACTAGTAAAAAGAGCCCTAATTCCCCTCTTCTTTTTTACAAAGAGTCTTGCTAAAACACAAACAGGTTGTTACTTTATAGACTCAACAGCCATCAATGTTTGTAACATAAAAAGAGCATGTTCTAATAAGGTCTTTAGATCAGTTGCTACCAAAGGTAAAACCACAACGGGTTGGTTTTTTGGATTCAAATTACATTTGATTATCAGTGAAATAGGCGAAATTATAAATTTTAGTCTGACTACAGGTAAGGTGCATGATAGGTTCCCTGTAGAAAATTTATGCAAAAACTTAATGGGTAAAATATTTGCCGATAAAGGCTACTGTGTGCTGCAGCCAAGCAGTACTTAAGATGGAGGTAGGTCCTCCGCAATCTGTGTTCAGGCACTGGTTGCAAACGACTGTAAGCTGCTATAGTCAAAAGCTATGGTAGTGAGCGTTACAGAAAAGATACACGAGATGTATCACGTAAGGATAAGAGAGACGAACACAAGTGAACCACCGTACATGTGTCGATAGGTCCAAGTGATGTCAAAACCAGGTTAGGTACCAACTCTGGGATAAGTTTGGAAGGGACCTGATTACTGTCCAAGCGGCATCCGGCATAAAGGAGGCGTGACTCTCATCTAGGCTTAAGTATTGAACTGCAGGAACCTTCGTTTGTGATGTAAAGAGAAAAGGCTCAAGTAATAAATCTTACAAGGCCGAAAGTATCGAAGCACAATCAAGGGGCGGAGTAGCTCGTAGTAGTGATGAAGCAACTGTAATGGTTGTGGAGCAAAGGGGCTACGTTATCTACGTCGTGTATGTATATCAACTAAAAAAAAAAATAGGAGGAGTATATAGATATGACAAAACCATTTTCCATTTCTAAAGAGTTGGTATGGGCAGCATATA
Organism: Candidatus Cardinium sp. TP; assembly: GCF_025215055.1. GTDB lineage: Bacteria > Bacteroidota > Bacteroidia > Cytophagales > Amoebophilaceae > Cardinium. The sequence goes on from NZ_JANAVR010000022.1 coordinate 14,543, forward strand.
AACAGGTTAAATCCAACGGAGGGTCAGCAGGAATTGATCAAGAGTCAATTGATCAGTTTGAGCTTAATCTGAAGGACAATCTGTACAAGATTTGGAATAGAATGGCTTCAGGTAGTTACTTCCCACCGCCTGTTAAAGCTGTTTTAATTCCAAAGAAAAGTTCAGGCACTAGAACATTAGGGGTGCCCACTGTGAGTGATAGAATTGCGCAAACTGTAGTGAAAAGTGTACTAGAACCTGCTTTAGAGAAGGTCTTTCATAAAGATTCTTATGGATATAGGCCAGGTAAAAGTGCACATGAAGCTATAGCAGTAACAAGGCAAAGATGTTGGCAATATCCTTGGGTTGTTGAGTTTGACATAAAAGGACTATTTGACAATATAGATCACGATCTGTTAATGAAAGCATTAAGAAAGCATTGTTCTACAGATTGGATACTACTATATGTAGAAAGATGGCTTAAAGCTTCCATGGAAATGCCAGGAGGAGCATTACAGAAAAGGGGGAAAGGTACTCCGCAAGGAGGAGTTATAAGTCCGATTTTAGCAAATTTATTTTTGCATTACGCATTTGATAAATGGGCAGTAAAAGCACTATCTGGTATTCCATTTTGCAGGTACGCTGATGATGGATTGTTACATTGCGTAAGCCTACTACAAGCAGAAAAGATACTTAGTATGCTTAAGGCAAGATTCAAAGAAGTAGGATTGGAAATACATACTGATAAAAGCCATATTGTTTACTGCAAACATGCAAAACGGCAATTGAAATTTAACAAAACATCCTTTACTTTTTTAGGCTATGACTTTTGTCCTAGACAATCTAAGAACGGAGCAGGAGAAAAGTATCTAAATTTTAGCGCTGGAGCAAGCAAAATAGCAATAAAGAATATGAAAGCACAAATTAGGAGTTGGAGATTACCCCTAAGAAATGAGTGGAATATACATCAGATTGCAAATTATATCAATCCAGTACTCAGAGGATGGTATCAGTATTATGGGAAATTCTATAAAACTGCACTAAAGTGGGTTTGGAGAAATCTTAACGAGTATCTATGTAGATGGGTTATGCAAAAGTATAAAAGATACAAGAGACATAAGACCAAAGCAAGCAGCTACTTGGCAAGGATAGCGATAGCAAACCGGGGGTTATTCGTTCATTGGAAATTAGGGCATGTCTTAACGGTTTAGATAATGGGAGCCGTATGAGCTGAGAGGCTCAAGTACGGTTCTGCGAGAGGCTAAGGATGCAATGCCTTGGCCGACTCACCTGAGCAAAGAATTGTTTGAAACACTTATGGAAAAAAGTATAGAGTTAATTATACATATCAGGAAAAATATGAAAAATAGACTTATGCCACTGGGATAAGCTCTTGCTTAGAAAACGACCCATAATTGAAACCATTATAGATCAGCTTAAAAACATTAGTCAAATAGAACATTCTAGACATAGAAGCATACCTAATTTTCTTATGAATCTAATAGGTGGAATTACAGCTTATGGGCTAAAAGAGAAAAAGCCTTCTATAGCTAACATATATATGGCTGATCTACAATAAAAATAATCCCGAACTCAGGTTGATACAATGTTTTTATCCAACAACATCCCTTTTTCTTCTTTTTGTGCATAGGAGATGCTGGCACTGATGTGACTGATGCTTTTACCTATGGCAATCATTTTTTTGATGTTTTAGATAGCTTTTGGTAAGTATTGTAGTAACGTGATTCGTACGTTTGTGTTATAAGATTATCTTATTAAGATAGCTGTAAAAGTTCAGAAATATGATTGGTATAAAATACCATCCTGAAGGTTCATTCCTAAACTTTTTTATATTAAAAATGAATAAGTTCGATGGAAACTAAAGTTCGTATATAACAAGATAGTTATCAAAAGAAATACATATAATAATATGCAATTCAATATAAAAAAAATATAGCATTACTTACCATATTCTGGTTATTCAGTAATAATGCCTTACTACAAGAAGATGTAACGATAGCCCAGCTATCGTCCAAATATAGCGTCACTAGTAAAACTCTTCAAAATTGGAAACGTCAGTTTTTAGAGAATGCCTCCATAGCCTTTGATCCATCAAAGGTTGTTAGCGTTTATAAAGAAGAAATTAGCGCACTTAAGCATCAAAATGATGAACTTTGCCAAAGCCTTAGGGAAGGCTACTGTTGAGCGAGATTGGGCAGTGGGAAAGTTAAAGAGCTTGGATTTACTAAGTAAGAAAAGTCTTGTCAGATCCAAGCTTCCTCACTTATCCAAGGCAAGACAATGTGCGTTATTATCGATAAATCGCTCTTTTATATATTACAAATCTAAGGAATTAAACGACTGTAATTCAACTGTTTTAAAGAAAATAGATTTGATTTACAGGGAACATCCAGCATATGGTTATCGTTATATATACAATCAACTACAAGAAGATGGGTTTCATGTAGGTAGAGATCGTGTGCTTAAATATATTGGTGTACTTGGTATATCGGCTATTTATCCACGACGTAAGAAACCAGCCATTTCTTGTAAAGATGGTCAGCATAAGGTATATAGTTATTTGTTGGATAAATTGTAGTAGTTAGGATTTAATCTGACAGGCAATAAAAATTTAGTGTCTAAAGTTGTCAGTTAAGTTTAATGTGTCAGGTGTTCTTTTAAGATACGCAATTTGATTATTTTTTTCAAGGACTAATTTTTTACTATCCTCCC
>NZ_JANAVR010000023.1 GCF_025215055.1 Candidatus Cardinium sp. TP
AAAATTAGTCCTTGAAAAAAATAATCAAATTGCGTATCTTAAAAGAACACCTGACACATTAAACTTAACTGACAACTTTAGACACTAAATTTTTATTGCCTGTCAGATTAAATCCTAACTACTACAACTATTTGACCGAAGCTGAGAACATCTATAACTAAAGTAACTTAACCTTTAGTTCCTATTGTGCTTCGTAAATTTTGTTTTATACGTTTCAACCTTATTTCCCATATTTGGCCTAATGACAATTCTGACATAAGTTTCTCTCGTAATCTTGCTTAACTCTGTTTGAAGGGATTTGCTATAAGGTTTAACATTACCTGCTTTTATCTCTTGCTTCCATCCTAGAGGGTGCCAGACTCTAAAACGTGAGCTATACATTATCCCTGATGTTTAGGGAAGAGGGAATTTAACCCTCACGCTTTCGCGACTTCGGATCGCACTAACGTTGACGCCAGTGAATGAACAAATACAATCATGCTGCAAAGCGCGGCAAATTTTGCATTGGAAACAACGCTTTCAGATAGAAGCTATAGATCCTCAAGCCCAAAAATAGAGGCGCCTTAACTATCCTTATCCTTGTCCTTGCTTTTGTCTTTGCACACCTTTAGTACCTGTTTAGCGGCACTTTCCAATGCCTCCCCTATCTCTACACCTAAGTATTGATTGGCCAATTTAACATCTATGGCGAGCGTTTCTTGGACCATATGCGCTACTTCTTCTACATGGCTATAGCCCGCAGCGTAACGTAGATCATAGAGCCGTTCAGCTAACTTGATAAACAATACAGAAAGCTGTATGTGATCTTCTTTGATCGCCTTCTCTAATCGATTCTCCAGGTAAAGCAAAGAAGGATATCGATTCTCCAGGTAAAGCAAAGAAGGATGGTACAACTCTTTTCGTTTCTATACCCCTAGTATATTTAATACAAAGGCATAGACACCTAAATTATAATCGTCCCTGACATAAGAAAGCGGCAAACAGGTATGACGTACCAATTCATAGAGCAAAGCGGCATAAATGACTTTAGGGGAGTGAAAACCCATTCTACCACTAATTTAGCAATCCCTACCGCGCGTACATAAAACAATTGACCCGAAGCATGCCGCTTAAAGCGAAAGTGTTGCCTGAGTAATAAAAGCAAGCCTGAAATCGTACCTGCATCAATAGGATCTATGTCATGAGAAAATTGAGAGACATGGTCATGGAACTGCATTAACTCCATCATGGAATCGGCTTGTTTATTAAGGGTAACAGGCGTGTCTGAGGTTAAGCAATCTATAGGTAGCTTAGTCGTGATCTTCCTAAGGATTTCATTGAGATCACTAGGCAGTACCAGGAGTAGCGTGGGTTGCTGCCCATCAGGACCATATTCCAAATAACCATAATGGGCACCGACAATACTGGATATGGTTTCTTGCTGAAGGTCTATGGATGGGGGTGTTTCCTTCCTCCCTCGAGGACCCATCACATCGATCCTATCATCATAAAGGTCTTTCACTTTAGGCAGTTGCTCAGAAGCAATAGGTACCTGACTTACCACAAAGGCCGTAGCTGGGAAAAGCATAAATAAAGGGTAACTGCCCTCAAAAGGATCTGCTTGCTTAAATTGAAAGGTAGTGTGGTGCAATTGTATGCCAACAATAGGTGCGCAAACACCCTCTAACCTACTCACCCGTAGAACAGCCTGAACCAATACATATACTACCTGATTGATATCACATACAATATAGAAGGATCCCTCTCCCGTAGACTCTTTCTTGTGCTCCACAAGTAGCCTAGACGGATCAGCCACCTCTTGAGACAAAGCAAACTCCACTTTACGCACCAACTTATCTAAGGTAATCTTAGTAGGTTGCAATAGGGCATGTGCCTTGGCCTTTTCTCTTTTATTAAAATAGGCAGCCCAATCATATAGTTTATTGATAATACCCTGAAAATCCTCCTTATATAGAGGGATGCTGCTATCTAAAAAGGAAACAGATTGCTCTACTTTACCTATTACTTGTTCTAAAATAGCGCCATAGCCTTTAGAGACATTGGGCACAGTAGATGGAACCGTAGACAAGTCATAAAGGGATTCCTTTAATTTTTGAGATGCCCTAACCTTATATTGATTTTTAGGTAAAAATTTTGCACCATATAACCACCCATTTTGGCTTTACAACAAATAATAATAGCCACAACGAGTAGGGTTACCATAAACAACGGCAACAGAGCAGATAAGGCTGAAAAGGACAATCCAACAGAGATCGGATAAATGGCTACTACGCATATAATGGCTACAACCCCTATACCCAAATAGAGCGGCAATACCCATAAGATTATAGCATAATAGGCCAAGGATAAAGATGCACTAAAAACGGGATCCACTAGGTGCCACCAATGTCAAAGTAGGCGGGCAGGAAGATAAACTACCAAACCTATCAGCCAACATAAACCAATGAACCAGTTTGGGCTTACTTGGCTAAAAAAGTTTTATAACGTGCAACTAAGCTATAAGCGGTAAAAATAGCACCCAAAAGTACCTGGTATATAGCCCAATAAATGTGATCTGGCTTAATAAACCAATACCCCAGAACAGTGGTAATAATCATATAGAGTCCGGTTAAACATAGTGTACGATCACTGGGTCTCAACTTAGCCAAAGTAACTTTTGGATTCATCCAAGCATTTTTAATGGCTTCTTTACGTTCCGCCCTCTGCCGCGCATGCGCTTGTTGCATTTGTTTAAACTCGTTATCTGGTTCAACCGACCCTGCACTTTTGGGCTGCTTGAGTAGATAGTGGGCAGCCATCATAGCCAGACCATTGGCTACCATAGCCAGAAAAGAGCCATCCCACCTTATGAAAGCTTGCACCCATTTGTTCCAAAATAAAATAATGAGTACACCTGTAACCATACCAATCAAAGCGGTACGTGAGGTACCTCGAAAGCCTAAAATGGCCAAGATGAAAGGCGCCGTTACGACAGGCACAAGAGAAGCAAGCCCCCAATAGAGCAGCTGCAATAAGTCATTGCAGTAAAAGGCGAGTAACATAGCCAATAGACCTACTACTAGCGTAGGCCACCGTGCGATCTTGACCTGAAACGCATCAGCCAGCTCTTGCCCGTTATATAGTCCTTTGACTATATCATGACTCACCATAATCGCACAAGCATTTAAACAAGAATCTGCGGTAGCATAGGCAGAAGGGTGAACACGGGTTTATCTACTGTTAGAAACATAAACCAAGCGAGAATAGGAATAACAACCGCAAAGGTTATAAACTGCAATACATCTGTAAAGGTAACAGCACGAATGCCACCAAAGGTAGAATAAAAAATAAGGAGTAAAGTGGTCAAGATAGGAACGATATAGGGATTAGCTGCCTGAAAACACATGCCAATAGCCTGGGACATTACGGTGATTTGCATCGTAATACTAAAGATAGCGCTACAGATACCCACAAGTACAGCTATCATACTGGGATATCTACCATAAATATGGCCTATCGTTTCGGCAACAGAGAGGTGGTGCATAAATGGCCCCATACGTAAAGCCAATCTACTCACAACCCATAAACCCAAAGAAGACAACCAGGTGAGCATCATCCACGATAAGCCCATACTATACACACACTCTACATTACGCACTAGCCCTCCTCCTCCATACAAAGTAGCCAATACAGTAAAGACTAAGGTCGCAGTAGAAAATTGTTTACTCCCTACTGCATATTCTCGAAAAGAAGTTTTTTTCCTACTAAAATAAATAGCTACCAACAAAGTTAATAACAAAAAAACAGCCACTATCCATAGCGAAACATCAAAACATAGCATACAAGCAAGCGATTAAAAACAAGCGGTTAATTTGAAAAAATCACAAAATAGTTATAGCGCTAAGGCCAGCTTTCATAATACGCATTTTTTTTATAAAAAATCAAGTAAAGAAATGTGTATAAAGATAGCAAGCAACTGATGCTATACCCCTGAATAGATAGGCGGAACGGGTTATGCCAAACGTTGCCGAAACACTTCGTAAAGCATAATACCAGCTGCCACAGAGACATTAAAAGAAGCAATAGGGCCTTGCATAGGAATGCAGATATGCTGTGTAGCTACGCTTAAATGTTTTGCCGCTATACCTGACCCTTCTCCACCTAAAAGCAACGCAGTAGGTAGGGTTAAGTCTACCTTGTATACGACTTGTGCAGCTTGTGCATGACAAGCCAATAGGGTCAATCCACTGGCTTGTAAATAACGCAAGGCCTTACCTAAATCTGCTACGCGACAGATGGGCAAGGTGGCCAATGCACCTGCTGAGGTTTTCATTGTTGCACCTGTTAAAGCAGCACTGCCTTGGGTAGGTAGTACCAATGCATCCACACCCATAGAAAGCGCAGTACGAGCAATAGCGCCTACATTATGTACATCTGTTACGCCATCGAGTACCACGATTAAAGGGGCTTTTCCTTTTTCAAAAGTGGCCTGCACCAAGGCATCTAAAGGGGTAAAGACAATAGGCGATAAAATGGCTACGACACCTTGGTGGTTGCCACGCACTATGCGCACCAATTTTTCAATGGGCACATAACTAAAAGGAATTTCATGTTGACGCACCAGGTCATACAATTCCTTTACACGCGCTGTTTTCAGCTTATTTTGAAAAAAAACTTTATCAATCGTTTGGCCCGCACGTATGGTCTCTATAATTGCCCTACAGCCAAAAATAAAACGTAATGGAGTGTTAGATGTTTTTTGAGAAGGGTTCATAGCAAGAAGTTTACAACAGCGAAATCTGCTGCAAGGGGCATTTTACAGCAGGCCTTAAATTAAGAAGGAAAAGTTGCGGGGATAGGACTCGAACCTATGACCTTCGGGTTATGAGCCCGACGAGCTACCAACTGCTCCACCCCGCGGTAAAGTCTTCACTATCAAGTGCTACATTCCCTATGCAGCCACTTGAATTATTACGAATTTATATGTTTTTTTGTAACATTGCAAATATATGATGCGTATGGATGAAGCTAACAATGAATATAAGTGTGGTTTTGTAGCTATTATTGGCAAACCCAATGCAGGCAAATCTACCTTAATGAACCTATTGGTCGGTGAACAACTGGCGATTACTCATTCCAAGGCACAAACGACACGCCATAAACTCCATGGGATTGTTTCTGGGCAAAACTTTCAAATTGTGTATATGGATACACCAGGTGTGATTACACCTGCTTATCCGCTACAAACAGCCATGATGGAAGCGGTAAAAGTCGCGCATGCAGATGCAGACCTGATCATCTGGCTAGTAGATGTCAACGACCTCGAGGTCCAGTTTTTTGCAAACCGCACCAAAAAGCCGATCCTATTGGCGTTGAATAAAGTAGATTTAATCACAGCTGGCCAACTCCATACAAGAATGGCCTATTGGCGCCACCACCACCCAGACCTATCCATCCTACCGATATCAGCCATAAAAAATGAAAACATCGATGCACTCATCCAACAAATTGTTCAACGGTTGCCTATTCATCCTCCTTATTATCCAGAAACAACCTTAACAGATAAACCAGAACGATTTTTTGTACAGGAAATCATACGTAAAAAAATACTAGGCCAATACCATCAAGAAATACCCTACAGTGTAGAAGTAGTGATAGACGCCTTTAAGGAAATGGAAAACCTGATTAAAATTCGATCGATTATACATGTAGAGCGCCAAACCCAGAAAGGTATTCTCATTGGCCAAAGAGGGGATGCGCTGAAAAAGTTAGGGATAGCAGCCAGGGAAGCATTAGAAAACTTTTTTCAAAAGAAAATTTTCCTAGAACAACGTGTGAAGGTTACCCCAGACTGGCGAAAAAATCAATTACTCTTAAAAAGATTTGGTTATCCAACGGTTCTAAAAAAGAAAAATGGAAATCAGTAGACTACTTGCGAAGTTAGATGACTAATGGTTATTTTGATGCCATTTTAGGGCAACGCTATCTATCAGATCGTTGGTGTGCCCTCCATGGCGTAAGATTCAGGGAAATCTATTCTAGCACAAAGATGAAAATGGCTAGTTGGTATATGCCGCTGCCCGTGGCCGCTTATATCCGCCAACTTTTTTTATCGGCGGCCATAGTATCTGTTCACATTACTGGTTAATAATGATTTTTTTCACTTTTTTCTTTATAAAAAAGTGAAAAAATCAAGCCGTCAGTAAAAAGCCGCTGAAAGTGGCATCTTACAGGGGCGGTTTTTTTTGACGCAAGAAACCATCGCGCTGAGCACATACCGGACATAAGCGTTTTAACTTGACGAAATAGCATCAAATATCGATTAAAATGATATTTTCATTATACAGTCCATATAATATATTCCTTAGGCGGGATGCCATTGTTTGTTCAGAGCAACAGGGCCAGCGGGCTGAATAGGTACTTCAAACGAGGTCTAATGGATCATACCCACTACCTCCCCAAGGATGACAGCGGAGCAACCTACGTAAGGTAAGCAGCATACCCTTGCGCAAGCCATACTTGGCAAAAGCTGCTTTTGCATAATGCGAACAGCTGGGTTGAAAACGACAGACAGACGGGTACAAAGGGGCAATACAATGTTGATAGATGGCAATAGCCAAACTACACAATCGCCTCAGGAGCCTGGAAAATAGCACCAACCCATTTCGGAATTTTGCCATGATAAAAGGGTGTGATAGAGAAAAAACTTATATCTGTTGACGCAATGGGATCAACCTAATTATTTTTTATTGATTATCAAATAAAAGTATCCATTCTCTCCATTGGTTAATAATGAACTTTATCCCACTTTTTTCTTGATAAAAAAATGGACAAAAAATCAAGCCGTCGGTGAAAAGCCGCTGAAAGTGGCATCCTACAGATGGAAAAAAAGAAAGCGCCCCCTTTTGGGGGCTTCAGAGGAAACTGTTTTTCCTAATCATCTGTAGGATGACACTTTCTACACCACGACTTTTTACAGGGGCGGTTTTTAACCCAACAAACCAGTCACTTGAACGGATACCTAATAAAAACCACTGCGCTAAACAGATACGTAAGCACAAGCGTACAAAAAATGCTTTATAGCCCCAACTTCTTTAACTGCCGAGCTACTTCACTACAAATGATGTCAAAAAAACGCACTACCCAGCCATATGGATAAAGGTAAAGACCGTTTCCCCCTCTTTAACACACCTATTATGTAGCCTTACCGCCTCCTTAGACCTTACGATGTAATAGGCTTTAATGGCGCCTTGATCTTGTTTATCCTTTAGGGCCTTTTTAAGCGCATCGCTTACCCCTAATTTACCTTCTATGCCTGTAGAAACAATCAAAATGGCTTCCTTAGGATCGATAGCAGAATCTATGGCCAACCACTCTTCTAAAAATGATAGGGGTATACCATCCGCTGTATCATCCTTATCAAACCTATAGCGCATGCCCGCTTGCATGGTTTTTGGGAACTTTTCCTCCGTCACACTACCATAAAAATGGGGCGTTACCACCCAGCTATTTACATTTTGATCCGTATGTATAATATTTTTCTCAAATTGTTTAAAACAATCACGGGTATTAAATGGCTGTTGCTGATGCGTAACGTGCAAACGGAAGCCTTCCGCACCAAATTTGGTAAAGATACACTGATTTTCAGGGAACTTATCTTCTGGTTCATTCAGCTGATCCCACTTCGGATGCAACGTTTCATCTTTTTGTTTTTCCGAAGGGCAAGCGCCAGCCCACAACAGACACAATGGAACCATAGCTATTAAAGGCCTCCTCAAAGGGGATAACAAGCATAAACAATAACGCATAGACAAAATCAAAATAGAGCAAGGTAAAAAAAATACAACCCTAACCGAATGGCTTCTTTAAAGCTAAAAAAAATAAGTCGAATACAAAAACAGACGATTAACGAACAGACCATGGCGTAGGCTTAATGGAAATCGTATCTATAGATACTTTTATTTGACAGTCAATTAACATATACTCCTTAAGCCCCAGTTATTGACCCAACAGATGCAACAAACGGATAGATGAGAAAATAGTGCCCTTACAAGTAGTACAGATCAAAATAGCGCTACAATTCAAACACAATCCCTGGTTTTTTATAAAAAAAGACGTACTATTGTGGAGTATTGTTCATTTCGCTGCCAGGGAGTGCCCTGCTGCGATAGGTTTCTTACAAGGGCCCATAGCTCAGTCGGTTAGAGCATCTGACTCATAATCAGCAGGTCCCAGGTTCAAGTCCTGGTGGGCCCACCTCATTTACTTACTGCTCTATTGTGCATTGTATCTCTTCCAATCGCTGGTTTTTTGCGTTAAAAGAAAAACGCCCCTGTAAAAAGTCGCGGTGTAAAAAGTGGTATTTTACAGATGATGTGGAAAAACAGTTGCCTTTAAAACTCCCACAGGGGGCGATTTCTGTTTTTCCATCTGGAAGATGACACTTTCAGCCACTTTTTGGCGAAAGCTTGGTTTTTTGCCCACTTTTTTATCAAGAAAAAAGTGGGATACAATCCATTATTAACCAGTAACGTGAACAGATACTGTGCATTCTCATCCCAATAAGCATGCGCCTATTGCCATTTATGACAGTGGTGTAGGTGGTTTGGCCATTGCGAGCGCCATTCAATCACTTTTGCCGCAAGAATCAATCCATTATATCGGAGATACGAAAAATTTACCTTATGGCGAGAAGGGATCTATGGCGTTATGTGGTTACGTAAGAGAAGTAGTCGATCTTTGCTTACGTAAAGGCTATAAATTACTGGTGATGGCTTGCAACACCGCTACTGCTGCTGCAGCTCACTGCTTACCTGCTTATCTGAAAACGAAAGAAATAGCTGTGATCAATGTGATTGATCCAGTTATCAGCTACCTCTATAGAACCAACCGTTATAAGAAGATAGGCCTTATAGGCACCAAGTATACCGTGGCATCTGGCATCTACACAGAACGATTGCGCTCCACTGGGATCACACTTACGGCGCTAGCCACACCCCTACTGGTTCCGATGGTAAACGCTTGTTTTAATGGAGAAAAGGTAGATTACCGTTTGGTACATTATTATTTAAGTCAACTCAAACATTTAGATGCCGTCATCCCAGCTTGTACCCATTATCTATTTTTAAGCAAAACATTAAAAAGCATTTTAAGGGCACGAGATCAAAAAACAGTTGAGGTAATAGACGCAGCAGGGCTTACCGCATTAGCGGCCAAGCAATTGCTCACCAAACGGAATCTTTTAAGCCACACAACAAAAAAGCTACCCGATTGTTTTATGGCCACCGCATTAACCACATCCTTTCAAAATGCCACACAACAACTATTTGGTCAAACCCCTATAGCTATTAACCTAACGGATGATACGGAATCAGGAGGCTAATCCTATGCATCGTACCATAACGCTGTATTTGATTTAATTTACTTACATTTGAAAAATATTTCACACCTGTTCTGTTGATTGAGGCCATAGCCATTCCATTCTAAAATAGAATTAATATAATATAAAAACCTGACAATCAAATGTTTAAGATTAAATTTAATATTTCTATTTACCTAACTATTTTTTTTCTTTCTATTGTTGGTTGTGAAAATAAGTGTGAGTCACTGCGCAACACTACCATCCAAACGAATGGCGCAACGGTTTCACTAGATGACTCTCAAGATACAAGGAAACCATTAACTGCTCATAATAAAGGTAGTGATGCGTCACCGTACAACACTAACCTCCCACCGAATGGCACAACGGGTTCACCGAATGCGACTCAAGGTGCTGGACAACCATTAATTGTCTTGTTGCATGGATTGGGTTCAGATGCTTCTTGTTTTGATATATTGAAAGGCAACCTGGAAAAAGCGTACCCTACCGCCAAGATAGTTGCTTTGAAAAGTGTAGAGGGAGACAAGACGTTCTTACATTCTATAAAAGATCAAGCTGACTTAAGCTTCGAAGAACTTAAAACACTTTTAACGTGTCCAGAACACGGAGTTAACAGCCCTATCCTACTAATGGGACATAGCCAAGGGGGGCTCCGTGCTTGTGCTATAGCTGCAAGGAACGAAGGTTTAGATATAAAGGGGATTGTTACAATAGCTTCGCCATGGGAAGGGGGACCTAGCGTTATGCACGATCCAACATTAAAGCCTATACTCGATGGTTTTAGTCAGGCCCTTTTTATTTTTAGCCCCGATCATAGTATACCGAACTTGTTAAAGGCTTTAACAGACTCCAAGAATCAGCCTGGAGTCAAGGATTTAATACCAGGTAGTCAATTTTTAACTGAAATATCGAAAAACCTCCATAAACCAGGCATCCCTATACGAGCTATAGGAGGAACAAGTTCCACTAATATGGAAATACCAGATCTAGGTCTAGATCTAAATCTAAATCCAGATACAATATTAACTAATCTTATAGTTGACAGTAACGATCCTGAGCAAAGACACGATATGGTCGTTCCTCTTTCCAGTCAACTTGCATCGAATATCTCAAAAGATAATAAAAACTTCAAATGCGTGGTCATACAAGATGCCCCTCATGATGCCTGTTTAGTCGAATTCTGCTCTCCAGGCACTAAAGCTATACTCGAACATCCTCAGATGTTCGAAGCGATTAAAGAATTTATTGACAGGGAATTACCAGAAACTACCCAAAAACGCGTAGATACAAAAAAATAGGAAGCTGTTCAACCAATGACGTGAACTTAAGGGAAATCTTATCTGCTCAAGTCACTGCCTTTTGTTTTAAAAGAACAACGCCTCTGTAAAAGGTCGCGGTGTAGAAAGTGGCATTTTACAGATGATTAGGAAAAATAGTTTCCTTTGAAGCCCTCTTTGGGGGCGCTTTCTGTTTTTCCATCTGTAAGCTGCCACTTTTCAGTGGCTTTTTACCGAGGGCTTGATTTTTTGTCCACTTTTTTCTTGATAAAAAAGTGGACAAAAATTCCTTACCACCTACTCCAAGCTTTACGCACAGATTGTGCCAGGGAACGAATGTGTTCCCTACTAAAATCAAAAGAAACACCAGCCGTTTGGTAGACCGTACGCATGGAGGCAGTATAGCCTAGCTTTAATGCATTTAGGTAGTTACACAAGGCTTGTGAAGGGTTTACTTGCGCCTGCTGCCATACGCCTATTGCACCAAGCTGCGCAATAGCATATTCAATGTAATAAAAAGGTACTTCAAAAAGATGGAGCTGTTTTTGCCATAAATTGTTTTTAACCACCTCATAACCAGACCAATCTGTTATACTATCTGAAAAATCACTAAAGATACGATTCCAATTTGCTTCTCTTTCTGCTAAGGTGTGTTCTGGATGTGTATAGATCCAATGTTGAAAGGCATCAATGGTAGCCATCCAGGGTAAACAACTAATCACACGTATCAAATGGTCTTTTTTGGCACGATGGAGTTCCTCTGGATCGGTAAAGAAAACATCCCAATGCGGCATAGTAAGTAGCTCCATAGACATGGAGGCCAATTCTGCCAGCTCTGATGGACAATGTTTAAAAGCATTCAAACGCAAACCATGTACTAAAAAAGCATGCACTGCATGACCGCCTTCATGAAACATCGTTACTAGATCACCTAGCGTAGAAGCTGCATTCATAAAAATAAAAGGCACCCCTGTTTCATCCAAAGGATAATTATACCCACCAGGTGCTTTCCCCTTGCGAGAGGCTAAGTCCAAATGGCCCATCTGTTGCATGGTGCGCAAACAGTCTGCTAAAAAAGGATCTAACCGTTCAAATACGGTAATCGTTTTAGCGACCAACTCTTCCGGATCCCTAAAAGGGCGCAATGGTTTCCTACCCGCTACGTCCACTGCATGGTCAAATGGCTGCAGCTGTGCTAGGCCCAGCTTTTTTTTGCGATCTGCTGCCAGCTCGTTCAGTAATGGGACAATTTCTTCTTTGATGGCGCTATGAAAGGTAAAGCAATCCTCTGGCGTATAGTCAAACCGGTTCATGGATACAAAAGCATAATCTCTAAAATTTTTAAACCCAGCATTCAAAGCCAATTGATGACGGTGCTGAATCAGTTTTGAATAGAGTGCATCCAATACCTCTTTATCCACCAACCGGCGCTCCTGTATCTTGTCATATACCTCTTTGCGAAAGGACCTATCGGTAGCCTCTAAATGGGCGGCTGCTTGCTGCAACGTGCACGCTTTGCCAGCTATCTCTACCATCATCGCAGCTGAAATAACACCAAATTTACTTATATTTAACTGAATTTCAGTATGAATTGGTATATTTTCTTTGCTATAGCAACGCAATTGATTTTCAATTTTTTGAAAAAAGATAGCATATTGTGTTTCCTGACGTAATAAATGGGCTTCTTTTGCGTCTAAAACTTTTCGATGCAATTGATCTGTAACCGCTGCTACATGCGGGGCTATGGCGGTAATATAGTATTCATAGCGCTGTTTAGCCACTGCATCGGTGGTATCGCAAGAAGTATGAATGTAACGCCAGCCAGCATCTTCTTCTAGCACCCCCTCTAGTTCACTCCAATCGGCTAAAAAGTGTGTGAGTCCATCCAAGGAAGAAAGGTCTCTGGCCAGCAGATTAGTATAAAAAGGTTGAATAGAACGCCAGTCTGTTAGAACGTAATCTACTGGCAAAAAAGTACGGATATATTTTTGAATCATATAAATGAAGATTTGTGTATATAAAAAAATTTGATCATAAACAATCCAAATTACTTGCTTATTAGCTAATACTATGCTAAATTTTAAAAAGTTTTTACTAAAACCTTGCACACCATATAACTTTCACCATTCATGCATACTGCCCCCCTATACAACGCACCACAAATGTTGCTATATGCTATACAGCATAATACTCATTTTTATCTTTTCGTGTAGTCAGTCAGACTTTATTGTATACCACTCTAGTAATAGGATAGAAAATATAGGGCAATTTTTAAAAAAAATAATCATACTTTATCAAGCAATTTTAAAAACCCCAACACAAAAAAAGATAAAACGACCAGAGCAGCGGCGCCATATCCATTACATAAAGCAGTGTGTAAAAATGACTATAAAGCGGTTGCCGCTATATATAAGAGCGGATAAACAGCAATATAGCCATGCACCTGATAGACAGGCTAACCAACAAGATACACAACAGTATTTTCCTATCCTCTGGGCAGTAAGTAAAAAATTCTCATACAAAAGTGGCAATGAGGCTAAGAAAAATATAGCCATATTAAAACTATTGTTGCATCATTATCAGAGCAACCAAGTAGATAAAGACAACAAAACGGTCCTGCACTGGGCGGTATATAATAAGCACCACAATGCTGTAAAAGTAATATTAGAATTTTTGAGCAAAAAATTTACAAATGCTATGCATCAACAAGATAACAATGGATTGACCGCATTACATTATGCCGTGGATTTTAATGAACAAGGGAAATATAGGGCAAAACAACTTGAAATTTTACAAGAAATATTGCAATATAGTGGTAGGCATATCAATACAACAGACCGCAATGGCATGACTGTCCTGCACTGGGCAATGGCCAATAATAATCAAAAGGCAATAGAAGCAGTTGTAAATTATGCAAAATGAATACTGTCGCAAGCAGCAGCCAAGGCATTTATACAACGCAAAACGGCTATCAACGCAAAAACGGGTATAGGCGCTTGCACGGCTATATATTGGACCATAAACCCAGAACATGCAGAAGGAGATGAGCAGTCTGCTCGTGAAACGAGTTTACAAATTTTCCAATTTTTATTACCTGAATACAATATTAATGATCAAGATAACCAAGGGAATACTCTAGTACAATGGGCAGCTGTGCTAGATCGTAAGGATATCCTTAAGGTACTGATTGCCCAGGGTGCTGATCTCACCATACAGGATAAAAGAGGTCGAACGGTTTTACATGCTACACTTGAAGCCATAGCTAATACGCGTGCCAAACAGGCGCAAGCCATTAAAACACAAGATTTTAAGGAGATGCAAAAAAATTGTACGTTCATTAAATACCTTACGCATCAATCCATAGTTTCTCCCGCTCATCCCAAAACATTGGTGCTCGTACAATACCATACAGGTGAGGATGATAGTATACTTACTCAATTACTAAACTTACCACGCGCTAAAGTAGGTTTCTATAAATCAGATATAAAGGGCCTTACGCCCCCCAATCTAGAGCGAAAAGACAAGCTTTTCCAGGAACCTATCGCAGCTTCCAACCAGTAAACGTCAAGACTAAAAACAAAAAAAAGACCCTATGATGATAGGCAAAGCAACGCCAACATGATGCCCTTTAAGAAAAGGAAGTTCTGTTCAATAATTTGAATAATCCTTTCGTTATCCTATATTTGTAAGTATTTTAAAGCATAGAGAAGCATGGCAAGAATTTGTGATATAACGGGAAAAAAGCCCATTGTAGGGAATAATGTATCCCATGCAAACAACAAAACCAAAAGATGGTTTTACCCAAATTTGCAAAAAAAGCGTTTTTATATTCCAGAAGAGGGTATTTGGATTCCATTGAAGGTTTGCACTTCTGTGATCCGTACCATCAATAAGAAGGGGATTCATGCGGTGTTAAAAGAGGCCAAACAGAAGGGGACGCTGTCCAAGCAATACCACTGGTTGGTTTAAATGTGTGAAACCTCGTAAAAAGTAGTAAATAAAAATGGCAAAGAAAAAAGGCGGTAGAGTGCAGGTAATCTTAGAGTGTACAGCGCATAAAAGTAGTGGCGTAGCAGGTTTGTCTAGGTATTGTACAGAAAAAAATAGAACCACTACTACTGCACGCATGGAATTAAAAAAGTATAATCCTATACTCAAGCGACATACCGTGCATAAGGAAATTAAATAATTATTAAATAGTATGGCAAAGAAAGTAGTAGCAACCCTTGCTAAAGGAGATGCGGTTAAGTTAACTAAGTTGATTCAAGTAAAAAAATCAGCAAAAACAGGGGCTTATACCTTCCGTAGCAGGATTGTAGCCTCTGAGGTAATCAAAGAGATTGTAGCTAGCAAGGGATAGTGTTCTTCTACCATCCTGCCTGTAGGCAGGATAGGGTTTTATAATCTTAGTATTAAGTAGGTTACTTGCTATGGGTATTTTTGATTTTTTTACTAAGTCAACCAAGCCGCATTTAGTAGAAGCACTATCTAAGACGCGTCAATCTTTTTGGGGAAAGCTATCTAAAGTGATTGCTGGCAAGTCTACGGTTGATGGTGAAGTACTAGATCGGTTAGAGGAGTTGTTGATTGGTGCAGATGTGGGTGTAGCTACAACGCTTAAGATTATAGGCGCCATAGAGCAACGGGTTGAACGGGATAAATACCTGACTACAGCTGAATTGGACCAAATTTTACAGTCTGAAACGGAACAGCTTTTACATATTTCCTCCCCCTCACAGGTGGCTGCGCCACCCGTTTATCCGCATGTCATACTGGTAGTAGGTGTAAATGGTGTAGGTAAAACCACTACTATTGGTAAACTGGCAGCACAGTTTATAGCACAAGGGAAAAAAGTTATGCTGGGTGCTGCCGATACCTTTCGCGCAGCAGCGGTAGAACAACTGACAATTTGGGGCAATCGTGTAGGAGCAGAAGTAGTAGCACGAGCGATGCAGTCAGATCCTTCCTCTGTTGCGCATGAAACGGTACAACAAAGTCTACGCAATAATACAGATGTCGTTATCATAGACACGGCTGGTCGGCTGCATACCAAAGTAGATCTGATTAATGAACTAGCCAAAATTAAACGAACCATTCAAAAGTGTCTTCCTGGCACTCCCCAAGAGATATTGTTGGTGTTAGATGGCACCAATGGACAAAATTCCTTTCTGCAAGCCGAGGCTTTTACAGCGGCTGTAGCTGTAACTGGCATCATTGTTACCAAACTAGATGGGACCTCTAAAGGGGGTATGGTGCTAGGTATAGCCGATCAGTTTTCCATTCCGATCCAGTACATTGGTATAGGCGAAAAAGTAGAAGACTTAAAACCATTTGATCCTCAAGCATTTGTTGCTTCTTTATTTCAAAAATGGTAAGGAAAAAGCTACTTTAGCACCAAAAGTTACCTCCTCTCCCGCTCACGCATAATGCAATATACTACCTACCTCTAGGTATAGTGGCCTGCTTTATTCGGACAGCTTGTTCTTAATTTTATACTGGACTGAAAAAATAGGACAAAAAGTTTTCACTTTATTTTCCGCATGGTTTAGTTTTAGAGTAATAAAATAAATTAATCAAATGGGAAGAAAAAAGATCAGGCATTTTAGTTCAGAAGAAAA
>NZ_JANAVR010000024.1 GCF_025215055.1 Candidatus Cardinium sp. TP
AATCAATATCACAAGCTATGAAAGTACATTTAGTAAGCTTCAAGATGTTTTAGATGGAGAAGTATGTATAACAAACCCCAACTTATAGAGGAGCCGTATAACGGGAAACTGTTACGTACGGTTTTGAGGCCAAGTGGGGAGGGGTGACTCTCTCTGCTTAGGTAACAGGGACATTTATTCTAACAAAGAGATAGAAATGGTTAACGCGTATACGTCGTTGCTCATGTCCGACAAGTTTTTTTATCGGCGGACATAAACGCTTTAAATGGACGCAATGGAAGCAAGCGCCCATTAAAATGACAGGTATCTGTTATTCAAGTCACTGGTTTTTTGCATTATAAAGAACAACGCCCCTGTAAAATGCCACTTTCAGCCACTTTTTACCCAGGGCTTAATTTTTTGTCCACTTTTTTATCAAGAAAAAAGTGGGATAAAAATCATTATTAACCAATGGCGAGAATAGATATTTTTATTTGACAATCAACAAAAACAATCCTTAAGTTGATGCTATTTTGTGAACAGATACAGATAAGGAGATGGCCTTGTTGGTGCCTATACTTATTCGCAAATCAGCTGATTGTCAAATGCTACATTTATAAAGTGGTACGCTTTCCATCCTTTATAAGGAATAACCTGGCTATAGAAAAGCCATAATTTCTCAAATTTTTCGTCTATATTTTCTGCCTTTCCAAATGCGATTTGATGTCCACCTATTTGTGTACCCAGTATGATTTTGCCATGGGCTGTTACCTCTAAGCTTGTAATCTGGCGTTTCCAAAAGGGATCTCTATAAATGAAGTGTAATAATGCTAATAAGCTTTTGTCGCGTAGCGTGTTGTTTGCTATCCCTATATTTTGGCCTGTTACAATCAGCAGGCGCAGTAGGGGTAGCCCTTTGCCCTCTAGCAAGCCGCCGGCTTCATCCAGATAGGCCTCATTGGGCTCCGTTGGGTTGATGATACGGGCTATACAATATTTGGTTTCTAGGCAGATTTTTAAGATGCCTGGCCAGGTTTTATAGACCCATACATTTTTTATAAATTTGTAGCTGATAAGGTGATGTTGTATGTGATGTGTGTTGATATTTTTGAGTGGTGTCTTTTGTAATGAGATTTTGTAGGTGGATGTTAAGCAGTCCATGACTGCTTTAGGCGTTATAAAAGATTGCCCTGGCTCCTCTTTGATGGTGATCTCTATAGCTTGGCATATTAAAGCAGTATGCTTTTTGCTTACAAATAGTAGCGGTACGCATAAACCAACCGTTAAAAACAAAGCGACTACGCTGTTGGCTGTTTGACCCATTGATGTATAGCGATGATCTTTATTCGGTTATGATGCAAAGAAAAACACCCAAATTATAAAAAGTATAGGAAGCAAAATAGGCATGGAAAACCGAAAGATATAGCGTCCAAAGGGAGGCATGGTGATGCCTGCTTCTTCAGCAATTGCTTTAACCATAAAGTTAGGGCCATTGCCAATATAGGTCATGGCACCAAAAAAAACCGAAGCTAAAGCAATGGCGTTTAACCTAATAACTGAATCAGGGTAGATGCTTCCTGCTGCATAGGCTTGCACATCGGCCAACTGTTCAATATTGCCTCCTTGTGCAGCCATACTGGCCGCTACAAAGTTAAGGTAGGTAGGTGCATTATCCAAAACAGACGAAAAAAAACCCGTCCCCCAATATAAAGTAGTAGGTGTAATCAGCTGTTTACCCATCTCAGATGCAGCAAATCTGCCAATTAATTCAAGTGCGGGGATCATGGTACCGAAGATACCTATAAAGATTAAACAGACCTCATTTAAAGGTGCAAGACTAAATCCATTTGATAGGAGTACTTTTTTGTTGGCAGTATAAAAGGCAAGCGTAGCTATGGTCAGCATTATTAATTCACGTACAAAAGAAATAGGATGGCCATGGTAGTCAATGGTAGGCAACCATGTGCAAATGGTTGGATCTAAAAAGACGGCGCCAATAATCAGCACCAACCAAATGAAATTTTTACTACCCGCAATAGAAATGATACCTGTACAGGGCGCATCTGTTGGAACTGCCTTGTTGCTGCGCTCAAAAAAGTAAAAAATAGACAACAATAGCACAAGGGCTATCAACCAAGGGAGGCTGTTGTGGATTAAAGTCCATGCAAAAGGCACCCCTTTAAGAAATCCTAAAAATAGGGGAGGGTCTCCAATAGGCGTTAATGCACCCCCTATATTACTAACTATGAAGATAAAAAAGACAATATGATAGACTTTAATGCGGCCTTTATTTAAGCCTAAATAAGGGCGTATAAACAGCATAGAAGCCCCTGTGGTGCCAATTAAGTTGGCAAATAAGGCCCCAGTGAAAAGTAGGATGATGTTTACAAATGGCGTAACACGTCTGTGTACTTTAATGGCAATACCGCCAGTGGCCATATATAAAGCAGTAATCAAAGCCATAAACTGTATGTATTCTGTTGCGGCTTCTACAGGCTTCAGTTTATTTTCTAGGACGGTATAGTAGTATACCATAACGAAAGTAGCCAATAATATGGCCACCTTTGGGTAATGTTTGTGCCAAAAGTTAGGAAAAAAAAGCGGACCAGTCGCAATCATCAATAATAAAAGGATAAAAGGTATGGCCAGCCAAAATGGAGGAGCCGTTAGGCTACCATTCATACCATACTGGATGCCACTCGATAGGGTGGCAGTTTTAAGGGATAACAAGGGCAATGTAGCAAACATAGATTTTAGATTTTATCTCTCTTACGTACTCAGCGCAGGCAATATAATTAAGTTATAGGTAAAATCACTATATTCACCAGTGTTTTAAATAAAAAAAACAATAGCCTAGCTGACTGGGCTATCCAGCGCTCTTTTATTTAGTTATTATTCTGAATTTTATGATTGTCAAAACAAAAAAATATAAAATGTCCAATGGCCTTTATGTAAAATTAGGGATACAAAATATTTTACGCATGCAGTGGTGGATTTTTCCTCTGCTTGCGCTTTTGATGAGTAGTACCTTTTTTATAAAGACGATCTGGTTTGTGTTGGTCGGTATCATCGGTTTTATCTGTTATCTGATTTTTTGGCTGGTTCAGCTCTATGGCCTTACACAATTAGATACCAATCGTCCTATGTTTGAACGTGTAGTGTATGAAATTAATAACCAACAGTTGATCATGCAGCTCAATGCAAAACAAGCCATGCCCATATCATGGACAGAAATTCGGAAGGCTTATAAAGGGAAAGGATATTTTTTATTGGTGTTATCTAAGGTGCAGTTTTTTTATCTTCCATTTAAAATATTCCATGGAGATAATGAGATCAAATTTTTTACAACTGTATTGCAACGCAAAGGGCTGTTAAAGTAATTATGGCTTATCATATATTTTTTTAGAAACAGGTTGATGGGTGAGAAAAAGCGCGAAAGATCACAATGTACAAGGTCTGCGTGGGGATTGAAGCACTGGATCCACGGACCAACCGCCCGATAGCATTGCGCAAATTGCCTAATCGATGGTCTTATTTTGATCCTATCCGATTAGGCGTTAAATTCGCAACGGGGGTAGTATCGTTGGTGTGGGTTTACATTTAAAGCATCTGTATAAATGGCAATTCTTGGAAATATTAGAAAGGGTAGCAATACCTTTGTTGTGATAGTTGTCTCTTTTTTTGTGGTTATGTTTTTGGGTAGTGGGTTGGAGCGTGTCATCCCCTATCTTTTTAGTAGTAAAGGACAAATTGGTCGGTTATCTGGTGAAAAAATTAGCTACATCGATTATCATAAAACATATGAAGCGGTTTGTCGTAACTTTGCCAGTCAAGGCAAGCAGCCCAGGGAAGCCGATCAGCTGCGTTTAAAGGATTATGCATGGCGTCAGTTAATTGAGCGCATGCTTTATAGGAAAGAAATTAAGCAGGCTGGTATTGCGGTAGGGAGTCAAGAGCTAGTCGATTTGGTGCAGGGAGAGCATGTTGATACAGAACTTAGAGAGGCGTTTAAAGATCCTAAAACAGGTGATTTTGATAAGCAAAAATTATTGAATTATCTCAATAATTTATCTAAAAGTGAGCAAGCGTGGTGGTGTCAGGTTGAAAAAGATCTTGCCCAAAAAAGAGCTATCAAAAAGTTGCACCAACTCATGGTCCAAAGTTGTTTTACTACTACATCAGAAGTGGCGCACGCTGCACAACAGGCTAGTCTATTCTGCAAGGTAGACTACCTTTATATTCCTTTTTCCTCGGTTCAAGATAATTTGGTTCGACTGACCAATCAGCAATTACGAGACTATATGGCTGCGCATAAAAACCACTATACCGCTTTATCAGCGCATAGAACCATTCAGTATATTGCTTTTCCTATTCAACCAGATAAATCTGATAATGATGATTTTCAAAAAGAATTAAACAATCTTGTCGTCCAGTTTTCTACTACAGTAGATCCATATGTTTTTTCTAAACAGCATACCGATGGCCATCTTGAAGATACGCGCTTGGTCTGTACAGCGGATACGTTGCCTAGTGCCTTCACTACCATCAAGCATACCCTAAAAGCGGGTATGGTAGTAGGTCCTGTTGTAAATGATGCTTTCCACACCTTGTATAAGCTCATTAAAGCAGAGAAAGGCCATTATGAAATCGCTGTTATTGAGAAAAAGCCTTTGGTCAGTGACCAGACACGTAATAAGTATTTTAGGCAGGTGCAGCAGCTTACTGGTTCCGTAAAAGGGTTGGCTGATTTGGAGCAATTGGCTACGCATGTGCACTTAACCATTCAAAAAGAGACCGTTGCACCATCTGATGGCTCTATTGGCCCGCATGCAGCTGCTCGAAAGGTAGTTTGCTGGCTGTACAATGAGGCCACTGTAGGCAAGGTTTCTCCGCTGTTTGATTTAGGGAATGTCTATCTATTAGCGGTTATGGTGGACCAGGTCAAGCCAGGTGATTTGGTTCCTTTAGATTCGGTTTTCCGAAAAGTATATGAAAAGGTCTTGCATCAAGAAAAAGCCAAAATAATTTTAGATAAACTCAAATGCATTGAGGCTACCACGTTGCAAGGTATAGCAGAACAATATGGTGAAAGAGCGACCATACAATCGGTGGAGCGGTTGCGTTTATTGGAAAATGATGATCCTCAAATTAAACAGGCTCAAGTTTTTGTAGGAAAATGTTTTAGCTTAGGGTTAAATGTTTTAAGTGATCCGATTGTTGACGATCAAGGTATCTTTATAGCTTGTGTCAAAAGTAAAGATAAAGACCCCACACCAGCCAAGTATAATGAACAGATGAGACAGGTAGAACGGTGGATACAGCCCTATTACGTAGGTAGTGCTATGGAAGAATTGGCACAAGTTACTGATGAAAGGTATAAAGTTGAATAGATTTTATCTATAGGTCTAGGTATGGTTCATATGCATCTGCTAAGCTTGGCTTAGAGCGACCCCACTTATAGCTTATGCCATTACCAAAAGGCCTATGGTTGCAGTAGGTACACTTGGTATGTATTGCAGGCAATAGCCTATGAGTGGTGGCCTATTTTAGGTATGATGCTTTTACGAACCATCTGCTTATAGACCTATATATTTTTCCATATCATAAATTTTTATTAGATTGCCTACATATGTACGATATATCTATTCTAAAAGAGCAGTTAGCCAGTCCTAAGCAGATTGCAGTGGTTATGCATGCTAGGCCTGATGGAGATGCACTTGGGACTTCGTTAGCTTTGGCTTTGTTTCTTAGAGAGCAGGGCCATTCCGTTCATGTCATTGCACCCACACCGTATCCTACTTTTCTCTCTTGGCTACCGGGGGTAGATACGGTGATCGTAGCAGCGCATTACACACAGGAAGCTTTATTAACGCAAATCAAGGCTATCGATTTACTTTTTTGTGTAGATTTCTCTGCTGCCAGCCGTTTGGATGAGTCGGCCTATATATTAAAGCAATCTGATGCATTTAAGGTTATTATTGATCATCATATAGGGCCGGAGAACTTTGCAAATCTTTTATTATGGGATCCTAAAGCAGCTGCTAGTGCAGAGGTGTTGTTTCAAATTTTTGAAGCACTGGGGCAGAAAGAAAAGATCACCCTTCCAGTTGCTACTTGTTTGTATACGGGTATTGTAACCGATACCAACTCGTTTAAAAATCCCAATACGCGGTCTATCACGCATCGTATTGCAGCCGATTTGATAGCGCATGGGGTAGATCCCTTTAAAGTACAGCGGCTTATTTATGACAATAAGTCACTCAATAGGTTGCATTTTTTTAGTTTTGCAATTAGCCAGCGTTTGGTTGTGTTGCCTGCATTGCATGTGGCCTACTTTGTGATTCAAAAAGACGATTATAAAAGATACGATTTAAAGAGTGGGGATACGGAAGGATTGGTAGATTATGCACTTTCTTTAAAGGATATATCGCTAGCCGCTGTGCTAAAAGAAAAAGATGAGATGGTATATCTTTCTCTGCGATCTGTTGGCCATATATCGGCTAACTTAATTGCAAAAAAATACTTTAGTGGTGGGGGACATAAGAATGCTGCAGGGGGTGTTTCTCATTTAAGTTTGACCGAAACCGTAGATCGATTTGAAAAAATATTGCAAGACCTTCACCTTAATTTTTAATTACATTATATGAAACCTAAAGTAGTGTGCGCCTGGATATTTATGGCACTTGTTATAGGACTTTTCTGGTACAATCATCAATACCATTGTTATGGTTATCCTTTTCTTTCTACCCCATCGGGGCTTTCTTATAAATCCATAGGGAAAAAAAGTAACGGAAGAAAGGTAAAGGATGGCGAATGGATTGAGCTCTCCTTCGTCATGAAAGCAAGCCATAAAAAAGGAGAAAAAGATAAAAAAAGTGGCCCTAAAGAAATAATATTAATCAATCGACCGGAGCCTTTCTTCTTGCAATTTGAGCCTTCTTTGCAATCGGAAAACAAGAAGTTGGCTGAGATGATTGGTATGATGCAAGGCAAACAACGTATGGTTTTTAAATGTGCGCCTGCGGACTATCTGGAAGAAAAAGATCCGGAACGTTTAGAGCAGATTTTAAAGCAGTTTGATTTAAATAAAGAGGATGAATTTGTAATGGATATTAAGTTAAATGAGATTATGACTGATGAAGCATACCACCAAATGTTAGAGACGCGTCGTACGACCCAATTAGCCAAAGACAAGCAGCTTATTACCGATTATTTAGCTGCGCATCATATTGAGGCGTCTACTACAGATTCTGGTCTTTTTTATAGTATTGATCAGCCTTCTGACGCTATGCTTGTCGGTAAGGGAAAGACCATTAAAGTCCATTACACCGGTAGGCTATTAGATGGTACGGTATTTGATACCAGTTTAGAAGAGGTGGCTAAGGCGCACAATATTTATAATGCACAAAGGCCCTACCAGCCATTTGAGTTTAAAGTAGGTCTTGGCTATGTGATTAAAGGGTGGGATGAAGGTTTATTATTGCTTAAGAAGCATGAAAAAGCACGTTTTTTTATACCATCTGCTTTGGCCTATGGTCCAAATGCGATAGGAAAGCTTATTCCTGCCAATTCTATTCTTTTGTTTGAAGTTGAGGTAGTAGATGTGCTTGAGTCTGATCCATCAAAAACTGTGGATGCGTCAAAAACTGTGAAGAAGGAGGGCAAATAATATGCATGCCAATTGTTGTGCATTGGTTATGCCTTTATAGATGATTGCCTGTTGCATACTTCGGTCTGGCTATTTTTTACCTTCTATTTGGTACAGGTGTAAAGATCTATAATCGTAAGATTATTTGTTGGGTGTTCTTTCTGATTTATTTTATTGGCCTATAATATGCGATGCCTAGCTTTAGCTATTCTAACCTTTTCTTCCCTGCAAGCAAGCAGCTGTAGGTCCAGTGAAAAGGAATCAGAACAGCCTGATTTGATTACCGCGATAAAAAAAGGTGACCGTAAAAAAGTCGATAGCTGTTTGCGTCAAGGCGCAGATCCTAATCGGCCAGATGTGTATGGCAATTTACCTTTACATTGGGCCTGTTTTTATGATAGAAAAGGCCCAATTATTCAAATATTGCTTGACGCAGGTGCAGCGATAGATAAGAAAGATAAGTCTGGATGTATACCCTTAGATTGGGCACATAAACAATCTAATGCATCTGCTGCAAAACTGTTGATTCAAAAAGCAATGGATCTGAATAAGCTAGAGATGCGGGGCCAGGATGACAAAACCCTATTGCATTATGCAGCTGCGTTAGATGATAAGGAAAATGCTAAAGTAGTGGAGCAATTATTGGCATTGTCGTTAGATCCAAATAGCAAGGATACGTGTGGTAAAGTCCCATTTGACTATGCTACAAACAACGAGGTTGTTGTTCAATTATATTTAGTAACCTCTAATCCTATTGCTTCAAAATTATAAAAATGCAATCGGTATGGTAGCGTAGGTAGGTTATGCCTGCTTTCATTTTACTGTCTATTCACGACATTGCTTAGTAAGGTATTTTTATTTTTACTTTTTTCTTGATAAAAAAGTCGGCAAAAAATCAAGCCCTTGGCAAAAAGTTGCTGAAAGTGGCATCGTAAAAAAATTTTATTTAGTCTGCGTATGGTTATTGATAATGATCTTTTAAATAAATTGGCCTATCTTTGTCGCCTTGAACTGCCGCCGCATGAGCGGGACACTATGCTCCATGACTTAAATGCCATCGTAGATTGGGTCAATCAACTCGATGAACTTGATGTAGACAATAGTGTTGTTGTAGAAGAATCTTATAGATTGGCATCCACTAGTTTACGGTCAGACGTGGTATCAAATTGGCTTTCACATGAGCAGGCCCTAGCCCTTGCCCCTAGCAGTGATTCAAATTATTTCAGGGTTCCTGTTGTGAAAGGGGTTGCTCCGCATGCAGACTTAGCTGAACCAAGTTAAATTAATAATGCGATATATGGATGCTCAAGAGGCACTTAAAACATTAAATGTTAAAAAGGTATGGTTCCCTATAATATGTGGACTAGCGATTACTGGGTTTTTATTCTATAGATCTGGTAAAATTTCACTTAAGGTCCTTACATTGTTAAGTGCACCTAATTGGTACTATCTGTGGATGACCTTATTGGCCATTGTATTGCGTGAGGTAGGCCATATGTATAGGTTACGGGTCTTGAGCAACTATACTTTGAGTTGGACGAGTTGTTTCTATGTGTCTATTCTTTGGGAGTTTGGTACTGCTGTAACACCATCCGTAGTGGGAGGGGGGGTAATAGCTATTTTTCTCTTATCTAAAGAAGGGTTATCACTTGGTAGGTCCCTTGCCTATATTATTGTGACCGGGATAATCGATAATCTTTTCTTTCTTCTAGCTGGTTCATTTGGTTTGGGGGGGGCATATGACCCCGTTTTTGCTATTGCAGGCCAATTGAGCAGTGGAATCAAAGTCTTTTTTTTTAGTATTTATGCTTTCTTTTTCCTTTATAACTTGGTGATGGTTATTGGTGTGTTTGTCAATCCTAAGCTCTTAAAGTGGATTCTAATGGGTATAACCACTATCGGTTTTTTGAAGCGGTGGCGTAGATCAGCTTATCAGTTAAGCAAAGATATCATAGTTACTTCGCATGAGTTTAGAGGAAGGTCGCCTATTTTTTGGTCTAAAATATTGCTCTGTACCTTTTTAACTTGGATGGTTCGATATGCTTTGCTCAATTGTTTAATGGCTACTTATTGCCCTATTTCTTTTGGTCAACACCTAGCCATTTGGGGCAGACAAATTGTGATGTGGGTCCTGATGTTGCTACCTGTTTCTCCGGGTGGGAGCGGCATTGCAGAATTCTGGTTTCAGAAGTTTTTTGAACCTATGTTAGGTGATTATACTTTATTGATTGCGCTGCTATGGCGCATTTGTACTTTTTACCTCTATTTGGTGCTAGGGGCTATTTTACTACCTAAATGGATTTACAGGGTGTTTGCCAGTAAGTTGCCCTAACTTGTGAGGTTTTGAATAGAATTCAAGGCATCTTTTTTTACTTTTTTCTTGATAAAGCATCTGTTCACGTTGCTGGTTAATAATGAACTTTATCCCACTTTTTTCTTGATAAAAAAGTGGACAAAAAATCAAGCCCTGGGTAAAAAGCCGCTGAAAGTGTCATTTTTCCGAGGGAAAAACAGAATTCTCCCCAATTTACGGCATTGAGTGAACGGATATCTAAAAATAACCTATGCAGTGGACGGATCTGCTATTCTACTAGTTCAAATGATCAACTGTTGTTAAGGGGAAATGGCGCATATATCTGTTGACTGCTTTCTTTATGTTTTTAATTTTATGTTCGTTATCAATGTTTTTAAGCACATCATCTATCCATTCTACGATCAATAGCATATCAGAGGCCACCAATCCCCTAGTTGTTACCGCAGCTGTTCCCAAGCGGATCCCTGAGGTCACTTGTGGTGTAGTACGGTCAAAGGGAATTAAATTTTTATTCGTGGTAATCGCTGCTTTTTGTAAAGCTGCTTCTGCTTGTTTACCCGTTATATTTTTACTAGATAAATCCAGCAACAACAGGTGGTTATCCGTTCCATTAGATATAATTGTATAGCCTTTATCCATCAATGCTCGCGCCATTACCTTTGCATTTTTTTGTACCTGTATGGCATATGTTTTAAAATCACTGGTCATAGCTTCGTAGCATGCAATAGCCTTAGCAGCAATACTATGCACCAATGGCCCACCCTGCGTACCGGGGAAGACAGCCGCATCGAGTAAAGTAGACATATTTTGTACTCTTCCCTTGGTATCGGTTTTACAAAAAGGATGCTTAAAATCTTTTCCCATCAGTATCATACCCCCTCGAGGACCTCGTAATGTTTTATGCGTGGTAGTAGTAACAAAGTGGCAATAAGGAAAAGGATTATTGAGTAACCCTTGGCTAATAAGGCCTGCAGGATGGGCAATATCCGCCCATAAAAATGCCCGTACCTCATCTGCAACCACACGTAACCGGGCATAGTCCCAATCACGACTATAGGCAGAGGCACCACAAATTATCATAACAGGTTGTACTTCCCTTGCCTTTTGGGCTACTTGTTCCCATTCCACGCACCCCGTCTCTCGGTTTACACCATAAAAAAAAGATTGATATAGCTTGCCAGAAAAATTTACAGAGGAGCCATGGGTTAAGTGACCACCATGGGATAGATTAAACCCAAGTATTTTATCACCAGGCTTTAAGACTGCCATCATCAACGCTGCATTGGCTTGTGAACCAGAATGGGGTTGCACATTCACCCAGTCGACATCGAACAATGCCTTAGCCCGCTCGATAGCTAAAGATTCTATTTCATCGACAATCTGACAACCACCGTAATAGCGCTTACCTGGAAGACCTTCTGCATATTTATTCGTTAGAATACTACCTGTAGCAGCAGCTACTTGAGCAGAAACAAAATTTTCAGAAGCGATCAATTCTAATTCTTCCTCTTGACGTGTTTTTTCTTTTGCTATCAGCTTAAGAATAATCGAATCTTCTTGGATCATCTTAGATATTTACTAGGTCATTAAAGTGGGTAATCTACCTATTTCACAGACTAAAATAAGAAAGGTTAATCGGCACCTAAAAGACTTACATGGACAAGAATTAACTTATACAGTTTAGTATTATTTTGATGCATGGCTAGTTCTAATGGTGTAAGCGATTCTTTATTTTTTATCCATATGCCTTTAGGAGCGTGTATCAGTAGTTTTTTTACAATAGGGACATTTTGGCACTGTACAGCATAATGTAAAGAAGTTTGGCCTATATTGTTTTCTATATTCACATCAATAGCCGGATAACGCAATAGATGATCTACAGCTTTTCGTTGCTGCGTAGCGACTGCATAATGCAATGGTGTATTACCCGTGCAATCTTGTGCATTTATTTCCAATAGGGGGCAGCGGAGCAAAGTTTTTAACAGTTTACTTTTTTTATTTGCAGCGATAAGGTGTAAAGGTGTAGCACCATTAGCTGCTTTGGCATTAATGTTAAAAGACCCAGACTTTAGTAATGCACGAAAGATCTTTACTTCATTTTGAAAAGCCACCCGATGCAACGCGGTGTATCCTTTTTTATCTTTCGTTTCTGCCATCTGTTTTTGCTGCAATAACAATTGAACAATTGGCAAACTACGCGCTTGAATAGCCATACATAAAGGGCTAGGCTCCGTACCGCACATAGCCCCTGCTTGCAATAATAATTGCACGAGATACTTTTTATTTTTTTTAATAGCAATCTGTAATGCGGTGTAACCTTGATGGTTGGTCACATTTGGGTTGGCACCAGCTGCCAGTAAAAGCGATACAACCTTTCTATGCCCTCTTTCAACCGCAAGCAATAAAGGCGTATTCCCATTCTTAACACTTACCTGATCTAACAAAACTTTCGCCTCAATTAGACGGTCTACAATGGCTGCCTTCGCATGCTTAACTGCGTAATGCAAGGGGCTATATCCTAAAAAATCTTGATTATTAATATTTTTTCTATTAAATAATAGGGCTGAAACTTTTTGTAAATTATTCTCTTGAATAGCCCATATCAATTCTGTATAAACTGTAGCTCGTTGACTGGTGCCAGCTGCCTCAGTGGCTACTGAGGCAGCATGGGCATAGAAACCACCACTGGCTAACACACCCCAAAAAAAAATGATTTGTAACGCTTTGGTAGAAAAATAGAAAAAAGATAATGGTTGCATAGGCATTGAATGACTAAATAGCTAACCTGCTGATGCAGGGATAGGAAACTTCTATTTTTTGTAAAAAAACTAGGAGGAGAGATCTGCTTTTTAGCCCTATAAAGCATTTAGGTTGATACAAATATATCCAATCTAATTTAGTTTATAAAATATATAGTAGTAATAAGCTGCCATGCATCTAGCCTAGCCTAACAATTCTACAACATTTTTGATATATAAGCAAATTCCATTACTACGATATATTCAACTTAACATAGGGAGACCCAATAGGCGGATGCAGTAGCCATCCAAATGGCGTATAAGGGTATATAAGATCGAAAAAAATAGGCATAGATAGCGGTCAACTACTTTGTAAGCGTGACCAACCTATTTTTCTTTATTATGATTAATAGTTAAATTTAGATGTTAGGCATCCATCACCTACTATTGTGGGTAGGTTACTGATCGTACCAGAGATCATTTACTTTATTTATAGCAGGCATATGTTACATAAAACCGACCCAAAAAGATATTCATTTTTCGTACATTATTTTTTGTTTTATGTCATGTCTATAACCTATTTGCCCTTTACAAGTTCTAGTTGTGTACGCAGCGAACTGATACCTATCCTAAATAAAACGCTGAGCAATCTACCTGAAGCGATCAAGGAGAAATATGTACACCTCATGCAGACCTCAAACGTACAAGGGGATGAAAAGAAGCAGCTGAAACAACACATTGACACAATCAAAGACCAAAATCTTGTAAAAAAACTTATCAATCAATATCATACGCTCTATATAATTTTGCATCCAATATTGCCAAAAGATCCATACTTTGCATTAAAAAATAGAATAGCCCAAGTTACTAATCTCAACGAGGCAGACGAAGTGGATCAATACATTGCATCACAGCTACCTAAACCATTCAAAGAGTTAAATGAGTATGATAAAGAAGACATATACAACCTTTCGGACGACCGCCGGAAAAATATTCTAACACTTATGACCGCTGCTCCGTCACCATCCTATCAAGAAACCATAGACCAACCTGCCCATAAAGATACTATAGCCCATTCAGAAGCTATACATAAATTAATTCAAGAGGGTAAAGCGCAACAGGCCCAAGATGAAGATATACCACAAGATGACTGGGGCGATAAACTACCATTAAAAGGTAAAGATAGGATGGTATTTTTTAATTTGATGGTAGAATATAATGACAATGATCAAAAAGCGTTAAAAAAGCTTTTCGATGAAGTCGATCCAGATAGTGTTAGAAATTTGGCCATTCTTTTCGCAGTAAGATTTACCAAAGAGGAAAACAGACGACTTATAAGTACGATGATTTACCTTTATAAGGGTTGGCCAGCAGACACTATTAAAATGTGTAACAATACGGCCAACATGTCTTGGGTAGAAAAGTGGAAAATCTTCCGAAGGACTACTGGTTCGCAACTAGATACCTTACAGCAACTTGATAAATGTCTACAGGAGCTTATAGAGGACTCTGGTCTGTTTAAAACCAAGTACGCGAAGCAACCCAATAGCTATATAGGCAGTCTTATAGATGAGGTCAAAGAAGAGAATATAACTGGCATAAAAATGAGATAAAGGGTTTATAAACGTTAATTATGAAAAAAATTGCAATTAATGGATTTGGTCGTATTGGTCGATTGGCCTTACGGAACCTTTTATCCTGTAGTGATCTACAGGTAGTAGCCTTGAATGATCTGGCCAACAGTGCTACTTTAGCCCATTTATTTAGATATGACTCTAACTACGGCCCTTTTAGGGGGCAAGTTACATGTGATGATACGAGTCTAACCATAGATGACCAGCGTATCCATGTCTATGCCTCAGCGCATCCATCTGCATTGCCCTGGAAGGCACTAGGTGTAGATGTAGTCATAGAGGCTACAGGCCGTTTCTTAGACCAAGCGGGCGCCAGTAACCATTTAATAGCAGGTGCTAAACAGGTAGTACTTTCTGCACCTGCTAAGGATCATACCATTCCTACTGTTGTACTGGGTATTAATGATGCGATTTTAAAAACCAAACCAGCGATTATATCTAATGCCTCTTGTACAACCAATTGTTTGGCACCTGTTGCTAAGGTATTAGATGACCATTTTGGTATAGCGCAAGGGGTCATCAATACCATCCATGCCTATACAGCTGATCAATCGTTGCAAGATGCCCCACATAATGATTTAAGAAGAGCAAGAGCCGCTGCGCTTTCTATTATTCCTACTTCTACAGGCGCTGCCCAAGCTATAGGGCTGGTTATGCCGCATCTAACTGGGAAGCTAGATGGCATGGCCATGCGTGTGCCTGTTGCGAATGGTTCAGTGGTTGATTTTACGGCTATCCTAAATCAAGAGGCTACTCAAAAGAGTTTAAATGAAGCAATGTATCAAGCAGCCCAGGGTCCACTTAGGCATATATTAGCCTATACGGAAGAGCCGATTGTGTCTGTAGATGTAATAGGCACTACCTACTCCTCCATTGTGGATGGGAAACTCACCTATGTGCATGGTAAATTAGCAAAAGTAATCAGCTGGTATGATAATGAAGGAGGGTATGCCCACCGGCTGGTAGATATCATACGGTTGCTCTAAAAGATTAAATCTTAATTGCTACAAGTTATACAAGGATGATCAGATACGTTAAGACTTTTGAAAGCAACCACAGCATGATAGGCCATAGGCTTTGGTAAGAAGTTGTTAGAAGAGCTTAGTAGCGGAAATCCTTACGCTACGTTCGACGAGGCTGGAGATGGAAATGGGGTAAGACTACCGTGCTATTTCTCGATCTTTCTGTGAGATCAATCATCTTTTATATCATCTAAACCCTTAGCAAGTTCTGCTTCTAGTTCCTCAATGGTTGGAAGCACTGTTTGTAACTTTTTAGGCTGTAGTAGTCAAGATTTAATCTGACAGGCAGTAAAAATTTAAGTATTAAAGTTGTCCGTTAAGTTAAATGTATACTGGACTGATTTATTCGGACAATTTTTTCTTACTTTTCTTTTCTATTTTTTCCCGTTTGCTAGCTTACCATTTTTAAATGGTTAAGATAAACGTTCATAGGTTTTTGATAGTTAATACTAGA
>NZ_JANAVR010000025.1 GCF_025215055.1 Candidatus Cardinium sp. TP
CAATTCTGACATAAGTTTCTCTCGTAATCTTGCTTAACTCTGTTTGAAGGGATTTGCTATAAGGTTTAAGATTACCTGCTTTTATCTCTTGCTTCCATCCTAGAGGGTGCCAGACTCTAAAACGTGAGCTTATACATTATCCCTCATGTTTGGGGAAGAGGAAATTTAACCCTCACGCTTTCGTGACTTCGGATCGCACTAACGTTGACGCTAGTGGCTATACCCTAACCAATAACTGCTTAAGGAGTAGATGGATGGCTTTATACATCTTATGTAGTCAATTATGCATTAGTTAAAATTAAAGTCGGATGGCAAATGGGTGTGCAAAGTGTACATGATAGGTACCCCAAGCATAGTACCTTTGCTATTTAAGCAATTTTTATCATCTGTACAAATCATTTTGGTTGGTCTTAAAAAGATGATCTGTACCTAATTACATAACCTAATGGTGCTTACCTAGTAGCGTCAACTTAAGGGGTCAATTTTATTGACTGTCAAATAAAATATTATTTTTAATGGGCGTTTGCGTCCATGCCGTCGATTTAAAGCACTTATGGCCGCCTATAAAAAAACTTAGCGTTTCAGTAAACTTGTAGTCTTTAGACGAACGGTTGTTTAGCGGATCAGAAGAACAACTTGTTTGAGTCCGTGCAGCGGGTGCGTTCTGTTTTTCTCGCTGTACAACGATTAGTTTCATTACTTTTGCTGTGCGCCCACTTTTTATTGGTGGCAATAAGGTAGTATAAACGATGGCGTATACTAACAATCCATGGGCTACTCTGTGCTAGAATAGATTTCCCTTAAGCCTCCGCTGTTGATTAATCAGTGGCGCCTAACGTTCAAATGCCCTTTGGTAGTCAATGCATTGGTGAGTGTGACAAATTCAGTGACACTTAGTTCCTCTGCACGTTTATCCAACAGATCCGTATGTCCTATGTCAGCAATATTGAAAGCACGCAAAGCATTTTGTAACTTTTTCCGACGTTGTTGGAAACCACTTTTGACTATTTGAAAAAATAGCAGCTCATTGCAGGGCAGTTTTTGTACATTGTTGCGATGCATGGTCACAACCGCAGAGTCTACCCTAGGGGGTGGTAGAAACAGGTGGGGAGGCACTGTAAAGTGGTAGGTTATGGTATAGAATGCTTGTAAAAACACACTAAGCATGCCGTACACTTTACCACCTGGTGGAGCAGTTATCCGTTGTGCTACTTCCTTTTGGACCATTCCTACTACTTCCTTTACCACATGGCGGTTATCTAAAATTTTAAAGAAGATTTGGGAAGAAATATTATAGGGAAAGTTACCAAT
This sequence comes from Candidatus Cardinium sp. TP, assembly GCF_025215055.1. GTDB lineage: Bacteria > Bacteroidota > Bacteroidia > Cytophagales > Amoebophilaceae > Cardinium. The sequence goes on from NZ_JANAVR010000025.1 coordinate 1,312, forward strand.
AATCGTTAATCGTTCCCCTTGAAACTGTTCTGTTAGGGATAGCTTTAAAAAATCTGCCTCTATGATTCTCTCACTTAAATCAGCATATTTCTTTTTTAGGTAGGGTATAAGGTCACGATCTACCTCTACGAGGTATAACCGAGCAATAGGCTTAGTCCGCAACCTGTCTGTTAAGCTACCGCTACCGGGCCCCACTTCCACTACCGTTCCTATAAGACTTTCATCTGTTAATAGATTGGCGATTTGATTCGACACCACAACATCTTTTAAAAAATGTTGGCCCAATGATTTTTTAATCTTTGTAGGTACGGTTAACATACTTCACTTAAAAAAGAAGAAGAATTGATTAGCTCTTGAATTTGTTTATGTAAGGCATGTTGGTCCGCATCTTGCGATTTTTTTAGCAAAAACTTCAGTAACCAATGATATTTTTCCAATAGCGTTTTGTATTTCCGCTCAAGCTGAAACAATTCTGCACGAGGATCGTCTGGAAGCGGGCTATCGGACTTCATCTCAGGGAAATGTGCCGAAAAATTATAGTGTAGCACCGCCCCTAAGGTCAATATAAAGTCATAGCTTACATTTTTATCCTTAAATCTATTGTAGAGCGTATTTCTACTTACATCCATTTTTGAAGCTAATATTGAAAGAGAGATACCGCTTCTTCTCACTACGTTTTCAATAATTTCCCCTCTATGTTGCATCTGGTATTATCAAATTAGTCAGTAGGCAAAGAACCTGTTGATCAGCTTCCTTCCATCCATGTATGATGGAGCTTTGAATGTTTCAATATTCAAAAAAGCATCCTGTGATGTCAAATCAGTACTATAAGTACAATATAAATATTTGCTACATTTTTTTAAATGAAAATTTAATACAAAATTTATACAAAATTTAACTTATTTAAAATATTTTGCTCTAAAATGTCTGAAACAGCCATTACAGAAATAGCTTGGTTTAATTCCTGTTGCATAGATGTGACTGCTTTGGCTATACCGCAGGGTATAATGTTACCAAAAGGCGCCAGATCATTGTTTACGTTTAGTGCCAGTCCATGCATGGTGACCCATCTACTTACCTTAATGCCAATGGCGCAAATCTTCCGGTCGCACCGTTTTGTTGTTTGATCTGCTGGTAACCATACACCGGTTAGTCCCGGGAACCGGGTGGATGGAATATTAAAATAGGCTAACGTTTCTATAACCGCTGTTTCAAGCAAGCGCAGGTAACGGTGTATATCTGTAAAAAACAACTCCAAATCAATAATAGGATAGACCACTAACTGGCCTGGTCCATGATAGGTAATCGCTCCGCCTCTGTTTACATGATATAAGGCAATTGATTCTGCTTGTAAGGTAGCAGGATCGACCAATAGGTGGTCCATACCCCCCCCTCTACCCAGCGTGTATACAGGGGGATGTTGACAAAAAAGCAAGTAGCTAGCAGGTGAAGGTTGCGTAGCTTGTTGCGCCGTCAAACGCCCACATTTTCGGTCTATAATGGCATTATAATAGGCCTCTTGAACCGCCAATGCTGCCTTATAATCTATTAATCCCAACTGTTTTACAGCTATCTCCCTATTTTGTACCATTGCTTCGCACTTATAATTTAAGACACTTTTTGGTTTGATCAAACCAAAAAGTGTCTTAAATATAGGCTATTTTTTATTACTTAGCTGATTTTTCGGTGCTATTCAAGTTGTTAAATAGTAGTATTTATGCCCCCTGAGCAGTTAGGCATACATGCATATTGCCACAATCAACTAAAAAATTTGTATTTGTTGTCATTTATTAGTAAATTTCTTGTTTATACATTTTTCAACTTTCTTTAACTTTGACCACTATGATTACTTTTCCTTTTATTCAAAGGGTATTGTGTTTCTACTATCTCTATTTGAGATTAGTGGCATTGGGCATCTTTTTGTGTTATACTACCGCTTGTAGTACTATAAAGTTATAGTATGGACTCTGGTAGTCAGGAATCGGAGAAGATCAGTACAAAGCCCGTTATTACCTCTTCTGTAGCTGCTCTGCTTTCTATTTTGCTTAATTCTTGCCTCAGTTTTGATGACCTAAAAGATTTGCGAAATTTGCTCATAAAAGCAAATTATATAAGCTCAGAGGATGAAAATTATTTTGAAATTTTCAAGTGGGGGGTGAAAACAACTATCCAGCTGTAGTGCAAGCTGTTCTAAAACACTATGCATCAGATGTGTGCGCGGGTGATAGGGATGGTTATCTCAAAAAAGTCATGCATCTAGTAGTTGACAAGTGCAAAGATAAACCAGCTCAGTGTAACGAAGTGAAAATGGTTGAAGTGTTATTGGATAGTGAAATTATTCCAGTAAATGAATTAGATGAAAACGATCTTACGCTATTGCGTAAGGCAGGTCTCTTTGTGCCCCATCTTTTGCCTACGCTTGCTAAACCATTCAAGGGTTGATCCAAATGTAAAAGATAACCATGGTAGGCCTGCTCTTTACTATGTAATTCTTCACTCTATTCGGCGGTCTATTGAGCTGGATACTAAGGAGGTGTGCTTGTTTCTGGATAACCCTAAAGTAGAGGTAGATCTTTCGGAATATCTTCCGTTAACTTTACAATCCGGAGAAAAAGGCCTAAGGATGGCTTTGTGCTTACTAGAGCACTCAGCAAGCCATCGATTCAATGTAGATGAATTAACTTTTGACTCCGCTTTGCGGGAGTTAATTTATATGCATGGTGATCAGTATGGTAAGTGTGCAGATTTTAACACATGCATGTCAAAATTGATAGAAAAAGGGGCTGATATAAACGGAGAAGCAGATTGTAAGGACGAGTTTCCGATTCTGCATATAATAGCTGAAGGGCAAGGAAGATCCGTTACAATGGATGCCATACCTTCAGGGCTTTTGAATCACATAATTGATATGGGTGCTAAGCTGAATTGCACAAGTCTTCAAGGGTTTACTCCTCTTCATGTTGCGGTATCTGCTTCTAATTATGAGGCTATCAATATTTTACTAGGGAATAAAGATACGGATCTATATGTAAAGAATGAATATGGCCATAGCATTTTTGATTGTGGATTAGGTCGTTTAAAATTGGAATATAATACTCCGACCGATGATTTATCTATTGATACGGCATTAGCGATCGTTAAAGCATTCCTCACAACTGAGCGGTTTAAGCTAGAAAAAAAGCAAGATATTCGTGATGTCTTCGATACTCCTGTGCAGCTTGAGAATAAAAAAGATCCTATTAAGTATAAGTTAGGTCGTATTAAACGGTTATATAGGATTCCTAAGGATATAAGTAAATCATTGGATCCAGATCTTCTTCCTTCACGGCTCCCATATTATTGATATATTCTAGGGTGCTAGTTGATACTTCATCTGACAAACCTATAAGTCACCTTTCAGTCTACTTAGTGACTGCAGTGATTGCACCTAACATATGACAGGGGAGGTAAATGCCAATGATGCTATTTCTGTATGTGCTCAGCGCGATGGTTTTTAGCGTCAAAAAAACCGCCCCGGTAAGATGGCACTTTCAGCGGCTTTTTACCGAGGGCTTGATTTTTTGTCCACTTTTTTATCAAGAAAAAGTGGGATAAAATTCATTATTAACCAATGAAGAGAATATATACTTTTGTTTGATAATCAATATAAATATTCCTTAGGTTGATGTCATTAACCGCTCATGGTCGACCAATTCCTTTATTGGTGGCTGCAATAGGCATGGCCATAATTTATAGAAAGATGATGTATCATTTAATAATCAATAATATATCGATTTTAAGTTGACCCGAATTGTATGCACCGACATGTTGGATTAGATCTAAACCAAAATAATGATTGATAATAAATTCAATCTATCATTTCGTTTAAGTAGAAAATAGTTGCACAAACTTTCTTAGGCAAGCTTTTTAAAATTGGCATTCGAATTTCTTTTTTGCTATACAAATCCCTAGACATCATACAACTACGCCATCTACCTAATCCTTGGCTAAGGGCTAAAAAGTATTATATTTGTAACATACCTCGATGAAACGGTATGTTTGTTAACAACTTAACCTATTCACAGGGATAGGCTTGACCTTGTACAGACAGATCTTTTTTAGTATGTATTCAGCGCGATGGTTTTTTTTGCGTCAAAAAAAACGCCCCTGTAAAAAGTCGCGGTATGGAAAGTGGCATTTTACAGATGATTAGGAAACCCCGTTTCCTTTAAAGTCCCCAAAGGGGGCGCTTTCTGTTTTTCCATCTGTAAGATGGCACTTTCAGCGACTTTTTACCGAGGGCTTGATTTTTTGTTCACTTTTTTATCAAGAAAAAAGTGGGATAAAATTCATTATTAACCAGTAATGTGAACAGATTTTAATTATAAAAAACTGATAGATATATCCGTTATGTATTATATTCATTAAATAAAAAAGATGCAAGGAAGATACACATTTTCAATGATTAAGCCTGATGCAGTTCGTGCCAATCATATTGGTGCTATACTATCCATGATAGAAAAAACAGGGTTTTCTATACATGCAATGTCTATGCTTCAGTTAACCCCAGCCGCTGCTGAGCACTTTTATGCCGTGCATGCGCATCGCCCTTTTTATAAAGACTTATGTAGCTTCATAGCCTCTGGTCCTGTAGTGGCTATGGTCTTGGAAAAAGAGCATGCCGTAGCAGATCTGCGTAAACTAATGGGCGCTACCAATCCAGCGGAAGCTGCGGATGGTACCATTAGAAAGGCCTTTGCGACTTCTATTGATTATAATGCTATTCATGGCTCAGATTCAGATGAAACAGCTGAATCTGAAATTGCGTTTTTCTTTCCTGGTCGTGATTTACTGATGAGCGCTCCGATCCTGTAACGGTTGTGGCCTAATCGCCACCCGCTTTATTAGATAGCTACGCCAATCCATTTTGGTCCAGGAGCCTAACTTTTGAACCGTCCATTTTATTTGTTTTGCCATGGGATGGAGTGGAAATAGGCTGCTTTATTGTTGCATCAATGATACCGATCCCATGCAGTTACAATAGATTTTCCGCTTAGGGTCGGTTAGCTAAATGGATACCCGTTGGATGCTAGGTCTTTTTTTTATCTCATTATGGTGGGTATGTTTCACGTGAAACATTTTTAAAATTATGTTACTTACATGCGATATTGTTGTGGTGGGTGGTGGTCATGCGGGTTGTGAAGCGGCTACGGCGGCTGCTAAATTAGGTGCTAAGGTTTTGTTGATTACCATGAACTTGCAGACGATTGGCCAAATGTCTTGTAATCCAGCTATGGGGGGCATTGCCAAGGGGCAGCTTGTTCGAGAGGTCGATGCTTTAGGGGGCTTTTCTGGTATTATAGCAGATCAATCGGCCATCCAGTTTAGGATGTTAAATACCTCAAAGGGGCCGGCCATGTGGAGCCCTCGTACTCAAAATGATCGAGGGTTATTTTCGGCGTGTTGGCGAAGTGCCCTTGAGTCACTACCCAATCTGGATTTTTGGCAAGATAGGGTAGTGTCATTGCTGATCAAGGAGGGAAGGGTGAGGGGTGTGCAAACCGCCTTGGGTATTACGGTCGAAAGTCGGGCGGTTATTTTAACCAATGGGACCTTTTTAAATGGTCTGATTCATATTGGTGCCAAAAAAATGACCGGGGGGCGCTCTGGAGAAAGGGCGGCTACGGGTATTACGGAGCAGCTTCAAAAATTGGGTTTTGAAACAGGAAGGATGAAGACAGGGACTTCTCCTCGTTTGGATGGCAGAACACTAGATTATACTAAAATGGAAATACAGCCAGGTGATCCTCTGCCAGGCCGTTTTTCATTTCTAAGTGGAGCGAAGCTTACAAAGCAAAAAAGCTGTTATATTACCTATACCAATCCAGCTGTACACAACCTTATTAAGGATAATTTGGCCGACATTCCCATCTATAATGGCCAGGTGCAAGGGGTAGGTCCTCGTTATTGCCCTTCTATAGAAGATAAGGTATATAGATTTGCAGATAAAGAACGCCATCAAATTTTTGTGGAGCCAGAGGGTTGGCAGACCATTCAAGTCTATGTAAATGGGCTGTCGACTTCGTTGCCAGAAGCCATCCAGTTAAAGATGCTAAGGGCTATAGCTGGTTTTGAGAAGGCAAAAATGATCTGCCCTGGTTATGCGATCGAATATGATTATTTTCCTCCTACGCAGTTGTGCTATACACTAGAAACCCAATTGATTCAAAATCTTTACTTTGCAGGCCAGATCAATGGCACTACAGGCTATGAAGAAGCGGCCTGTCAAGGGCTCATGGCAGGGATTAATGCGTATAGGAAGATCACTGAACAGAGTCCAGTGGTATTCAAAAGGTCTGAGGCTTATATTGGTGTTTTAATAGATGATTTAGTGGGAAAAGGTACGGAAGAGCCCTATCGCATGTTTACTTCACGGGCTGAGTTTCGTATCTTACTCAGGCAAGATAATGCAGATCTACGTTTAACAGAACGAGGGTATGCGATAGGATTGGTGGATGATGAGCGGCTGCAAAGGGTATGCAAAAAGAAAGAAGCCCTTACAGCTGTATTCCATTTTTTGAAACAATGGAAGATACAGCCAGCCCAGATGAACCCCACTTTAGAAGCAATAGGTGCAAGCTTAATAGAAGAAACACAATCTGCTTATACACTGTTAAAAAGACCCGAAATTGATTTTAATGATCTGCTTGCATTAGACAAGCAGCAAGCCAATGTCCTATCTGTGTATGAACAAGAGGTGTTGCAGCAGGTGAGCATCCAGGTTAAGTATGAGCGTTATTTTCTAAAAGAAAAGGAGCTTGTAGAGAAGATGGAGCGATTAGAAGATTACCGTATTCCAAATGATTTTGATTATACCAATCTAAAGGCACTCTCTGCAGAAGCATTAGAAAAGTTGCGCAATCAAAGACCTGCTACGTTAGGCCAAGCGTCTCGGATTAGTGGTGTGCGTCCAGCTGATGTTTCTATTTTAATGGTTTATTTAGGACGATAAACTGGTATACTATTCAGCGGTATAGCCACGCTACCCCAAAACAAGAAGTAAACATGCCTTGCAAAGTTGTGAGAAGGTAGGGGATGGATCGCAAAACAACTGGAAGGGCTAAGGGGATAGTTTCCTATTTCCCCCGCTGTACTTTCAGTAATGTTTTACAAAGAGATGTTTTTATGCTGAATAGCTGCTCTTATACAATTGAACCAAATGGCTAGCCATTTGGAAAATAATATGTCTTATAAGGGTTAAAAAGTAAGAGGCAATACTTAGTAAGCGACTTTTTGATATATTTTTATTTTTTTATAGATTGGAGGATTAGTATATTATATAATATGGTAATCATAAGGTAATGAAATCCGTTTGTGATTTGCCTGTTGTTTTCTTGGGTTCTTTTTGTAGTATTTAGTTTTATTTTTTTTTACTTGATTTTTATTTTTTTTAGCTACTACATTGCCTTGGTTTATGGGGGGAAATAGAAAATGAGGATTTGGGGGTAAGTCTAAAATTTGTAAAATTTATGCGAATAAATCGCAGTGTTTATGGGAAAAATCGTAGCGATTGTAAATCAGAAAGGTGGCGTTGGCAAAACTACTACTGCTATCAACCTGGCAGCAAGTCTTGCTATTCTAGAAAAGAAAACCCTTCTTATTGATATTGACCCGCAGGCAAATGCAACTTCTGGCGTAGGCATTAAGCCAGAGGAAGTGGAACGCAGCATCTACGAATGCATTGTAGAGGCTGTAGACCCCACACTATTGATTCAACCAACCAGTGTGCCTCATCTGGATCTTTTGCCTTCTCATATCAACTTAGTGGGTGCAGAAGTGGAGATGGTTAACTTTAAGAATAGAGAAGGGCGTATTAGAGAAACGCTAAAGGTCATAACACCCACTTACGACTACATTATAGTAGACTGTGCGCCCTCTTTAGGCTTAATCACTATTAATGCACTTACCGCTGCGGATTCTTTAATAATACCGGTTCAGTGTGAATACTTTGCCTTAGAAGGGCTAGGCAAGCTGTTAAATACAACTAAAATTATCCAATCTCGTTTGAATCCTAACTTGGAAATAGAGGGTATATTGATGACGATGTATGATGCGCGACTTCGTTTGGCGAATCAAATTGTAGCAGAGGTTAGGAAGCATTTTCAAAGCATGGTTTTTGAAACCATTATTCCAAGAAATATTAAGTTAAGTGAAGCACCAAGTTTTGGTATGCCGGCCATTATTTATGATGCGGATAGTAAAGGAGCGGTGAGTTACCTTAGCCTTGCTGAAGAAATTACTAGTGGCGTTAAGAAATAATATGCTGCTTTGGCGTTCATGTTTGAGCGGCACGTGCAACCCCATAGCGTACAGATCTCGGCTTTACGCACCCGGTCAACGTGTACATGCTAGCGTTTACAAGAAGTTTGATATAAATTATTCAGTTATGCAGCCTACAAAAGGAAATCGAGTGCTAGGTAGAGGGTTAAGCGCCCTGTTGCAGGGAGCACATACAGAAGCCTCTGTTGATCCTGCTGAGCGTTTTTTTAAAATGATTAAAATTGTATCCATTGCCATTAATCCTTGCCAACCTCGTCAAGACTTTAACCAAGAAACATTAAATGAGTTAAGCGAGTCTATCAAATTACATGGCATTATACAACCCCTTACTGTGCGTAAACTAGACAGCAACACTTATCAGTTAATAGCTGGAGAACGGCGCCTACGTGCTGCTAAATTGGCTGGTTTAGAGGAGGTGCCAACTTATATACGTACCACTGATGATCTACATATGTTAGAGGTGGCACTTATTGAAAATATCCAACGTGAGTCGTTAAATGCGGTTGAAATTGCACTGAGTTACCACCGTTTGTTGACAGACTGTAAACTAACACAAGAAGCATTAGCAGAACGGGTTGGAAAAGATAGAACAACGGTTAATAATTACCTTCGATTGCTTAAACTGCCTCCTGATATTCAAATTGCGCTTCGAGATCAAAAAATTTCTATGGGCCATGCCAGGGCCTTGATTAATCTTCAGACCCCAGAAATACAGTTAAGCGTATTGAAAAAGATCCTAACAGATGCCCTTTCTGTGCGGGAAGTGGAAAAAATAGTCCAAGACCTGTTTGCTACTGGCCATTTGAAAAAAATAACTAAAACACACCTGCCTCCTTCTTTTAAGGCAAAGCTAAAAAATACCACTACGCAATTAACCCAACAATTTAATACAAAAGTAATTATAAAAGCAGATGCACAAAAGCAAGGAGAAATTAAGATTTTATTTGATTCTGAGGAAGAGTTAGGGAGAATTCTGGCCATCATTTCGAATATAAAGTAAGCTATGAAGGTGCGTTATAGTTTTTATTTCATGGTGGTCATAGGGGTACATTTCCCCTGCCTTGCGCAAGCCATTGCGTTACCAGATCAGCTAGGATTGCCCGGTTTGGTCAACAGCGTGCCTCGGTGGCTATATGCTGCACAACACAGAGACAATGGTCTATCGCCTGACCAGGCAGGTGCAGCAGCCTTATTGTCTAAAACTATGCCTGTAGAGGCTATGATACAGCGTACTTGGCTGGCCTCTATGGTAGTGCCTGGACTTGGACAAGTGTATAATAAAGATTACTGGAAGGTGCCTTGCCTTTATGTGGGTTTTGCTTTGGTTGGTGCTAGAATCTATTCAGAGCATCAAGAAATGAACGATCATAAGCGTACATTGCTTATGACTGGTAAGGATAAACCGAATCCTGCATTCACCGAAAAACGTATTAAGGAATGTGAGCGTACACGTAATCTATTTATTATCATTGCCAGTGCTTGGTATTTATTGAATGTATTGGACGCTTATGCAGGAGGACATGACACAACAGTTAATTTTATAGATGATATTGGAACCACATCACCTTCAAAACCCGCTGTTGTCCTGCAACCAACTGTTGCGTCTTCGATAGCGAAGCGTGCAGTCTATAACCGCTCATGTAAATAAAATATATATTTTAACGTAGGGGTGCAAAAAGCAGTGGGTGGATACGATAAATGGACTGTCATAAAGGTAGGGTAATGGATGTATTGGCATGGTTTTTGTGGTGCTGTTTATCGTAATGATAGCATGAGATATAAGCTTTTTTCCGAGGGCTTGATTTTTGGTTACTTTCTTAATCAAGAAAAAAGTAAAAATAAAATTGCCTTACGAACCAGTGTCGTGAATAGGCACGTCTAATAGGGGTAATTATAGCATCAATAGACTTAACCTAAATATATATTAGTCATGAATGAAAAAGGAACCATATCCGTACATACGGAACATATTTTCCCGATTATTAAAAAATTTCTTTATTCCGATCAGGACATTTTTTTAAGAGAATTAGTGGCCAATGGAGTCGATGCGGTTCAAAAGCTAAAGAAACTAGCTGCTATGGGCCTCTATGAAGGCGCCACAGATACATTACAGGTAGAGGTGTTGCTGGACGCATCAGCCAAGACACTAACGATTAAAGACCATGGATTGGGTATGACGGCTGATGAAATCAAACAATATATCAACCAAATTGCTTTTTCTGGTGCTGCTGCATTTGTAGAAAAATACAAAGAACAAGTAGATCAACATCAACTCATTGGCTTTTTTGGGTTGGGTTTTTATTCTGCTTTTATGGTGGCTAAAAAAGTTGAAATTATTACGAAATCTTATCAACCCGCTGCTCAAGCAGCCCATTGGAGTTGTGATGGCACTACGCATTTCGAAATACATCCTACTGAAAAAAACGAGGTAGGCACAGAGGTTATTTTGCACCTTGCCGAAGAGGCTGAAGAATTTTTGAAACCAGAGCGTATTCATGCCATTTTAGATAAGCATTGTCGCTTTTTACCGGTAGAAATCGTATTTGATAAAAAGGTCATCAATAACACCATGCCACTATGGGTCAAACGGCCGGCAGATTTACAACCAGAAGACTACCTTAAATTTTATAAAGAGCTTTATCCTTTTGCAGAGGATCCACTGTTTTGGATTCATCTAAGTATTGACTATCCATTTACATTAACAGGCGTACTCTATTTCCCTAAAGCGGCCAATTACTTTGAGCAAAAAGAGACCATTCAACTCTATGCAAGGCAGGTGTTTATTACCAATGATGTAAAAGAAGTGATTCCAGACTTTTTACGTTTGTTACATGGTATTATTGATTCACCGGATATACCACTTAATGTATCTAGAAGCGCTTTACAAGCAGATAGTAATGTAAAAAAAATCAACACCTATATTGCTAAAAAGGTAGCAGAAAAGCTAGAAACACTGTTCGAGCAAGATCGTAAAGCGTACGAAGCCAAATGGAATGATATTGCGCTTTTTATAAAGTATGGGATGATAACCGATCCTAAGTTTGATGAACGGGTCAGGGACATTGTACTTTTACAAAACACAGCTGGTCACTATTATACCATAGCTGAATACAAAGATACAACCGCTAAAAATCAAACTGATAAACATGGTAATTTGATTGTACTCTATACCACAGATCCTAAAAAACAGGCTATCTATTTACAGGCAGCAGAACAAAAAGGATATGATGTCTTGGTGTTGAATAGCCAGATTGATACGAACTTTATTAATTTTGCTGAATATAAATTGGATAAGGTTAAATTCAAAGGCATTGATACCGATACCATTGGTAATTTAATTGAAAAAGAAGAAGCAATTACACATATCCTTACAGAAGAGGAAAGAGAAAGATTAAAATCTATTTACGAAACCATGATTGGCGCTGAGCAAACTACTTGGAATGTAGCGGCTATGCTACCAGAAGAGTTACCTGTAGCCTTTGTCACTTCTGAGCATTTAAAGCGTATGGCACAATTTGCACAAGGCAATGAGGCCAAACAACAAGCTTTCCGCTCTATGCATGTAGCCATTAACGGGAATCATCCTTTCGCAAAGAAAATCCTTGCTACTACTGATCAAGCGGTACAAAAACTATTGGTAGAACAGGCGTATCACTTGGCCCTACTGGCACAAGGTCTTTTGGAAGGTGAGCCGTTGGCTGCATTTATAAAACGTTATACAGATGGCTTATTAGATGCATAATGCGCTAATGAGTAGGGGTTTGTTCAATCCATAGCGTCAACTTCAGGAGTATATTTTATTGACTGACCAATAAAATATGATTTTAGTTGTCGTTTGCTTCAATCTATCTGTTCAGCGCGATGGTTTTTTTGTCCACTTTTTTATCAAGAAAAAAGTGGGATAAAGTTCATCATTAACCAGTAATGTGAACAGATACAGAATAGATTACGCTTAAGGTGACGTTGTTTTTTGAACATATACTTTTTAATTTCGATAAAAAGTGATAAATTTACTACGGCAAGCCGGTACGGCTAGCTCCTACTTAATCCCCCCAGGCCTGGAAGGGAACAAGGGTATAGTGGTTGTAGCAGCGCGATATTCGGCTTGCTTTTTTATTATTCATTTAGATAAAATAGACTTTAGCCTGGTTTCAGCATGGGAGTACGCCATTGGCTAAACGGGCATTATTTTTTGTATCTATTCAAGTCACTGGTTTTTTGCGCTAAAAGAAAAACGAACTTGTACAAAGTAGCGGTGTAGCAAGTGGCATCATACAGATGATTAGGAAAAACAGTTTCCTTTGAAGCCCCCCACAGGGGGCGATTACTGTTTTTATATACGAACCCGTGTCGTGCTTAGACACTATTTTTTAATAGACTCAATACATAGTTTATTAGGATAAATGTAGAGTTTTTAGCAAGATGACCCTTCTTTCACAAGGCGCTATCATTGGAAGTAGGCATATCCAGATGGATCACATAATTAACGCCTTCTTTACTTATTTCATACCCATCTTTGTTACACCAAATGGAAAGTAGTTTGCTACTTTCTTCTAAATCTTCTATTATAGGATTTGTAATTTCAAATAATTGCTCTGATTTATGTTTTACCTTATCATTGAACATCATATGGTACACCACTTTTTTTTAGGACATACGCCTATTTCAAGCATGCCGTCATGGACAGTATCCCCTATTTCCAAACGTGCAAATGCTGATTTACCTTTAGGTGTATTAAAAAAGTAATCTTCATGATCGTTTGCACAAAGCAATAATTTTACACCCTTCAGGTCATGATATGTAGTAGTCAAGATTTAATCTGACAGGCAGTAAAAATTTAAGTATTAAAGTTGTCCGTTAAGTTAAATGTGTCAGTTAGGTTGTTAAGATAAGCGATTTGATTATTTTTTTCAAAGACTAATTTT
>NZ_JANAVR010000026.1 GCF_025215055.1 Candidatus Cardinium sp. TP
CCTAATGTTTTAGCTAGTTCCAATAACCCTAATTTAGGCTTGATAATTTTTTGATGTAAGTTCATAGTAGTTAAGATTTATATCATCATAATTTAACAATTGTCAGATTAAATCCTAACTACTACACCTTAATTTTATTTCCTTATTTTTCAGTCCATTATACCTGGGTCTTGATGCCCGACAAATGGATCATCTTCAAGAGGGTATTTCTGCTTTTGTATCACTTGCAATAACTTATTGGCAGCCCTATACTTTTTTAAATGATAATAGCTATAGTACAAAGCTTGTGCGACCTTATGATCTTTTGTATTTTGCCTGTACGCCATTTTTAAGTAATACAAAGCCTGTTGTAGATATTTTTCTAATGCTGTTGCAGTTTGCACCAACCTATTATTAGCCCATGCAGTGGCAATTTTTCTATGGATGTAGCCATACAAAGGACTCGTACAGGGTACCTTGCCTGCTTGTAATAGATGAACCAGACCGCTTGCGCTACTATCCTGAACCAATGGATGCGCATATACAACCCATATAGGACGGACAGAAAATGGTGGTTCCTTAGAAAGGAATCCCCTGGGTAAGGCGCTATTGCGCCAAATCGTATGCAACCATAAATGCTGCATCATGACATGCATTAATCCGAACGATTCAACCAACGGAGAATAGGCGTACTGCTCCTTTTGCCGGTTTGATTTTAGGGCGTGGGTATATAGTTTTATAGCTTCATTATAAAAGATAAAACCCACCTGGCGAAATGTATCATATTGATGTGGACACTCCTTTAAAAGCTGTTGGTAATAACCAGTCGCCTCCTGAATACGACCTTGATGTTCCAACAGATAAGCATATGCATAATATGCATCTATTTTTTTATCTTGCAACCCAACCTTTAAAGAGGCGCTATAATCATCTATGCTTCGAGAAGCGTCATAGATCAAACACTTTTCCTCTAATAACTCATTATGAAAAGGAAATTGAAGGAGTGCTTCCTTGAGAATGGCTATGGCCTTATCAAAATTTTTAAGCTTATGGTAATGAATAGCAGCCATAGCACGTGCAACCGCAAAATGCGGCCCGTGAACTGCTACATAATCTTGATAATAACGCAATGCTGCTTCTGGCTGATCAACACTATGATAGACAATAGCAGTATACAACAATGGGGTCGGCTCTTCCGGTAAGATACGTTTACAAATAGCAAATTGCGCTAAGGCTTGCTCAACTGCTTCTTGCCTATAATAACCGATCCCTCTATTCAAAAAGTACGACCACAAAGCGGCTAAATTATTCAGGGTAAAACTATAAAATTGCTTGCTTTTAGATACACTTAATCGCTTAGCCTGCGCATAGGCGGCGAGTGCTTCATCTAACAAAATGGATACAGTGGATGGTTCAGCAATATGATCCCTTACAAGTCGATCATAGATCACCCCTCTATAATACCAGGTAGCAGGATGGTTGACCAGCTTACTGTTTTTAATGGCTTCATCTATAGCTAGTCGAGCCTGTTGCGCATTAGAAAGAAGGGATGGCTCAGCTGGTTGGGTGTCATTAGCCGCACCATCCCCTGATCCAACTGTAACCTGATCAGGCTTGGACTTAACGCCCTTCTGCTTATTTTGACCTTCAAAGGTACGCACAATGCGTGCGATGGATGGAGGTATAGCAAAAAGAGATGGGGGAATAACTAAAAATATCAGTAAGAAACAAAATGTATACATGGCCGCTATATAACTAATTGAAACCTGTTTGTACCCTTAGTGCGGGGCTTAGATCGGAACACAATGAGCCAGTTGTATCTCGTTCACGATACTGGTTCATAATGCATTTTATCCCACTTTTTTCTTGATAAAAAAGTGGACAAAAAATCAAGCCCTCGGCAAAAAGGCGCTGAAAGTGCCATCTTACAGATGGAAAAACAGAAAGCGCCCCCTTTGGGGGCTTTAAAGGAAACTGTTTTTCCTAATCATCTGTAAGATGACACTTTCTACACCGCGACTTTTTTCAGGGGCGTTGTTCTTTTAACGCAAAAAACCACTCCGCTGAATACATACAGCTAGTTAATAAAATAATCGCTGCAATTGAACGCTATACCCTCATTTCATCTGAGGCTGTATCTAATGATTGCGCTATACTTGCTTTAGGTTCTTCTCCATCTTCTAACACATCTATTCTGGCTACCGAAGCAATCTTATCATTTTTGCCCAACCGAATCAATCGAACGCCCTGAGTAGCCCTACCAATAATGGGTAAGGTACCTACTTCAATCCGAATGGCCACACCAGATTGGTTCATAATCATCAATTCATCCTGGTTTTTCACTGCATGAATCGCAACTAACTTTCCGGTTTTTTCAGTAATCTGAATGGTTTTCACACCTTTACCACCTCTTTTGGTAATACGATAGTCCGCCAGAGGCGAACGTTTTCCATAGCCATTTTCAGAAACCACCAACACATCTAAATCAGATGTTGGGAAACAGGCCATACCAATCACGCGATCCGATGCATGGCCCAACGTAATGCCTCTTATGCCAGAGGCTACACGGCCCATAGGACGTACATCTTGCTCATTAAACTGCGTGGCCCTTCCAGACTCTAAGGCCAATACAATGTGATGACTACCATTGGTTAGCTGCACATCTAATAGCGAATCACCTGTTCGAATGACAATGGCATGAATACCATTGGCACGTGGGGTAGCATAGGCCCGCAGCGGGGTTTTTTTAATAATCCCTTGCCTGGTAGACATCACTACATAATGGCTATCTACATAGCTATTATCTTTCAAATCCCTCACCTGAATAATACTACGCACCTGATCTCCAGGCGCTATATTGATCAGATTCTGTATGGCTTTGCCTTGTGTAGTCTTTTTGGTTTCTGGTATGGTATAGACCTTTACCCAATAGATCTTTCCATACTCGGTAAATATTAATAAATATTGGTGTGCCGTAGCTATAAATAGATGTTCTGTGCAATCATCTTTTTTAGTGGTAATGCCCTTAGCCCCTACTCCCCCTCGGCCTTGTAAACGATAGTCAACCAATGGCGTTCTTTTAATGTAACCTTGGTTGGAAATCATAATTACCATTTCCGTATCTGGAATCATATCCTCCATGGTAAAGGCATCTGCCTCATACTCCACTACGGTTCTACGTGCATCGCCATAACGCTCTTTAAGAGTAATGAGTTCTTCCTTAATCAGCTGCATGCGCAACGCCTTATCGGCCAATACTGCTGCTAAATGGTCAATAAGTTTTTGCACCTGATGATGCTCTTCCACTATCTTTGCACGCTCTAAACCGGTAAGCCGCTGCAAACGCATTTCTAGAATGGCTTTTGCTTGTACTTCACTCAAGGGAAAGGTTTCCATTAATGCGGCTTTAGCTACTTCTGGGTCTTGCGCACCACGAATCAACGCAATGACGCTATCTAAGTGATCTAAAGCGATAAGATAACCTTCTAATAGATGTATTTTTTTCTTGGCATGCTCTAGATCAAAGGTAGTCTTGCGTACCAATACCTCATGTCTATGGTCTACAAAATGAACAATGAGTTCTTTAAGGTTTAAAACCTTAGGCCTACCTTCTACTAATGCTACATTGTTTACACTAAAAGAGCTTTGTAGTTGGGTTTGTTTGTAGAGGTTATTGAGTACCACATGGGCTATGGCATCTCGTTTGAGATCATAAACAATACGCATACCCTCCTTGTCTGATTCATCCCGAATGTCGGCAATACCTTCTATCTTTTTTTCATTCACCAGATGTGCCGTCCGCTCTATCATAACCGCTTTGTTCACCTGATAGGGTATTTCGGTCACAATGATTTGCTCTTTCCCATTAGCGGCCACTTCAATCGTAGCTTTCCCACGCAATAGCACACGCCCCCTTCCTGTTTGGAAGGCTTCGCGCACCCCACTATACCCATAGATGATACCGCCAGTAGGAAAATCAGGTGCAACCATATATTCCATTAATGCAGCAATGGTAATGTCATGATCCTCAATATAGGCCACAATAGCACTTAGGGTTTCCGATAGATTATGCGGAGCCATATTGGTGGCCATACCTACTGCAATACCAGACGCACCATTTAAAAGCAAGTTGGGTAGCTTCGCAGGCAATACAACAGGCTCTTCTAAGGAAGCATCAAAATTAAACTGAAAATCAACAGTATCTTTGTTTATTTCTTTAATCAGCTCCTCAGAAATACGTACCAAACGGGCTTCGGTATAACGCATCGCTGCAGGCGCATCTCCATCGATAGAGCCAAAATTACCCTGGCCCTCTATAAGTGGATAACGCAGTGACCAACTTTGCGCCATACGGGCCATCGCTTCATAAATGGCTACATCACCATGTGGATGATACTTACCCAGTACTTCTCCTACAATTCTTGCAGACTTTTTGTAAGATTTACTTTGACTGAGCCCTAGCTCATACATACCATACAATACCCGCCTATGCACAGGCTTTAGCCCATCCCGCACATCAGGCAATGCTCTGGCTACAATCACAGACATAGAATAATCTATGTAGGCATCGCGCATTTCGTCCTCTATATTGATGGGTATAATACGATCCGTTGGTGTGCTATCCATAAGTAGGGGATTAAGGTTTAGAAATGGTTAAAAATACGAATAAAATGATGAAATATAGGGTAAGCATCGGAACTTTTATAACCCTACCCTATACCTAATCAATAGCCATGGGTAATGCATTTTATCCCACTTTTTTCTTGATAAAAAAGTGGACAAAAAATCAAGCCCTCGGCAAAAAGTCGCTGAAAGTGTCATCCTACAGATGGAAAAACAGGAAGCGCCCCCTTCGGGGGCTTCAAAGGAAGCTGTTTTTCCTAATCATCTGTAAAATGCCACTTTCTACACCATGGCTTTTTACAGGGGCGGTTTTTTTGATGCAAAAAAACCACTGCGCTGAACAGATACAAATAGCCTACCGATGCCTTACCTGATTAAGGATGCAACCTTTTAGGATCACGCGGAAATAGATTGCTATAACGTACATCTGGTAGACCTAAAAAATATTTCAAGATCCGTTCTAACCCCATACCCACACCAGCATGAGGCGGTGCACCATATTTAAATGCATTCAAATAGTGGGAGATGGTCGTGGGGTCTATGCCCATCTCAAGGACACGCTCTGATAACATGGTGTAGTCATGTATCCTCTGTGCACCAGAGAGAATTTCTGCACCCCGTAGCATAAAATCATAAGCATGGGTATATTGACGATCATCTGAATCAACCATAGTATAAAAAGGACGCACACGAGATGGATAACCGGTAATCACATATAAATCTGTATGATACTTTTCTTTTACAATCGCACCCAACTGTTTTTCCTCCTCCGTAGACAAATCATCTAACGCCCCCCGCTCCCTGCCATGGGCCCTTAACAAGGCAAGCGCATCTGGAAAAGGTACCACGACCAACTCTGATGCAAAGGTGAGCGCAGGGACATTAAAAAAAGATTGTATGATGGCGATCTCTCGATCATATTTTTTATTCAATGCAGCAAAAAGCTCAACCAATAGCTGATATACCAGATGGACTACTTCCATATAATCCCGATCTATAACCATTTCAAGGTCAACGCCTATAAACTCTGTTAGATGTCTATTGGTATCGGAATTTTCTGCACGAAAGACGGGTCCTACCTCAAATACCCGCTTAAAATCACCTATAATCGCCATTTGCTTATACAACTGAGGGCTCTGTGCCAGACAAGCCGGTTTGCCAAAATAGTCTACCTTAAATACATCTGCACCACCCTCAGAAGCACCTCCTATTAACTTAGGCGTTTTGATTTCTATAAACCCACGCTTGCGTAGATATTGTTGTATATAAAAAAGCATGCCATCATTGATGCGAAAAACAGCCTGTGCCAAATCGGTACGCAAATCTAACACACGGTTATCCAATCGTTTTACATACTGAATAGATGCAAAATTTTGATTTTCAAATTTTTCATCTTCTATAAAGGCTGACTCTTTGAGGGTAATCGGCAAATCTAATACAGACCTACTGAGTACTGTATACCCGATTATGGCTAATTCAATCGATTGCTTAGAGCAGGCCAATACAGCTTTTTCAGCGCAATAGACCTGACCAATGATTTCAATAAAAGATTCATTTTCAATGCTACGCAATAGCTTATAGTCCTCTATAGCAAGCTGCGTATCTGCTTTATTTTTTACGAGCACCGCCTGTAGGGTATCGATACCATCACGTAAAATCAAGAATAATATCTGCCCACAGTCTTTTTTAGAAAAGACCCTGCCTCTAATCCTAACTACTTTCTGACTATCTACAGTAGAAAGATTTTTGATCTCTGAAAGTGGATCCATATGTTTGAGAGAATGATATAACTATACTATTTAATTGACCTCTGGAAAATGACATGCCACTTGATGGCTATCCCCTGCTGTTTGTGCCAATGCTGGCTGGATGGATCTACATTCTTCTGTCGCTTTCCAGCAACGTGGATGAAAATAACAGCCACTAGGTAGTTCACTGGGGCTCGGTACATCTCCCTGTAAGATAATGCGTTCTTTATGTTTAGATGGATGAATCGTCGGTATGGCCGAAAAAAGCGCTCTCGTATAGGGATGCTGAGGGTTTTTATAGATTTCTGCTGCTGGAGCAGCCTCTACAATTTTGCCTAAATACATCACCGCAACATGATTGGCCATAAACTCTACCACCCTTAAATCATGCGAAATAAAAAGATAGGTTAGCCCTAGTTCTTTTTGTAAATCCATTAAAAGGTTAATCACCTGCGCTTGAACGGAAACATCTAATGCAGCAATCGCTTCATCGCAAACGATAAAAGTAGGTTCAACGGCTAACGCCCTTGCAATACAAATGCGCTGTCTTTGCCCTCCAGAAAGCGCATGGGGATATTTGTATAAAATCGCACTAGGCAGTTGCACATAATCCAATAATTGAGCAATGCGCTGGGTAGATGCCGCTTTGCTTTCAGCCAGGTGATGAATCTTGATGGGTTCCTCTAGGATCTGACGAATAGCCATTCTAGGATTTAAAGCAGCATAGGGATCTTGAAAAATAATCTGCATCTTTCTTCGTATGCTACGCATTTGCTTAGCACTACAATGGGTAATGTCTACCCCATCAAAAATAATACGCCCAGCAGTAGGCTCCACCAACCGCAAAATGGTTCTACCCAATGTGGTTTTTCCACAACCAGATTCGCCTACTAAGCCTAATGTCTCTCCCTTGTAGAGGGTAAAACTTACATCATTCACAGCAGACACGGTACCAACCCGATGACCCAAGAGATGATGCTTTACAGCAAAGGTCTTATACAGGTGATCTACTTCTAATAAAATTTCCTTATTGGCTTGCATATGCCTTACGATTTAACGCCATCTTGTAATGGATAAAAACAGGCTACAGAATGGCCACCGCTTGCTTCTTCAAGGAGTGGTTTACTCGCTCTGCATCGATCTTGCACGTTGGGACAACGCTCTTGAAAAGAACAACCAATAGGTAGATCTGATAAAGGAGGCACTACGCCATCAATGGTGCGCAACCTACGGACGCCACCAGATAAAGGAGGAATTGCATCCAATAACGCCTGTGTATAGGGGTGCAGTGGCGCATTAAAAATAGCTTTTACAGAACTCTTTTCTACAATACTACCACTATACATAACGGCCACTTCGTCACATACTTCAGCCACTATGCCCAGGTCATGGGTGATCAATATAATACCCATATTGTTTTCGACTTGTAGCCTTTGAATCAGATCCATAATTTGTGCCTGCGTCGTCACATCTAAAGCAGTAGTAGGTTCATCCGCAATCAATACAGAGGGACCACAAGCCAAAGCCATTGCAATCATAACCCGTTGCCGCATACCACCTGAAATCTGATGTGGATAGGCCAACATGCGCTGCTGAGGGGCCGGTATACCCACTAGGTTTAACAAAGCTATAGCCCGTATTTTTGCCTCTTTGGGTGGAACCTGTTGATGCAACTGAATGGTTTCCATAACCTGTTCACCAATGGTAAAAACTGGATTGAGCGCCGTCATAGGTTCCTGGAAAATCATAGAAATACGATTGCCACGTATCTCTTGAATCTCTTTTAGGGAAAGTTGTAAAATATCCTTTCCTTCCAAAAAAATACCCTGTGCGGTAATGGTACCTACAGGTGGTTCAATGAGCCGCATCAATGAAAGGGCCATGGCGGATTTACCAGAGCCAGATTCACCCACAATCGCTAGTGAACGACCGGAAAAAAGATCAAAGGAAACATTATTGACCACTGTTGCCATCTTTTTGCCCGTATAATATTGCGTTATTAAGTTTTTTACTTCAAGAATTTTCATGTTTATCGACCTTTTAACTTTGGATCTAATAGATCCCGCAATGCATCCGCTAAGATATTAAACACGAGCACCAATAAAAACATGGCTATGGTGGCAAAAAAAAACTCCCACCAAATACCCCGCAATAGTCCTGTTTTGGCATCGCTAATCATAATACCCCAACTAGGCTTGTTTTGAATGCCCATACCCAAATAAGAGAGGATCACCTCATACTTTATAGCGGATTGAAAGACTAAAGAAAACTGATAGATAATCAACGGAAGCATATTGGGCAATAGATGTACAAAAATCTTACGAAAACTACCCGCGCCAATGGCTGAAGCGGCCTGAATGTATTCTCTAGATTTATGGCGCATCATTTCACCACGCACCAAGCGACAGGTTTCTGTCCATTCCGTTATGACCAGTGCCGTACAAATCGTGCCCTTCCCAAGCACAAAAGCAACCACCATGAGTAAAATCATGGTAGGAATAGCGGTTATAACTGTATAGAGCCATACGATACATGCATCTATTATCCCCCCAAAATAACCGGCTAGTATACCTAAGATTGCCCCAATTGCAACCGCCCATAAGGCGACCACAAAGCCTACATGCATGGCTACTTCAATACCATGTAACACCTTAGCAAAAACACTTCTACCTAAAACATCGGTACCAAAATAATGGACACCACTGGGTTGCTGATAAGAGGCACCAACTTCTGCATGCCAATTGGCTCCTAGCCATCCTAATTTAGTAGCTAGCGCCACCAGGATGTAGCACAAGAGAATGCATAAGCAAACAAGGTTAAATTTATTACCTAATAAAGCTTTCTTGCTCAAAGTAAATGAATGGGAGTGTTTATGCATCATCGACCTATAATTTTATGCGTGGATCCACCAAGGCATACAACAGGTCACCGACTATATTACAGAAGACACTGAGCACCGCAGCTATGATCGTTACGGCTTTAATGGTTGGAAAATCACAACGGCTCATCGCATCCATCACTACATTACCCAGCCCTGGTATGCCAAAAAAGTTTTCTATTACTACAGAACCAAATAGCAATGATGGCAAATCTTGTACAACAGTGGTAATAATCGGGACCATAACATTTTTAAAGACATGTTTAAATAATACCACCTCTTCCTGCAATCCTTTCGCCCGCGCGGTACGTACATAATCTTGATAAACTTCGTCTAACATAATAGTTCTATAAAACCGGTAACTATAACAAAAATGGAGCAATACAAGAATAATAGTGGGCAAAATAATGTAAGGCACACAGGCTAAAAAGCCTTTTTCATAACCCATTATTGGGAACATCCTTAGTTTGCAAGCAAAAAACAGCTGACCAATTAGAATATACACCAATACAGAAATACTGGTCATTACAATGCAGCATACCACCAACAGGCGGTCCCAAATGGTGCCTCTATATTGGGTCATCCATAGGGCAACTGATATCACCAAACCATTTCCTATGAGAAAAGCGGGTAATGTAACGGTTAGGGAGACCAGCCCACCTTCTTGAAATATTTTTAATATATGTTGCTTGGTCGTCCAGGAATAGCCAAAATCAAAGGTAAAAGCTGATTTTAAAACTGCTCCATACTGGATATACCAAGGTCTATCTAAACCTAGTTCATGGGCAAGTAGGGCCATGGCTTTCGGTGTGGCATATTTACCTAATAAAATTAAAGCAGGGTCCCCTACAACAACATTAAAGATAAGAAAGACTAAAAAAGTAGCCCCTACAATAACCGAAAGCGCATAAAGCAGCTTTTTAAAAAGATATACAAAAAAAGAGGTCATAGCAATGGAAGCGGTGTTACCCTTCGTGTAAAGCACCTCTTCCATTTACCCACATAAACTACAAACAAATAAAAGCTGTTATACCCGAAGGGAAGATACGAATAGCATAAGACAATGCATTAATTATTTAGTAGCCTTGACCTTTGCAGCCATATCCACGGCGATATAGGCATCTGGACATGGACAAAAACCATTACAAGCTACATTTTTTACCCAATTATAGTAAACAAGTTGCTCAGGGACATACAATGCATAAATCATAGGCACTTCTTCAGTTGCCATTTTATTAAGCGCCAAATAGTATGCTTTCCTCTCTGCATCATTGGTTGTGGCCATAGCTTTACTCAAGCATGCATTAAAATCAGCATTTTCATAGAATAAGCCACATAACTCCCTGTCACTGAGCAACTGTAAAAAATTAGAAGGCTCTGGATAATCCGCTTGCCAGGTCAAAAGATGCATCATGGTAGCACCTTTCGAAATCTTACTCCAGTGTTCTGCAGGCACATTGGCTACTACCTGAATTTGTATACCAATATTTGCCATACACTTAGCAAAAAATTCTGCTTTATCTTTATAACTTGTGCCCACAATCGCATCAAGTGTAATAACAGGCAGCCCTTTTCCATCTGGATAACCTGCTTTAACCAAATATTCTTTGGCACGCTCAAGGTTATACCCATAAGATGCATGTAGATCATTGACCTCATCTATGAATAGAGGCGGTAGCAAAGTATGTGCCAGCTGAGCGGAACCTTTATAGAAAGTTCGGTTATAGGCCACTCTATCGAAAGCCATAGACATCGCTTGCCTTAAGTAGACATTTTTAAATAGCTCATGGCTATGGTTAAACCCAAAAAACTGTGTACTGGCACCAGGGGACTGCACGAAGGCCAACCCCTTTTTACTCCACTTTGGTGTAACAGCATTATTTTCAATCATAGTCAATGCCATACTAGAGCCACTAATGGGCGCCATATCGAGTTCTTTACGCCCTAACTTTAAGGCAAGTGGCTGCTCTTCGGTAATAATATCGACTACCACCTTGTTCACCAGAGGCAACCTTTTACCTGCATAAGCCGCTATCATAGGTTGATACTCCGCATCTCCTTCCGAAGGGAAAAATTTTGCTCTAAAAGTAGGATTGTTTACAAAAATCAACTGCTTGGCTTGGGGATTAAACCCACCTTCTAAGATAAAAGGACCGGTACCTACTGGATGGTTTACAAACGCACGCCCATAGTGGGTTACCGCCTCTTGCGCAACCACAAAAGAGGCCGGCATTGCTAAAAAGTGTAAAAAAGCTACCCAAGGCTCCGTAAGGGTAATTTGCAAGGTATAGTCATCCAATGCCTTTAATCCTTCTACCGCTTGCGCATAGTCTGGCTGTTGCTTCCACGCATCTAAGCCCTTGATTTTACCCTCTATAAGACCAAAATAAGGTACTATATTTTTAGGATCTGCTAGCCTTTTCAAGCTAAAGACAAAATCAGCGGCTGTGAGTGCACGACCTTTACCATCTTGGAAACAAGGATCATCTTGGAATACAACACCCTGTTTAATTTTAAAAGTATAGACCAATCCATCTGAAGAAATGACAGGCATCCCCTCAGCAAGATTAGGCACCAACTCACAAGATTTTTTTAAATAATGATAGGCATACAAACCTTCATAGATTTTACCAATCACCTCTATAGAGTACTTATCGCTTACGGTTACGGGGTCGGTTCCATCAATGGCAGATAGTGTTACACTATTCAATGTGGGAGTGTCGAGCAATTTTTGCTCTTTTTTGTACTCTTGATAGTAGATAGAGGCAAAAACCCATACCGCCATCAATAATAATATTGTCCGTTTACTAATCATAATTGTGTATAATGTTTATAATATATTAAGCTTAAAAAAGCATAAGCAAACCCTAACCACAACAAACTACCCTAGGTACTAGTACTAGTAGGCGTTATCGAATAAAGTTATACAAATAAAACCATAATAATCAGCGGGCAATTTAATTTATTTTACTGTAATAAACAACTGACAAGGCATTTTTACCGGCTACTATTCAATCTTCTGGCAATATAAATATAAAAAAGAGCAAACAGCTAGAACGCTATAATATGCTAGACCATCTACTTGAATCTTTATAGGTACTATTGGAGTGCCTTAAAGCACATCCCATCTATGAAAACTATCGGATAAACCGATTGAGGAAGACAGCTGTGCCATAATAGCGGTTAAAGAATGTAATTAATAAGCTGACTCCAGCTTACAAAAAAACAGATCAAAAATCTAGAGGCGCAAAATAGACAGATATAAGTTGAATAGATAGGAGATAAAAATTATTTTCTTTTTTTTTAAATTTTTTAAATATGAAATGGGTAATCATTTATCCTATTCCTGCGTAAGCAGGTCATTTATATTTATTATCAAAGCTTTTATTCACTATGAAAAAATATTTAATTTTTTGCCACTGATTATATCTTGCAATGGGCTAGGAAGGTCTAATATGTTGGGAGGCGAGATAAGCCAACATGGGGAAAGTGAAACTACAAATAGAGGCAATGATATGGATGCATCTCTCTTTATTAAGTCTGCTATGACAATAGCCAGTAACCTTTTAGATGTTCCTAAACATTAGTTGACACATTCTATAATTAGTAATAATACCCCAGTAATTCAAAAAGAGCTTCTAAGAATGATGGGTAAAAAAGATATATGTCTTTCGTTTAAAGAGAAGTTTTTTGAAGCTGTCATTAAGGGTGTTCCTTGTCAGGAAAGTGATACTTATTCTACCCATTTTCCCGATTTGCTTCATGCAATTACTTCGGGTTCCCTACCACTCATCAAAGCGTTATTCAAGTCATACAGTCATATTTATAAAAAGTGTATAAATTTACGCTTTGAAGATGGATCAGCCTCGGAATTTTGTACACTGCGTCCTTTAGATTTGCCACTAAGGAAAGGGTTGATAGAAACTACTAAAGTGTTATTGGACAATGGAGCTAACATGAATCTATTAGATAATTGGGGAAATACTTTTTTACATAAGGCAGCAGCTTTAGACGATGAAAAAACAGCTCGAAAAAAAGTTGAAATATTATTAAAAACAGGCGCTAATATCAAGGCAAATAGCAATAATGAAACGCCTATAGATGTTGCAGAATCCCTTGGTCGACAGGAAATAGTGGATCTCTTGAACAAGGAGCTTGCTAAATTAAAGTAAACCTATATCCTAAATATAGAAGAGGCCCTGCCCAATTAAGGGGTGCTTTCCAGAAGATTGTGTAAATACTTACACTTTGTATGTGTTCAGCGGTATGTGTTCAGCGCACTGGTTTTTTGCGTTAAAAGAACAACGCCCCTGTAAAAAGTCGCGGTGTAGAAAGTGTCATCTTACAGATGATTTAGAAAAACAGTTTCCTTTCAAGCCCACAAAGGGGGCACTTTCTGTTTTTCCATCTGTAGGATGACACTTTCAGCGGCCTTTTAGCGAGAGCTTGATTTTTTGTCCACTTTTTTATCAAGAAAAAAGTGGGATAAAATGCATTGCTTACATAGGCATTATTTGTAGTAGTTAGGATTTAATCTGACAATTGTTAAATTATGATGATATAAATCTTAACTACTATGAACTTACATCAAAAAATTATCAAGCCTAAATTAGGGTTATTGGAACTAGCTAAAACATTAGGC
>NZ_JANAVR010000027.1 GCF_025215055.1 Candidatus Cardinium sp. TP
AAATTAGTCTTTGAAAAAAATAATCAAATCGCTTATCTTAACAACCTAACTGACACATTTAACTTAACGGACAACTTTAATACTTAAATTTTTACTGCCTGTCAGATTAAATCTTGACTACTACAACAAGTCCAACAACAGGATAAAAATGTAGAAGTACTATCTTTAAATTACAACATGGATATAAAAGGGTTTGAGCAACTGCACGAAAAAAAGATTGTAGAAGATACAAGGCAAGTAGTCGGTAATGATAGATTTATGACTTTATCGATCAATGGGATTGGAACATCTTGTAATTTTAATAATCAATACAATAAATTAGCAGAAGATGCAGTAACTTGGTATACAAACAAGTATACAGGTGCATTTATAGATTTTAAAAAGGATCCAAAAGACAAAAGCTTTGTTAAGCAATTATATAACTTCCTATTGAAAAAGGATAAGCGGACACAAATAGAAAAAATCAAGGATCCAAAAGACAAAAGCTTTTTTATGCAGTTGGAAAAATTAGGAGAGGCTGCGCAAACACCTGAGCTTTGGAACAACCTGAAACAGATCACCTATATATCGGATAATCCCAATGCCACTACCTGCGCAAGTTATATTGCATGTAAAGCAATATTAGGTCAAGCTTATCCTACTACTTCTGTTTTATTTTCTTGTAAAAGTGGCAAGGACAGAACCGGTATAATGAGTTATCTAACGGATGCAATTAGTATTTGCATCTCTTTTCCACACTTGGATATAGATAAAGTCTATACAGCAATAGCCTCCACTGGACATTATCAATTGTTGGCTTCGATAAATGGAGGTATGCCAGGCAGATTTGGCATGAAACCTGTTCGGAACAATAAAAAATGTAACAAGTTTACGGAGCTACTCTTTCCTAGAACAGCAGGGTCAACAAAAATTTCGTTAGTTAGATAACGCGTTAGTAGCCCTATAGCCAAGTATAGATCAAAAAAGTGTACATCAAATGCTCTTACTTTTAAGCATTGAAAATCAATGAAATTGAATTAATAACTTGATATTCAATTAAATTATTATATTTATACTAGGTAGTGTCGTCAATTAGGTAATTAATATAACTGAAGTAACAAATTTAATTGCCTCGAAAAAGTATAGTCCTCTTTTACAGTAACGTGTACCAACCCCTCTAAATTGCTTTAATCTACAAAAGAATCTTTCAACTAAATTGCGATTTTTATAATAATGTTTGTCAAAATCACGCATTTCCTTTCTATTTGATCTAGGAGGGATAATAAAGCTTCAGCACACTGACTATCATGAACTTGACCACCTGTAAGCATCAACTCAACAGCATTACCGAATTCATCAGATAAACAATGTATCTTACTGGTTAATCCTCCTCGAGAACGACCTAACCATTCATCTGGAAATTCGTCTATTGTTTTTTTAGACGCCCCAGATGCATCCTGATGCGCCTTGATAAGACTGCTATCCATAGCCAAAAATTCCCTTTTATCACCATGGGATAATGTACGGAAAATAACGTCAAAAATACCCTTTTTTCACCAACGAGAAAATCGCCGATGGGTATTTTTACAGCAACCATATCGTTCCGACAGATCACGCCAAGGAGCACCTGTTTTAAACAACCAAAAAAGTCCATTTAGAAAAGTTCTATTGATTTTTGCATTTACGCCAACTGAACCATACCTACAAGGAAGTAAATGGGCTATCTTTTGAAATTGTGATTCACTCAATTCGTGACGTAGCATCTTGTTTGTCAATTTATTTACAGAAATAAAGAAATTTTATCCTTAATAAATATAACTTACTTGTAATTGACGATACTATCTAGAGTGGTCGAGGATGATGGTTTGATTGAGATTTATTTTTTAGGTATATTTGGAGGATATAATGTAGTTTTTTCTTTGGGCTTTATTGTAGGTTATGATAAAAGCGTTTGGCGCATATTTACTTTTTTTACGTGCGATGTTTGGCAATCCTATTCCATATCGCATGTTTTTGGCTCGGGTTTCAAAAGAATGTATTCAAATAGGGGTTGATTCTCTGTTTATTGTTTGTATTATTTCCATTTTTATGGGGGGCGCTACCTGTATTCAGTTGGCATCTCAATTAAAAAATCCACTGATCACAAAAGATTTTATAGGTGTGGCGGTGCGCAATATGACCGTTTCTGAATTAGCCCCAACAGTAATTGGTATTGTTTTTACGGGAAACATCGGTTCTAGTATAGCCAGTGAGCTGGGTTCTATGCGGATTAGTGAGCAAATAGATGCCTTAGAGATTATGGGTGTAAATGCCAATAATTATTTGGTTTTACCTAAAATTATTGCTACCGTCTTGATGTATCCATTGCTGGTGATTATTGCTATTTTCCTTTCTATTTATGGGGGTTTTCTCTCTTGTAAATGGCTTACTTCAATTCCTCCTCAAGCTTATATCAATGGGTTAAGAAATGCATTTGATGCATACGACGTCCATGTAGCACTTTATAAATCATTGGTCTATGCTTTTATTATCTCTTCTATTGCTTGTTATAAAGGATTTTTTACAAAGGGGGGGGCATTAGATGTAGGTAAATCCAGTACAAATGCAGTTACCAGTAGTTGTATTGCGATTCTGATCGCAGACTTATTTCTAGTGTATGTTTTACTTGGTCATCGTATCTAACTTGGTCACACTTGTATGATTACCTTTGAAAATATTTCTAAATCTTTTACTAACAAGGTGGTCCTAAATGGGCTCACGGGTACATTTAAAGCTGGGCAAATCAGTTTAGTAATAGGTGCCAGTGGAACTGGAAAAAGTCTGTTAATAAAATGTTTACTTGGATTGGTTATGCCAGATCAGGGCCTTTCTCTTTTTGATGGGCGGGATCTAGTATATGGTGATAAGCCACTGCAAACTGAAATAAGAAGGGAAATTGGTATGCTCTTTCAGGGAGGGGCTTTATTTGATTCTAAAAATATAGAGGAAAATATTCGCTTTCCATTAGATGTACTCACTGCTATGAGCGCATCAGAAAAGAAAGATCGTGTGCATGCATGTCTGGAACAAGTAGGCCTTACAGATGCCAAGCATAAGATGCCCAATGAATTAAGCGGGGGTATGAAAAAGCGCGCTGGTATTGCTAGAGCTATTGTGAACCATCCTAAATATCTCTTTTGTGATGAACCAAACTCAGGGCTAGACCCCCAAACCGCACTCAAAATAGATGAATTAATTGCCCAAGTAACCCATACCTATGAAACCACTACTGTAATTGTGACCCACGATATGAATACCATTTTATCTCTGGGTGATTTTATTTTGTTCCTGCACCAAGGCAAAAAATCATGGGAAGGTAGTTCTAAAGATATTTTACATACCACACTAAAGCCATTACAAGACTTTCTATTTGTTGGCAAGATGAAGGACCTGCTACTAACTAGTGATCGTTATAGTAGTCAAAATTTAATTTGACAGGCAGTAAAAAAACTATATATTTAAAGTGTGATAGGATTAAACTTAGGGTATATTAATAATTTAAGTGGTATGAATAAAATTTTACAGAACTATTTTTATAAAGTTAGTGTGCTATTTGCAGCTATATTATGTATTAATTTTACCAATAGAATAGTCTATTGTGCGCTATTATTTACTTTTTTAACACTTATTTTAAATGGTATTGCAAAGTACCATGGTAGCAAAAAGGCTACGTTAAGTATTGTATTATGTACGGCCACAACGCTTGGCTTACTATATAATAAACAATATTATATGGCTGGTAAACCTATTAGTGGACTTATAGTAGCCTCTTTATGCGCCATATTGATCGCTTCATATATTGGTTTGAGGCTTTTTATAAAGCTAGAGCTACGGTATGGTTTTGCACTAAGCAATAGTATCAGTTTAGCCATCTCTGCGCTTGTGGATCATCTATTGATGGGCTTATTTTTTATCCGGATATGGCGTATGCATAAGGTTTGGTCAGTCGTGTATAAAGAAACGGCTTATACCTATCTCTTTGCCGTATGTATATACTTAGTTTCGGTGGCCATTTTGTATGCCAAACCGGTTTATAGTAAAACAAAGCAACGGTTACGCTGGTTCAGCTGCAGCAGATAGGGTAACCACCCCGTTATAAGCAATAACCTGCTTTGGCCTTATGCTAAAGCCTAGTGGCCCTAAATGATTCTAAACAGAACCTTTTTTGTACAAGATACACACACGGTTAGTACCCATTTAATTGGCAAACTATTATGCTTCCATGGTTTTCAGGGGATTATTACTGAAACAGAGAGTTATGTTGGTGTAGATGATCCCGCTTGCCATGCGGCTAGAGGTATGACACAAAGAACTAAAATCATGTTTGGGCAAGCTGGTTTTAGTTATGTTTATTTTATATATGGCAAATATTATTGCTTAAATATTGTTACTGAAGCTTTAAATTTTCCAGCAGCTACGCTCATTAGAGGCATACAGCTGATCCATCCGCCCTATACTTATTTAAATGGTCCAGGCAAACTTTGCCAATACTTAGGTATTCATTTAGCCCATAATGCGATCGATGTAACGCTATCAAAAACATTATATATTAAAGATATAGGTTGTCAATTGGCTTATAAGGCAACACCTAGAATAGGGATCTCAAAAGGTTTAGATAAAATGTGGCGTTATGTTATTACGGACCAAGCTTCTATAACAGCTATGCTACCTAAGCTAGCCGATATGGCTGGCCTATAATGCTATATTACAACTTAATCATCTAGATTTTTAAATCTTTGGTAAAAAACCCAGGAAAAACTGATAGAAGCTCCCTTGCATCAAGGTAGTGCTCTACTTATCTAATAAAACTGATTATGCCTACAAAAAATCATCATATCATTCTACGTAGTCGAATTGAAGTGACCATTGATCAACATAGTCAAAATAGCATGCTCTATCATACCGTTCAGCAAACTATCCAGCAACGCATTATACCCATTTTATCCAAACTCTTTGCTAAATATGTGCCTAGTGATGTAGTCATCCATTTAGACAAGCTGGTTATAGATGTAGGTAGCGTACATCTATCTACCCTTGATAAACAACTCCCTTGTCAGGTAGAACAGGTGTTAATGCTTAAATTACAAGAACAGATGCGTAAGGTCATCCATAACCCTACTGCAGTCATCCCACTACCAGAGGCAAAACGGCAAGCTATAGCACACTATTTATCAGAAGGTCATTTGGCGTGGTGGATGGTCGAACGTTCTGAAAAACAAATTGAAAAAATATATCTAGAATTACTGAACCATACGCCTCTGCTTATAGAACAGCTTTGGTGTGATATGCATAAAAAAGAAAAAGCTGTCCAACGTTGTATGACATTTTTTGCTCGGTCTACTATAGAGCGTACCCTTTCCTACTTATTGAAACAGCCTATCGCTTACTTTAAGCTTATTCTAACTGAAATAGGGATGTTGTTACAACAAAAGAATATGGTAACCAACTTGTTAGATACGAAACAATTGTTTGCAACGACTCTATTGGGTATCATCAACCAACCAAGGGGCAAAGTAGACCGAATGGGTTTTTTGCGTATGCTCCTCAAGCAAGTCGCCCTACAAACCTCTACCAGTTACGAAAAAATACTAGAATCATTACATGTTTATTACGCACAAAATGAAAAAAAATCCTCATTTGATCCTACTACCAAAGCATTGGTCCTACAGTTACGTGACCTAGTGGTAACACCACTAAAATTCGGGTACCAAAATGTCAAAAATAAGGAGCAAATAGTAAAAGAATTGGACAAAATAGCCAATAATGGCATGGTCCTCTATCAACTATCAGCCGCTATAGGTAGCATGAATCATACAATGGACCGAGCGGGTATACGACCTCTAGTAAAAAGTTGGCTGCAGGAAGCAAAAAATAGGGAAAAGTTGGTTCAAAACTTACCTGATAGGCTCTTTGTTGCCTGCTTAGCCTCTATAGATCCTTCTATTGTAGGTATATTTTCTGATTGTATGCAAATCGCAACGGCCACTACTGCTGCCCCCACACCTGCTTCTGCCGTTAAAGCCATTACTTTAGCCTATTGTGCCTTTGAACATTCTCAAACATTTTATCTTGAAGAGATGCAAGCGTTGTTTAGGACATATATGGCCAATGGCGTAATCAACCCGCAACAATGCGCCACATTGCTGACTACTCAAACCTATAACCCAGCTATAAAAGCCATAATGGCCCCATTAGTCTCCACAACGGCCTTTGCATCAGATGTGCCCAAAACGGCCACACGCCTTCAGCCTGTCATACCTGATGCAACGGATAACAAGGTGCCCATGCAGTCGCCTATCATACAGCACAACTTGGCAACATCCATTCCCCTTTCAACAGAGTGGCTAACTAAACTCGAAACCCTGCTGATTGCATTCCTT
This sequence comes from Candidatus Cardinium sp. TP, assembly GCF_025215055.1. Classification (GTDB taxonomy): domain Bacteria; phylum Bacteroidota; class Bacteroidia; order Cytophagales; family Amoebophilaceae; genus Cardinium. Next base: position 6,399 of record NZ_JANAVR010000027.1, read on the forward strand.
GAGACTACTGAATGCCCAATACACATCGATCAGCTCCAAAATATTTTTATTACAGCAGCGGTGGATGCGCCATCTACTAGGCAATATATAGGACGTGTGATAGGCTATCTAGCGCCTTATACTCCTTTCTCTGCTGATGCATTATGTGACCGGCTATCTGATATGGCAGAACAGAAAGCCTATCCAGATCTAGCAGCATGTTTGGCACGTGTGTCACCTAACGTAAACCAAGAGGCCTATATAGTGCAAACCTATAGTACATCAAAACCGGTTGACGCATCGCAAACCAAGCAGCACACCACTCATTTAGATAGTACCCATAACCATCCACTGTCAGATGTAATGGAATTTCTTGTTTATAATGTATTGCCAAATGATCAGTTGGTGCCAGCCTACTTCATAGCTAAGTGTTTGGGACGTGCCACACCCAAACAGATAAGAGATCAATTAGCACCTTGGTGCCAAGAAGCAACCATTTTAAACAAGCTCATGCAACATGCTACAGAGATCACTTTATCCAAACTATTGCAGGCTTTTGTCCCTTGTTCCCATCAGATGCTGGATAGCCTAGAAAGGGTCATGATGCAAGTGTTTCAGCCCACCCAGCAGCAGGGCCATATCCGTTCCATTAAAGCAATTTTTATTACTGCCGCGATTAGAGACACCCCACCAGAAAAACAATATATCGAGCGCATCATATTCCATCTTAGCGCACAGACTGCATCTCCTCCAACCCGCTTATGTGATGCGTTAATCGATGCAGCCAGACAGGAAACCGATTATCAGCTGGTAGAAATTTTTTCCTTCCTCAAAGCGAAGTTAACGCCATTAAAACTAACTAAAATAGATGAAGTGGATCTTATGTTTCTACCTACACATGAAAGATTGGACGAAACCCTTTTACCGCTTTACTATAGTAGGATACTACCAGCTATTAAAGATATGGTAGGCGAATCTGTTGAGCTATCTCCCTCCATCATCGACCAATTGGTTGCACAACACGTACCCAACCTACCATTACAGGAAACAATGCGCATCACCCTCTACAAGCAGATTGCCGATGTGATACGAAGCAAAAAAAAAAGGGTTGCAGAAAGATGGTACCTCTTTTTGCATACGGGTATGCTTGGAAATTATAGAGATACAACAACCTTGTTAAGTGATGTGTTCACGCATCTTCCTACTTTTTCTTTAGCCCAAGATAAAGCACATGTGCGGCAACGCCTTATCGCAAATTTTACCCATACGCAACTGATGCAATTGGTTCAAAGACATAGTGCAATAGGTAAAACGCTAGCAACCTTTATACAAGGGAGCTATCAATGGTGGTGTGCCACACAAGGTGCACTAGGCGAGCAAAATATGACTAAAAATTTATTTTGGGATGGTGTGTTAAAAACACTACCTCAAAGATCTATTGCACCAGATGATTGGCTTACGCACCTTACTACTGAATTGAGTAACGTACTGGAAGTCACACCAACTACCCTACTAGCAACTTTTCAACTGCTCGATACCAAGGAGATACCAGAAGCGTTAACTGCTTCATTGAACAGACTACAAGCAAAATATAGTCAAGTGTTCCAACAACAAGCTAGGCAGCGTGGCTACCACGCACCTATTTTAACCAAACTTTATCTACTGCTTAATGGCAGCTTATCTCTTTTTGCCCAGCAGTATGATCTAGCAATAGATCAATTAGGCGATGAATTGGTTCAATTTATGGCAGACCAACCACTTGAATTACCAAAACTTTTAGCAGATCAGAACAATCATCCATTAACAGCCAGACGTATAGTCCACTACTTTAACCAGGAAGTAACTACAAAAATTATAGCCTGTTTGGCAAAAGAAAACGCTCCATTTGTCATGCACTACCTAGCTCTTTTAAGCCATCCATTGCCAGATACAACCATACCCTTCCATCATCCATCCACATGGAAAAATGAACTCCAAATTTCTATTATGCATTATTTGATTACAAAAAAGTCATTTTCAGCCCAAGAGTTTGTACACACTACCTTGCTGACCACGTGCTATGCCAAAGCAGCCATTTATAAAATCATTACCTCAATTGTTGCTACAAAAGCTACGCACCAGGAAGCAGATCAGCTGATCACCTTACTTAAACCACTGGTTAAGCGCATGCACCCATCCCAGTCAGCTTTAGTCCATCAGCCATTAGAAGAAGCGCCCCTAAAAACATCACCCCCCAAAGTTAGTCTACCAGAAGCATCGGTTCAGGTATATACAAAAAATACAGGCTTGGTATTTCTATGGCCCTTTTTGTATGATTTTTTCAAGTTAAACAATCTTATGGTTGGCAACCAATTTTTCTGTGACCAAGCAGCCCATAATGCAGTTTATCTCTTACAATATCTGGTTACAGGTAAGTTAAAGAGTCCCGAATGGCAGCTTACCCTTCCTAAACTACTTTGTGGATTATCCTATGATGAAGTATTGCTACCCTATAAGCCTATAGATCAAACGGAGGATATAGATGATCCAGTCGAAGAAAAGAACACTACGTCAGACCAACAGCCCCAAGCGTCCGAAGAGGAGACTACATCAAAAAGAGAAACAGAAACATCCATATCTAGTAACACGATGGCAATCCTAGCAGCCAACAGCCACCTGCTTATGGAAAAAGTCCTAAAGCGCTGGGAAAGTGTAACAAAACTGCAAGAAACTGATGCATTTCAAAATGCTACCCTTGAAAGGATATTAAAAGATTATTTCTTGAATAGATTAGGTATTTTAACCAGCCACCAGGCTGATGACACTACAGAAAAAAAATTTTGGCATTTAACGATGATGCATCAGGACCACGATACAGGTGATTTACTGCCTCCTTGGTTTATGAATAAGCTTAAATTACCTTGGATGCAAGAAGAAATTATTTTATTTTGGATACCTGGGTAGTACCAAGCCATATAGTAATTGTATAATGATATATTATTCATAATGTGTATTATTTATAATATCATCTATCCTATGTACTACTTATTAGGCAAAGGTTAATTTATTTCATACATGATTCATATGTTACATATACATTTACGCTATTTATCATTTTCATTATCATTTATTTATATCCTATGCGGAGGGGGATGTTCCCGGTGTACGCAGGCTCCTATTCCATCTATTTCAGATAGTCAAGATTCTGCGCTTCCTAATAAGCCAGTGGTTGCGCTCTCTTCTTGTAGGCCACTAGGCAGTCTCAGTTGTATGGGGGGAACTAAGACAGATTGGTTCTTTCGGTTTAAGGGGCATATCTTTAATGTAGCACCTGCATCAAAAGGCCAGGTAGCCTTCATAGGGTCTGTAGGCAGTGCTACATGCGATGAACGTGGCACCTTCCAGGAGCTATTATCTTTAGTAAAAAGTGCTATAGATGCTAAAAATGAGGTTAAAAAGTTTATATGGCTGGATGAGAATCGTTTTATCTATTGGAATAAAATCAATAAAGTTGGTATGGGTTCAACAGAATGGACAGTTCAAGCAGAAGAGGAGATCTACAAAAAATTAACCTCAAAAAAGTATACGATGCATATGGTATATCTACCAAGTGGTGGATCTGACCAAGATTATGTAGTTTCTACTACTCCCTTCCAAATGGATCGCAGAGAAACACAGCCATTGTTACCAAATTATCGAGGTATCGGCCTGGAAGCTATGGCTGCTATTGAAAACCAGGGAACCAATGGTACAGGTTGGTTCTTAAAAGGTGGGCTGACTAATTTTTACCCAAAAGATGAAAAAGTAGGTTTCCTATTAGTTAAAGAAGGGGTCAACCCTTATCATTTGGTGCAGCAAATCATAACTTCTGGAGATGAATGGCCTACTCAAGTTACATCATTTAATGATGAGATGATTGTTATTCCAGGTAGATTAAGGAGAATGGATCCTCCGATAATAGGTACATTGTGCAACAGCCAATCCCCTATTCAAGGGGGTAAGTTTAAGATACTTTGTTATTTGATTCAAGGTCCGCACTATTATTTGAGTCAAATGGGACATATCCTATCTAATGTTACAGAAAGCCCATTGGTTCAAGAAAGTGTCCCGCCTTCTATTACTTTTACGGGTAATAGTCATAGTTTAAAAGTATTGGATTTAAAGCTTTATCGTGAACAAGCATCAGGTCAGGTTCGAGATGTAAAATTATCTGATTGTACCATTGAGTATGCCGTTAATGATCAAGTAACCGCATTACCTCCAGACGCAGTAGTAGCTTTATTCTTTTTACAAAAAGGTACGATTTGGAGAACTGCTCAGCTGGAATCTTTATTTGAAGCATCATCTACATCCAATAGCAACACTAGTATGACAGATGATCGCACGATCTGTCTTGTAACAGACGTACGGAAACCACTCGATCCATCTTGCATCGATTTTTTTAGTCATGGAAAAGATTATGAATATATGACTTGTGTATTTTTAGATCATAAGCTTAAGTTTTACAGACAAAGAGAACCATTAAGTATAGAAGTACATGAAGTAAACCAAACGAAGCTACCAAAACTGGAATTAAAAGAAACAGCAAAGCCAAATAATCCAAAGATAACTTTAGACAATACAGAAGCGCATGTTACCATCACCAAAACTGGGCTTTTTAAGCCAGATGATGTTTCTTATAAACTTCCTATTGTTCATCTAGCACCTAGTGGGTTTGATCTACATGCGTATAGGCATCGAGGTTTTATAGTATTTATAGACGATACAAATATAAAGGAGGATATAAACAAGTATATAACTAAACATAGTGAGAAGAACCTATATGAAATCAAGAAGGAGGAGAAGTACGTATTAATCTTTAAAGATGATGTTAAGCAAGAGACGCTAGAGAATTATTTACATCTTCTATACCAAGCGGTTAAGTCTCGTAAGCCTAAGGAGAAGGTATCTGTTAAGTGTGACAACGTATATATTAGCTATTGGATGCAATATAAAAATGAGCTTATATGGAGTGAGCGGGTACCTATAAATATGACTGTCGTACCAAAGAAATGAAAGTATCCTTTCAGAGGTGTGGTTTTTAGGCAATAATATTGTATCTGTTCACGATACTGGTTCATAATGAATTGTATCCCACTTTTTTCTTGATAAAAAGTATCTATTCACGTTACTGATTAATAAGGCATTTTTATTTTACTTTTTTCTTGATAAAAAAGTAAAATAAAATCAAGCCCTCGGCAAAAAGTCACTAAAAGTGTCATCATACAGATGGAAAAACAGAAAGCGCCCCCTGTGAGGGGCTTTAAAGGAAACTGTTTTTCCACATCATCTATAAGATGCCACTTTCTAGACCGCGACTTTTTACAGGGGCAGTTTTTTTGACGCAAAAAACCATCGCGCTGAACACATACGAAGATTTATGACGCGTGGAAAACGGGTATTGGCTGTATAGAAGGTTAGGGAGTGGTTTCTTCTAGTAAATAGGTTATAATTGGTTTATTGACCAATGCTGGGTGTACAACAAATCCTTTAACAGAATGGCCACTTTTGACCGTAGATTGTGGATCTTTGGTGATCAATGGATGCCAGTCAGGTAATGCTCTTTTTTCTTTAACCAATCGGTAGGCACAACTTTTAGGTAACCAGGTGATCGTTTGCACATTGGTAGGATTTAATTTAATGCAATCATCTACATAGCGAAACCGTTCTTTATAGTTGGAGCATTGGCAGGTGCGCGTATTGAGTAGCCGGCAACAAATCTTTGTGGTATGCAATTGCTGGGTTGCTGCTTCTTGTATTTTAAGCAAGCAACACTTACCACAACCATCACATAAAGACTCCCATTGTGAAGGTGTCATTTTGTCCAGCGGTGTATCCATCCAAAAAGGTTGTTTTTTATCGGTTGTATCCATGGGATTTTAATGGAAAATTATAAATCATTGTAGCTTAGTTTGTTGTATTTTTCGTACGTGAACAGATACAATAGGATAGACATAGAAAGCTACATACCTACTGCTTCATGACTGATATATATTGCAATCTTTGCAACAGTACAAAAATTTATTGTGATATACAAAATTTTTCATCTATTTGAGGTGCTCCGATCTACACTTGTTACCCTAACAACAATTGCTTATAGACTCCTTCTTTCGCCAGGAGACTGGCATGGGTACCCTCTTCTACTATTTTTCCTTGTTCCAATACAATAATTCTATCCGCATCACAAATGGTAGTTAGCCTATGGGCTACTACAACAGAGGTCTTACCTTTAAGCAACGCACCTCTCTGTAGGTTACCTTCAGCAACCATGTCTAAAGCGGAAGTGGCTTCATCTAATACTAAGATAGGTGGATTCCCTAATAGCGCTCTAGCCATACAAATGCGTTGCCTTTGCCCTCCAGAAAGCTTGCTTCCATTGTCTCCAATAATGGTATGGTAGGCTTCAGGTAATGCCATAATAAAATCATGCGCACAAGCTATCTGGGCAGCTTGTAGGACTGATTTCTTATTGAACCCTGGTCTATTCAAGAGAATGTTATTATAGATTGTATCGTTAAATACAATAGATTCCTGCGTCACCACACCCATTAAATGTAGTAGTCAAGATTTAATCTGACAGGCAGTAAAAATTTAAGTATTAAAGTTGTCCGTTAAGTTAAATGTGTCAGTTAGGTTGTTAAGATAAGCGATTTGATTATTTTTTTCAAAGACTAATTTT
>NZ_JANAVR010000028.1 GCF_025215055.1 Candidatus Cardinium sp. TP
CTAACGTTTTGGCTAGTTCCAATAGCCCTAATTTCGGTTTAATGATTTTTTGATGTAAGTTCATAATAGTTGTAATTTATATCCGTACAAAGTTAATAATTGTCAGATTAAATCCTAACTACTACACATTACTGGTTAATATTGGTTTTTTGTTCACTTTTTTCTTGATAAAAAAGTGAACAAAAAACCAATGACTTGAACAGATAGGAAAAAATGTCCAGTATAATAAAGTTATGATCAGAAAGGGCACCTGATAGGATACCTTTCAGATGTTCAGTATCAATAAGAGGCCATAGTCTTATTAAATTTTACTCACTTTTGCAAGTGATCCATTTAAATCGTCTCTTCTCTCATAGATCTTTTGTGGCTCATTTGGGTTAGATTGGATCTACATCTAATATTATTTTTATTTTTCTATAGTGCCCTCTACCCAGTGCATAGCTGCAGGCGTTTTTTAATGTTTCTTTGGTCTGTTGGAGGCTATTTACATTTTTACTGGTTATTTTTAAAAATAGATCTAGTAAAAAATGATTTCTAACTTTGCCCACTAATGGTGGTTGAGGGCCTAGTACCCTACCCTCAAATTTTTTGTCTAGTATTTTTTTTAATGCCATAGCTCCTGATTGCAGGGTAGCAGCGTGCACACAACTTAAGCTTAGTTTAATGAGTCTGATATAGGGAGGATACAAAAAACGCTTTCTTTCTATCAACTCAGCGCTATACATCCCTTCGTAATCACCATTGGCTAAGTAGTGGAATAAAGGCTGCTGCGTCTGTCTAGTTTGAATGAATACACTACCTTGTTGGTTGCGTCTACCTGCTCTTCCTGCCAACTGTGTAATCAGTTGAAAACATTTTTCATTGGATCTAAAATCAGGAAAGTAGAGTAAGCCATCTATGTCTAATATTCCTATAAGCCGTATGTTGGCAAAATCCAATCCTTTGGCCATCATTTGTGTGCCTACTAAGATATCTATCGCCCCTGAAGTGACCGCTTGTAAAATAGATTGGTAACTATGTTTCCCTTTTGTACTATCCAAATCCATGCGGCCTATCTTTTGTTCGGGAAAAATCAGTTGTAAACTCTCTTCTAATTTTTCCGTTCCAAAGCCTATGTTATATAACTGCTGGCCGCCGCAATGGTTGCATGTACCAAAAGGAGGTGTTGCATAATCACAATAATGACAGCGTAATTGATGGTCCGTTTGATGGTAGGTAAGGCTTACCGCGCAGTTGAGGCAACGAGGAATCCACCCGCACGCGGCACATAAAAAATATTGCGCATAGCCTCTTCTGTTTTGAAAAATCATGGCTTGCCCACCTTCCATACTATTCTTTTGAAGCTGAGCTAGTAAGGTAAGCGAAAAATTTTCTCGCATGGCTTTACGCTTTTTTTCTATGTTCAGGTCAATAAAAAATAATTTGGGACGACTGGCTGCGCCAAACCTATGGTCTAACCTGACCAGGCCATATTTCCCAACTTGGGCATTGTAATAGCTTTCTATGGAGGGTGTACCTGAACCTAGTAAAACCTTGGCTTGATGCTGTTGGGCCAATAGGATGCTACTGTCTCGTGCATGGTAGGTAGGCATGGTATCGCTCTGTTTATAGGCAGAATCGTGTTCCTCGTCTACAATGATGAGTTGTAGTGCTTTAAAGGGTAGTAAGAGTGCAGAACGGGTACCTATTACTACCAATGCGGTTTGGTGGAGCAGGCGAGACCATGTCTTAAAACGTTCTTGATGCGATTGTTTGGAGTGGTGTACTACCAGCCATGCGCCAAAAAAAGGTCTGATACGCTCTACTATATGGGTTACTAAGCCTATTTCTGGTACTAGTAGTAATACTTGTTTTTGTTCCAGTAGGGCATATGTAATCAGATGCATATACAACTCTGTTTTTCCGCTTCCTATTGCACCATGTAATAGTACTGTTGTTTTTTCAACAAATTGTTTTTGAATCTCTATCAGTGCATTTTTTTGAAAAGTAGTTAACGTGGCTAGTAAGGTTAAAGGGACAGTAAAAATAGATACAGGCGATTGGTTTAGATGCGTTAAAATCCCCTTTTTATATAAAGTATGAAAAGCCGATTTGGAATAAGTTATAAGTTCTTTTTTGGAAGCATATAGGGTAGAGTTTTCTCTATCAGGTAAAAAATGGGCTAAAAGGGCTTGTTGTTTCGGTGCGCGTGGGGCTAACTTGGCAATAGTACAGGCGTCTAGACGGAGGTTAGGCGCCAGGGTAAAGTAGGGGTTGTCATCATCTATTCGATCGATGATGTTCATGGAAACGGCATGTATCAATCTTTTGGAGAGTAAGGATATCAGCGCTTGATTGGCTTCTTTGGGTGTCGTTAATTGGATAATAGTATGATAAGATAAAGGTTGGTGTTGTAGTGCAGAAAGGATCACTTGTTCGATAGCAGATGGTTGGTTGGGCGCAATGGCTCTATTGATCTCAAAGATGACCTGGTTAGGAAAGTTAAGGATTTTTGGCCATGCCAGTGCCAAGGTTTCACCCAGACTGGATAGATAGTAATCGGCTATCCATGCTAAAAAAGTCAGTTGCTGGGGGGTAAATAAGGGCGCTTCGTAGATTACGCCCAATAGATCCTTTGTAGGGTAAGTAGGTGCTTCATGATGGCATCTAAGCACAATACCCAGTAATAGTTTTCCGTTACGTAATGGTACGAGTAGGCTACTACCTATGCCTACTACACCCTGGTATAGGGAGGGAATATGGTAGGTTAAAGGTTTAATGGGAAGTGGTAATATAACATCTGCAAATTGTTTCAAGTGTAATGCATGTTTTAGAAAGTAATGTCTGCTAAGCTTACATCATCCCCATTTTAATTTGTGTTAATTTTCGTTTGGTATCCAAAGGAAAATCACCTTGAAGCATCCAGTTATAGTAAGAAGGTTCTAATTTGAGCACTTCTGATACAGCCTTGCCTTTATGTTTGCCAAAGTTAAAGATGGGTACCTGTTGTTCGTTGTAGACCATTCTACCTGCAAAATCGACCATATGGGTATTGGTTAAATGATGTAGGGTAGCTACATCATTTTTTATGACACCCAATGGATTACCTAAAGAGTCGACTACAGATTGATTTTCATATCGTTTTACTTGTTCCATCAATATTTCTAAAGTGGCTTCTATATCTACCATGGCGTTATGAGCGCCTTCTAGTTCCTTTTGGCAATAAAATAGATAGGCTGCTTTTAACGTTCTTTTTTCCATTAGGTGAAACAGCTTTTGCACATCTACAATTTTGCGATTTTCCACTTTAAAGTCTAGTTCTGCACGCAAAAAGCTTTCTGCCAATATGGGTATATCAAAACGAAGCAGGTTAAAACCAGCTAAGTCAGCTCCCTTTAAGAAAGCAATCAATTCTTTACCTATTTGCTTAAAGGTTGGTTTGTCTTTTAGATCCTCTGCATAAATACCATGGATGAGGCTGGATTCAATAGGGATAGCCTGTTCTGGATTCACCCTTTTATAAAAGGTTAAGCGTTTACCACCTGGCATAAGTTTGATCATGGCAATTTCTATGATGCGATCATGCACCACATTGGTACCTGTGGTTTCTAAATCTAAAAAAGCCAGCGGGTTGGTTAGTTGTAAACTCATAGTATGTTTTCTGCTGCTGATGGTTGGGTTTTTAACTAAATTATTTTTTATCTATGGCAAAAAAGGTTTGTCGTACTTAAATTTTTGTACTTTCAGTTATTTATGCATACAACTGATGAAATAGGCAATCCTATTGCTTGTCAAATATAATAAAATATGTATGATACTTTTAGTTATTTTTATGGCCTATGGTAATTAGTACGATGAACCATGTTATTTTTCGTAAGCTGTTGCTTGCCTGGTATCAGTCACATCGGCGTTTGTTGCCTTGGCGTGTTACGAGTGATCCCTATAAGATTTGGTTGTCAGAAGTGATTCTACAGCAAACAAGAGTAGTGCAAGGATTGCCTTATTATGAGCGTTTTATAGCTCAATATCCTTCTGTGACGGCGTTAGCCAGTGCCACAGAACAGGAAATCCTCCGTTTGTGGCAGGGGTTGGGTTATTATAGCAGGGCGCGTAACCTACACCATTGTGCACAAACCATTGTTGCGCAATATAATGGCATTTTCCCAACTAGTTATCGAGAGTTACTGACCCTTAAAGGGATTGGGCCTTATACAGCTGCAGCTATTGCTGCAGTTTCTTTTAAAGAGGTAGTTGCTGCAGTGGATGGAAATGTCTACCGTGTCTTGGCACGTATTTTTGGGCTAACCTATGATATAGGTACAGGCAAAGGGAGAAAACAAATGCATCAGTTTGCAACCCTATTGGTAGATCAGATCCAACCTGATATCTATAGTCAAGCCATTATGGATTTTGGTGCACTCCAATGTACGCCCGTATCCCCTTGTTGTACGCCCTGTGTGTTTAACAGCTATTGCATTGCCTTTTATACCGATCGTCAAAAGGGCTTACCTATTAAAACTAATAAACTCAATAAACGAGTCCGTTATTTTGATTATTTTGTTTTGCAGTATAACGATCTGTTATACATGAAAAAACGTATAGAAAGTGATATTTGGAAGGGTATGTATGATTTCTATTTGGTAGAAAGCAAGCAGCGTTGGGCGGTAGATCAGATGGAGGACCCTTTGTTGTATTTGGTTAAAAAGCATCGTTTATCTATGGTTACTGCTGCAAAAGAGGCCTCTCATTTGCTGACCCATCAGAAGTTGTTGGTAAAGTTCCATAAACTAGAAGTTACAGCCCTTTTCTTACAAGAAGCCCATGCGTTATTTAACCATTTTTCCTTAGCAGCATTTAATCGTGCAGAGGTTGAGGTATTGCCCAAACCTATATTGATTCAGAATTTTTTAAAAAAGCTAGGTCCTTTTTAGATAAGTAATGGTGGTATGCCAATCATCTATAAAAAATTATTTTCTCTTTAATAACCAATAATTTTTATGATTTAAGTGGATGTTATGGGCTCTATGCATATCAGCTTTTATCAAGAAATTTTTTCTTTTTTAGACAAAAACCGTTACCTTGCAGCTAGCGTTTTTTTATTCCGACCTTAAGTCAAGGTAGCCTATAGGTTGCTTGTTTGATCATTTTATAAATAAAAGGTAGGTTGTGAACACGCTTGAAGTCTAATTTTTAATATAGTTTTTTTGTTTCCTATGGAAGGAGTAGTAAAATGGTTTGACCCAGCCAAGGGTTATGGGTTTATCAAACCAGCAAATGGAGGTAAGGATGTTTTTGTGCACATCAGTGCGCTGGTGGCATCTAGAGTAAGTATGATAGACCAAGGCCAGTCGGTGGACTTTGAAATTACCAGCGATAGAGGTAAGGAGGTAGCTAGTAACATTAAAGTTCTTGATGTGTGAGTAACACATCAAGAACTTTTTAAATTTTAAATTGTACTTTGATTAATACGTTTCAAAAATATAATTTGCCATCAGTTCTGTTAGGAGCGTTGGCAAGCATGCAGTATGACCACCCTACTGCTATTCAAGATCAAGTGATTCCAGTGGCCTTGACCGGTCAAGATATATTGGGTTCCTCTAAAACAGGTAGCGGTAAGACCGCTGCTTTTTCTATACCTGTGGTTGCACAACTGATGCAACGTCCTGATGCTAGCGTATTGGTATTAGCCCCTACGAGGGAGCTTGCTGAACAAGTAGCAGGTGTTATGTCAAGCATGGTAAGTGGTTGTAAGCATTTGCGTACGGTATTGTTAATAGGGGGGGAGCCTATTGGGAAGCAGTTAATGCGGTTGCGTACCAATCCCAATATCATTGTGGGTACACCTGGTCGTGTGGAGGATCATTTGTGCAGGGGGTCTTTGCATTTGCACCGTACTACCTTTTTGGTATTGGATGAAATTGACCGAATGTTGGATATGGGTTTTTCTATTCAAATAGATAAGATTATTAAACGGTTGCCAATAGAGCGGCAAACTTTAATGTTTTCGGCTACTTTGGATAGGAATATTGAGCGGTTGGCTGGATCCTATTTAAGGCAACCTGCACGGATTAATGTGGAAATTAGCGATAATGAATCCAAAAATATTCAAGAGGAATCTCTGTATGTGCCGGAGTCAGGCAAGTTTCAAGTTTTATTGGAGCAGCTTGGCCAGCGGGAGGGTTCTGTGATTATCTTTGTAAAAACGCAAATAAAAGCCGATAGCATCAGTTATCAATTGCAGCAAGCCAATTTTAAGGTTCGCGCTATTCATGGAGGCTTAAAACAGCACCAACGAAAGCGTGTCATAAAGGACTTTAGAAGCAAGCATTATTCTATTATCGTAGCTACTGATGTAGCGGCAAGGGGTTTGGATATTGATCACATCAAACATGTAATCAATTATGATTTTCCACAAGCTGCTGAAGACTATACCCATAGAATTGGAAGAACGGGTAGAGCTGGTGCGACAGGGTTTGCTTTGTCTATGATTGCTTCTCCTCAAGAAAAGAGGCTCTGGCGTATCATCCATAATGAGCCGGTAGAGAAAGAAGAGCGGCGGCCATTTAGGCAAAATTCAAGTTTAAGTCGGTTTAGATCTCGTCCTTTTAGACGTGGTTTTTCAGGTTAACCACTTTTCGTATTTGTTCAAGCCACTGGTTTTTTGTGTTAAAAGAAAAACACCCCTGTAAGATGTCGCTTTCAGCGACTTTTTGCTGAGGGCTTGATTTTTATCCCACTTATTTCTTAAGAAATAAGTGGGATAAAAATCCATTATTAACCAGTAACGTCGTGAACAGATACGTTTTTCTTATTAAATCAAAAATTTAATAATGATAATTAAATAGTTCACAGATAACATCCTTTTAGCATAGTTCTTTTGAGTAATCTGCCTTGATCAAATAGGGTCGAGAGTTCTACCCCTGAGTCTAGAACTATCCCTATGGCCTTGCTTATCCCATCTTTTGGTAAATCTTTTTTTTAAGATATTCTTATAATACAAACGTACGACGCTATAACCACCAGCTAGCTTGCCACAACTAGTAGTTAGTACTAGATATGATCCTAAGGTTAATCCGGTGACTAATTTGTAACATATATAAGCGATTAGATCTATTTTATATTTTACGTGCATAATATATAAAGTTGTATCCCACCATGAGGGAATTTATTGCGTTGTTTCATATAATATTGTATAAGTATAAAAATACAATGTATTAAATAAATAAAAATCCATTTCATTATGTTGCTGACCCCAGTATTTATCTAGGCTATGTAAGTATACATTAGCTGTAGTAGTTAGGATTTAATCTGACAAGTAAGGTGTAACAACCTCTACGAATCACACAAACCCTCAACTGTTACACATAATCTTTTAAAAAGATTCTTCATCTCTCTATTATATCTGATATTACTTTATCGCTTCTCTGATCCTTGGTAAACATCACTACCAAAATTTAACCATTTTCCTCTTTTTAAAAAGGCTGGTACAACATGGATATCTTTTAAAGTTTCAATATCAAAGAATTGGGCAGTCTGAACTAGGCCATCTTGATCTAACCAATGCTTAGGCAGCTCGTCTACAACTATTTCTGCAGTAAAGTACACTTCTATCTTATGTACACTATATTTTTTATCAAAAAATTCTGAAACATAGACAATCTGGTTTGGTTTAACATCAATTCCAGTTTCTTCCTTTACTTCTCTTACCATACACTCTGAAAGCATTTCACTTGGGTTTAAGTGCCCACCAGGTGTATACCAAAGCTTATAATCATTGCTGACAAGTAATAATTTCCTATTTTTTACTATTAGCGCCCTAGCTGTTACTTGTAAAGTATAATCTTTCATTTTGTTATATTTGTTTATCTAATTTCAATGCTAAGCACCTATTAGATCCATTATGTATATATGTATTAGTATCATAAATCATACTATAGAATCATTTCCATCTATTTATTAAATGAACCATGTGTTATGATTTATATGCTTCAATTATAATTACATTACAGATTTTAATTTCGCCAGGAATGAATCTCGTTTCAATGCATCATAGAAAAACTTTCTCAACGTAAACGTATACTCATTACCATCTATATCTTTTAATACACAAGGATTGTGCTCAACCGTGCATAAGCTATCACATGAAACCCATTTAAAGTCATCTTTCTCCCTATAAGTATCCTTATTTTGCTGATTGACTGCCTTACATAATATATCAGCAGGATAAAAATCATTTACTTTCAGTAAGATATAGACTTCTTCTCTAATACACCCATCCTTTTTCTTATGCTCATTATAACAAACCACGCCATTATTCAATAAATTATTGGCATCCAACTGATATACGCCTCCACTTTCCTCCTTTGATTCGCGAATAGCAGCTTCTAAAAAACTTTCACCTGTTTCGACACTTCCACCCAATTCACACCATGTTTCCCCATCACATTTTCCTACTCGTTCTCTACCTAGTAAGAGAAAATTTTCTTGTTTATCATTAGTATAGCAAAGTAAAACACCAACACTGGCCTTTAGATTATTTTTTAATCTTCTTTCAAGTATAGTTTTGCTGTCATAACTACACACTGTTGAGCCACATTCCGATTGTTCTTGAATAGGAATCGGGTTTTTATTGGGCAACATACCGGGTCTATGCGCCATGTAGCTGCAAGAAACAAGACATAGAAGATAAAAAAGTATGCATAAACGAAACATAGCAAATAGGATTTTTCTTTTAATCTGATTATTATCCATTATATAGTATATTATGCGCATATATTATAACACTTAATACAAAAATTAAATGAATATATATGCCATTACCATTCAGGATGGAAGAATTCAATAAATTTAGCTACAGTGTTTTACTAAAAATGCAAAAATGTAGATAACCCATGGATATAGATCTGTTCATCGTAGTAGTATTCTTAGTAACTACACTGGCCATAGGATTATACTGTAGCCAATCAGTTGTTACATTTAAAGACTATGCAGTAGGCAGGAGAAATATGTCTACTTGGGTCATTACCGTTTCTTTAATAGCTACCATATATGGAGGGAATTTTTTACATACCCAACTCACTGGTTACTACTATCAAGGCTTATATATGTTACTACTAAGTTTAGGTAGTCCACTTAGGTTTTATTTAGTCTCTCGGTTCATTATTGTTAGAATGAAAGAGTGGCTAGGAGATTTTTCTATTGCTGAATCTATGGGTAGGTTATATGGAAGATCTGTTCGAATACTTACGGCCATCTTTGGTATTATAGTAACAATAGCTAAAATTTCTGCTCAGTTTAAGATTAGTCTAATTATTATTGAATCTATTACTTCTTGTAACGCACCAGCATATGCTAATTATTACACAGTCATTTTAGGAATACTAGTTACAGCTTACACCATTTTAGGTGGGGCTAGGTCTGTAGCGCTAACAGATGTTTATCAATTTTGTTTTTTCAGTATTTGTTTGCCTATTTTAACTTTTACTTTTTTATACAATTCTCAAAATACATGGATTAATTGGCAAAAATTTGTCAATATGTCACAGTTTAATTTATCTCAAATAGATACTTGGGATATCTCTCCTACATGGGATAATTCCTTAGTTCATCTGTTTACTTATTTTATTTGGCATTCCATATTTACTTTTGATCCAGCGCAAATCCAGCGTTTTTATATGTCTTCTTCTATTCAACAAGCCACCAAAGTGTTTTTAAAAAGTGGTACAATTCGGATCATTTTTTCGCTACTATTTTTATTTGTTATTGCTGCTTTATATACAAGTGGAAATAGTGTTCCACCTAAACAAAAAATATTAGACTATATTATGCAGCTTAATCACTTTCCTGGAATTAAAGGGTTGCTTATAACATCTGTTATTGCTTTATGCATTTCTACCGCTGACTCTTATTTGCATACAGGTTCTGTGTTATTTGCTAATGATATATGGCCTTTCATAACCGGTTCTAGAGAACGAACCGATAAATATTCTCTAAAAGTTGTACGAATATCCTCTGGTTTAATAGGTATAGCTACCATTCTGATCACATTACACATGAGCAATATTAGACAATTTTTAAATAAAGTATTTTACTTCTATACTCCTTCGGTTACGGTTCCAATGATTATGGCTTGTTTTGGATTTAGACCTCGTTCGGTTGCTGTCTTATGGTCTATGGGCATCAACACAGCTCTGACAGTTTATCATATCTTTATAAGAGGACAAGTTATAAGAGAACGTGATGTATTTCTATCCCTTATATATGGTGCGTCCATTTTATTGATCTTTCATTACCTGTTACCTAAAAAGCCAAATACGGGTTGGGTTGGTATTCCAGATGATAGTCCAGTAAAACTACAAAACCAAGAAACCAAACGTTGGTGGTTAAGAAAGCTATACTATTTTCAATTAATTTTTACTGCATCTTATTGGAAGGATATATTTCCTAAAAACGCTACTACTTTCATAGCATCAGGTATTTATTTTATTATTTATAGCTTCATACTACTTTTCTATGTAAAGCAAGTATATGTATTTGTCTACATCTACTGGTACATAGCTGTCATGGCTATAGGAACAATAGTAACCATCTATCCTATGTTTCATGCTTATAAACAGGAGGGTAATCGTCTGTTACATGGATTATGGCCTATATTGTTATATATATCCCTTTTTATTTCCGGAATCACCTATATGAAATTAAGCTATTTTGTACCTATGTCCTGCGCACTGTTTATAGTAAATATAGGTATAAGTAGTCTATTGCTACCATATGCTATAACAATAGTAATGTTATCTGTCGTATTATTGATATATAGATGGATACCTCCTTATTTAGATCTTGTAAGTTGTAAAGAATGGATAACTACAGAAACAATGATAGGCTTAACCATTTTAGTAAGTTGCCTAGTCTATCGATATTTAAGGAATAAA
Organism: Candidatus Cardinium sp. TP; assembly: GCF_025215055.1. Lineage (GTDB taxonomy): Bacteria > Bacteroidota > Bacteroidia > Cytophagales > Amoebophilaceae > Cardinium. Next base: position 10,911 of record NZ_JANAVR010000028.1, read on the forward strand.
GCTAACATACAATTACAAACTATAGCGTTAACTAGAAGCTGTGATCAGCAATATGCGCTAGCTTCCCTACATAATCAAGAAAACTGGCACCGATTAGATCCTACCTATAGCGGAAAAGTGCTGCAAGATATAGCTGATGAACTGGGAACTTATGCAGAAAACCTACCTATACAGAAATACCAGAAACAGTTATATGTATTTAGGCAATCCTTATTAAAAAGGGCTAAAGAAGAACATACGTATACGTTAGATTCAAAATCTATCCATAAAGTTAATATAGAGCGTTTGATCCTAAAAGCTTATGAAACGGTTAGGAAACTAGATATACCGATACAGTTGCTTTTAATGAAAAAAACAAAAGAAAAATATTTATTAACCGCCCCCACTACTTTTGAAAGATTATTAACTATAAATTTTTTAAACCTATGCCAGGGAAAATATACCATAGATCATACCATTTATTTAACTATTTCAGACACATTGTTATCTTACCCTTTTCCTAAGATTAATCATGTATCCATACATAGTACGCAAGAGAAGCAATTAAAAGCTCCGATATTATCGGCACTCGCTTTTACTATATCTACAGATACAGATAGGCTAAATATATCACCTACTTATGTAGTTACTGACGCAATTACTTCAGGCTATTTACCTAAGACCATTAATAATCTGTATCAAGAAGAAAGTAGACAAATTGCAAAAGCTCATGGAGGATATATACAAATTATAGAAACTGAAACTAGTTTAACCTGTCTCTACATATTGCCTATTGATGGTAAAAAAGTTATGCAGTTTAAACGATACCATACTGATGACTTATCTAATAAGGTAGCAGAAACTAATGAAAGTTTAGCTCAAGAAAAGGAGCTTATTAGTCTATTGGTAAGTAACACAACTTTAACTGAGCAAAAGGTACAAGATACTATTCAATTTATTAAGAAAGCACATGGCAATGTTATACGTAAGTCAGGTGATCCTTATTATACCCATCCTATGGGGGTAGCTAAGCTTGTATTAGAAGCTACAAAGAATGCTGACACCATTTTGGCTGCTCTATTGCATGATATAGTAGAGGATACAACCGTTACATTAGAGCAAATAGAACTACTATATGGAATGGAAGTGGCTTATATCGTAGACATGGTGACGCATTATAATACTTATGGGTTGCGATGGGAATTAGATAAGTCAGATAATCAAAGTATACTAAATAAGTGCAAAGACATACGTGTCGTTCAGATTAAGCTAGCCGATAGGCTGCATAATCTAAGAACTATAGCTGCACGAAAACTAGAAGACCAAAAAAGAATAGCCAAAGATACCATGGACTTTTATATTCCATGGTCCGAAAAAAATAATGTTTTAACCTGGTTAGCAGAAATGGAAAATATATGTAATCAAATTTTACATACTAATCCTACATAAGATTAAACACTTGATTAAAGTACTAGGAAAAATAGTTCATATAGGGTATAGAAATGGTTAATATTTTATCAATTGTAGTAGTTAGGATTTAATCTGACAGGCAATAAAAATTTAGTGTCTAAAGTTGTCAGTTAAGTTTAATGTGTAGTAGTCAAGATTTAATCTGACAGGCAGTAAAAATTTAAGTATTAAAGTTGTCCGTTAAGTTAAATGTGTCAGTTAGGTTGTTAAGATAAGCGATTTGATTATTTTTTTCAAAGACTAATTTT
>NZ_JANAVR010000029.1 GCF_025215055.1 Candidatus Cardinium sp. TP
GTTTTTGCCAGTTCCAATAAGCCTAATTTCGGTTTAATGATTTTTTGATGTAAGTTCATAATAGGTATAATTTATATCCGTACAAAGTTAATAATTGTCAGATTAAATCTTAACTAGTACAACTAATGTTGTCCAGTGCATATCTATTGCAGCATACAGATGTTGTATAGTGAACTTATCTTTATTACAAATAACCCATTTGTTAAGAAACCGATCCCGTTCATCAGAATTATGAAAGTTTTTAGGATTTTTAATCCACTCTTTTAGTACGTTAAACTTATTGTCTACAAATTTTTCATTTGATACTATATCCTTTAATTTTAGATCCTCACCAGTAGCGCGTTCACGCCGTTCCACGGATTCGTCTGTTGGTTTTATATCTATAGATAGGACAGATTCAGTTTTCTGCAAGGTAGATAATATGATATCTCTTGTTTTATAAGGAATATTATTGAATTTATTATCATTAAGTACGCTATTTTTATATTTATCTTTTAGAATACCTTGGTCAGTAAAAATTGTATCATCTTGTTTCCAGACTTTTCTTGCCGCTTGTAAAGCGCCCTCGTCTTCTTTTAAAGTAAATATACTTCCATCGGAATAAAAATGGCAGTATAGATTTGTGCAAATAGGACTTGATATCTGCATACGCTTTTGTGCTGTTACCAGAAAGTAAAATAATTTTAGTAAAATGCGAGACTATTTTGTCAATACATACACTTTGTAAACGCAGCTTATCTTGCCTGTTATTATCAGGTTCTTGCGTGCAAGATAACGCTTGCTGATTGATATTTTCTAGGGTTTGACCATTTGTATGACCCACATCATCCCGTTCTAATCCACTACAGGATGCGATAAACGGTAACAAAACTAAATATTTTTTCATGATGAATTTTTGAATAAAAACAGAAATATAAGGACAGGTATGAATTGTAGCATACATAGTTCCTGCAGTTTTATTAAATTATTTAATAAAAAGCAAGTAAGCTAATGTAGACATGCTACTTTCCACCCTTCTTTCTGACCACAGTTACGCATTACACTAATCGCTTGATCAAGCAAAAAAGTGTAACTCCACACCTTACGACTCTGCTAAAGCTTCTGCACCACTTGTAATCTCTGCTAGCGAGTGGGTGATCAATGCTTGTCTAGTTCTATTATAACTGATACGCAGTACCTTTAAAAGCTCATCTGCGTTGTCAGTGGCTTGGCTCATAGTGGCCATTCTTGCAGCATGCTCACTGGCACTGGATTCAACCAGCATATGCATGATCTTATGCTGCAAGATCTTAGGAATAAGCGCTTCTATAAGCAGCTGTTGGGAGGGCTCATAAATGTAATACAGTGGCTGCGTAGGGGAGGGGTGCTCCTGTGCGACCATCTGCGGAAAAAAAGGCAAGAAAGGAACTATAGCTACCTCTTGTTTGGCGGAATTTTTAAAAGCAGTATACACCAATATAACTTCCGTATATCTATCCTTCTGAAAAGCGTCTATACAATAGGTAGTGAGCGTAGCACTAGCCTGGTCAAGCGGTTTTTCTAGCAACGCTACATAGTCATCTATAACCGGAAGATTATACTTTTTAAAAAACTGATCAGCTTTTTTGCCAATAACCAGCACCTCTACAGTGGTAGCGGTTGCTTGTTTAGTGATCTGTTCATAAGCTGCTTTGAGTACATTTTTGTTGAATGCACCGCACAAGCCTCGATGGGCAGCCACTACCACCACTAATAGCCGCTGCTCGTTGCTTGGTTTAGTTAAAGCAGGGGGAGTAGCTCTATTTTGTAATGCCTCATGCAACAATAGGCTATATTGCGTGGTATATTCTTTTAGAGGTAGTAGCACCTGTTGGATCTTATGCAATTTTGAAGCAGATACCATTTTCATCGCTTTGGTAATTTGCTGGGTAAAGGCTATCAAATTGATGCGATCTACTACTTCTTTAAGATGTGCCATAGTAATTGGGTTGCTTTGCTTTCTTTTTTATCGAAAAAATATAAATGGCTAAAAATACCTTTTTAAGCACTATACCTTATGAGGAGCGGTTTGGCTACCGCTACCAATACCTCAATGATGGGGTCTCCCCATTCGCCTCTTGCAATAGCTTCCAGCATAGTAAGATGTTGGGCACGGAGTAACTCTAAAAATTGTCGCTCAAATATTTTAAGTTGATCCAATGGAACATCATCCAAGTAGCCATTCATGGCTATATATAAAATAGCCACTTGCTCCTCTACCGCCATAGGGGCATGTAAGTTTTGTTTGAGTAGTTCTTGGTTTTTACGCCCTCTTTCAATAGCTTTCTTAGTAGTAGCTTCTAAATCAGAGGTAAATTTTGAAAAAGCTTCTAGCTCAGCAAATTGAGCTTGATCTAATTTTAAGGTGGCGGCTACTTTTTTGATCGCTTTAATTTGTGCCGCACCGCCAATGCGAGATACAGAAATCCCCACATTAATAGCTGGCTTGATGCCTGCATTAAATAAGTTCATTTCTAAGAAGATTTGCCCATCCGTAATGGAAATAACGTTGGTTGGAATATAGGCAGATACGTCACCCATTTGGGTTTCTATAATCGGTAAGGCAGTAAGCGACCCACCCCCTTTTATTTTGCCCTTTAAAGCAGGTGGAATGTCATTCATAGAGGCGGCCATATCATCACCAGCAATAATGCGCGCGGAACGCTCCAATAAGCGCGCGTGTAGGTAAAAAATATCCCCCGGAAAGGCTTCTCGGCCTGGTGGCCTGCGCAATAATAGCGACAACTCTCTATACGCAACGGCCTGTTTGGAAAGGTCATCGTAGATGATGAGTGCATCTCTTCCCGTGTCTCTAAAAAACTCACCAATAGCTGCGCCTGCAAAAGGGGCAAAAGACTGCATAGGCGCGGAAGAAGAAGAGGGGGCAGCTACAATAATAGTATAGGCCATGGCACCTTGTCGGGTCAATGTTTCGACTACACCCGCTATAGCAGATGCTTTTTGACCAATGGCTACATAAATACAATAAATAGGCTTGCCTTTCTCAAATAACCTACGTTGATTAATAATGGTATCTATCGCAATGGAGGTTTTGCCAGATTGCCTATCCCCAATAATCAGTTCCCTTTGGCCTTTGCCAATAGGAATCATGGCATCGATGGCTTTTAAACCGGTCTGGAGGGGGGCATCTACTGGTTGACGGTAAATGACACCAGGACCGTTGCGCTCTAGGGGCATTTCAAATGTTTCCCCCACTATAGGGCCTTTCCCATCTATAGGATGGCCAAGGGTATCCACCACGCGGCCTAGCAGCCCTTCACCTACTTGAATGGAAGTGACATGTTTGGTTCTGGTAACCACATCCCCTTCTTTAATCGCATTGGCCTCACCTAAGATCACCGCACCTACCATATGCTCTTCTAGGTTTAATGCCAATCCTTTGCATCCATTTGCAAAAGACAACAACTCCCCGGCTTGTACATTGCTGAGCCCATAGATGCGTACTACACCATCACCAGATTGAATCACTATACCTGTTTCTGCTAGTTCGGCCTCTGTTTTAAAATTGGCTAGTTGTGTTTTGAGTATTGCAGTAACCGCATCTGTATTTATTTGTGCCATTTGTTCCATTATAATTTTGTCTGCTCCTTAGAAAGGCATAAAGCGTTTGCATGAGCGTGCTATAATACCTAATGTAAAACGCTTTGTAGTGCCTGCAGACCATGTTTGATACTTTTATCTAGCTTTAATCCACCGATTTGAAGGATATAGCCTCCAATAATAGAGAGATCAATTTGTTGCTTCATGCGCACTTCCTTACAGGGCACCCACCTTTTTACCTCTTCTACTAATTTTTTGATCAAAGCTTCTGGTAGAGCAACAGCAGTCGTTACAAGGGCAAATTGAATCCCCATATGGTGGTGATAGGCGACGGAAAAGGCGGTTAAAATTTCCTTTAGTAAACCGATTTGATGTTGATCAATAAGTATTTCAAGCAATCTCCACACCATAGGGCTGAGCACCTCGTTGCCTATTGTTTGCAGTAGTTTTCGTTTTCCAGCATGGGGTATGGTAGGATTGTTGAGTATGTTATCTAATATAGGATGCTCCCTAAACTGATGGTGCAAAAAAGAGAGGTCACTATGGATGCGTTTCACTATACCACTTTGAATAGCTTGGGCTAAAAAAACGCTAGCATACCGTGCTGCTATCTTTTTGTTTTTAAACATAGATTAGGCGGTTGTCTGCACTAAGTAGATCGTTTTTCTGTGCATTGTTCTATGAACTCCCATTGGGATGCATCTTGACTGAGCTCTTTGACCAATAGCTTTTCAGCCACTTGAACGACTAATGAACCAACATGGGCTTTTACTGATTCCAGCGCCCTTGCTTCTTCTCTAGTGATTTCAATTTTAGCTTGTGTAACCAACTGTTCTTTCACAGCTAAGCCCTCCTGATGGGCTTGGTCAATGATTTCCCGCTGGGTGGCCAATGCCGCATCAATAATGCGCGCACGTTCCAACTCTGCTTCCCCTATTAATCTAGCGCGATCATCCTCTACTTGCTTCATGCATGCTTGTGCCTCAGTGATGGTATCTATAGCATGCGCTACGGCATCCTCTCGTGCTTTGACTACTTCTAAGATAGGCCTCCAGGCAAATTTAGATAATACGAACAGGACCACTAAGAAAGTAGTAGTTTGCCAAAATATAATACCAAAATCGGGTGTTATTAGCGTCATAACAGCTAGTGTTGTGGGCAAAGAGGCGATTCGATTTGACTAAAACAATATTACTTGGTAGCTATCAAGAGACAAACCAGCACACCAAAAAGTGCCACACCTTCAACCAGTGCGCAAGCAATAATCATGGCTGTTTGAATCTTTGCACTCATTTCTGGCTGTCTACTCATCGCCTCCATAGCTGCGGATCCAATTTTTCCAACGCCAATACCTGCACCTAAGGCAATAATACCTGCACCAATACTGGCACCAGCGTATGATAAACTTATATCTAACATAGAAATTTTCGTTTAATCGTTAAAGATGATAGGTAAATATACATAAAAACTCGGCAAATTAACCATGCTAATGGCTGCCTTCATCAACCGCCTGCCCCAAATAAATGGCAGAAAGTAGCGTAAACACATAGGCTTGCAAAAATGCAACGAGCAATTTTAGTAAAAACATAAAAGTACCAAAAGGTACACTGACCACAAAGCCTATGCAGGTACTTTTCATACTAAAAATAAGCCCTATAATGCTTAATAAGATAATATGGCCTGCTGTGATATTGGCAAATAACCGCACCATAAGGGAAAAAAACTTCGTTAGAATGCCCAATATTTCTACTGGAATCATAATGGGCAATAACCAACTGGGTACGCCTTCTGGCTTAAATATATGACGCCAATAGTGTTTGTTGCCATTAAAAATGGTCATTAGGATAGTAAAAGCCGCTAGCACTAAGGTGACGGAAATACTGCCTGTTACATTGGCTCCTCCTGGCAACAGCCCTAAAAGATTATTGAGCCATATAAAACAAAAAATGGTTAATAGATAAGGTAAAAATCTTGAATGGTGCTGCTTGCCTATGTTAGGCAGGGCAATTTCATTTTTTACAAAGGAGATGATCAGGTCTATACAAGCAAAACACCCTTTGGGGGGTGTAAGGGGGGCGTGCCTATAGTGTCGCGCGGTCCATAGCAGCCCGCTGACGAGTAGTACAATGCTTACAAACATCGCCGCTATATTTTTGGTAATCGATAGATCTAAAACAGATCTATTGGGATCTACACAATGAATTTTTTGATACACCAGGCGGTAGCCATGATAGTCCGTAGGTTGGTGGTGCGGATTATAAAAACGAGCAGAAGAAAAACACTCTAGGCCTCTATCTGAAGAATAGAGTATAATGGGCAATGGGAGTTCAATATGTTTGTCCGAAATAGTGGCAAAATGCCAGCTATGTGCATCTGCTACATGTTCCATAACACAATCCCCCGTTGCTTCTGGCATGGCGCGGGCACTAGGCGCCCATAATATACAACCCAATAGATAGCTGATCCAGGGGACTTTTTTTACACGCATCAGCTGGTTAAATAATCTAAAATGTAACATAAGCGGTTAGATACAACTGTTTTAAATAAACATGCACTATGCTAAGGTACGTAGTTGCAAGGAATTTTTCAAAAGATAAGATGTCTGTATCTATCATTTTTTAGTAAAAGGAGTTGTTTTCTTGATAAGAAAATAACAAAAAATCAAGCGCTGATGGAAAAAGTTTCTGAAAACACACCGATTTTAAAGTTTAATTTTTATTTCCGATTGCATTAAAATATTTACTATTACAAATTTTTTAATTCAGAAATCTATTTTTCTATTATTTTATTTACTAGTTTATTTATAAAGTCTAGTTACGCGTTATAGTTTATTTGAATTAAAAAGTCATGGTTTACTTTCCCTGTAAACGTTTGATTACGCATATATTATTGTTAGGCCAGCTCTTAACGAGTTGCGGTACCACAGGTTATTTACGTAGGGCTAGGTTTAGTCCTTGTTGTTCTTCTAGTTCTGTTTCAACATCTTCTTCTGCCATTTGTAGGGTTGGCCATACCGCTTCTATTCCTATTCCGCTTCCCCAAGGAGCTAGCAGCACTACACCCTCCTCAGCATCATCAGCTTTTAGCTATACCTTTTTCAAAGATCCAGGTTATAAGATTGTATTAGAACCCGATGGAGCTAGATTGAAAGCCATGGTTCACGATAATCGTTTTCCTGGACTAAGCCGTTCCTATGCAGCAGCTGTTAGATTCGAAAAAGGCTACCGCCTAGAAGATTTTGTCACTAAATCCCCATCTTATCAGTCTCATCATATTCATCTCTTATCCACAAATAATGATAGACCTATGGTTTATATTGGGTCACTTGGCTTAAAGGGAGGCTCGCAATGTTCTAAGTGTCAGTATCTCACATGGCCATGTTATGGTTGTGGGGCTCATTTGTGTAGTTGTTGTGGGGCCCATTGTAATAAATATAATTATGGAGTTTGTAGTGCAAAGGAAAAATTAATGCAACAACTCTACCAAGAGCGCCAAACTAGGAATAAGCTTCGTTATCAAAAGGAAGAGCTAGAAGCACTAACAAGCGAGCGTAAGGTGCTAAAAGAATATCTTATGCAAGAGGAAGCCTCTTTCAAAGCCTATTCCCAAAAGAAAAGAGCGGAACGTACAGCACGCTCTCTTGCACTTGTAGAAGCATTGGCCGCTAAAAAGCAAGCCATATACCACCAATCATTCTTAGATGAGACAAAAGTTCTATATAACAAGTTTATAGCTAATTTAGAGCTAGAAGTTACTTTGAAAGAAAGCATAGCTCAAGCAACTATTACCACCACCACGAGCGAATCTGCGGAAAATAGTTACGCTCATTTAGAAACGCCCTGGGATCAACCTATGGAAGCAGCTAGCATTTTCTCAGATGATTGTCCAGACCCTACTATCGATCCTGCGCTTCCGCTTAGTGTTGGGTTGTCCCCTCCTGTTTCTGTAAGCCACTACAAACAGCTCCTTACTTTTTGCACAAGTAGTGACAGCGGCCTATCCAGCGATGACTGCCAAGAAGATATATCAGAGGATTCGGATTTTGATGGTACCTTTTCTATTTATTCTTCGGCTAGCCTAGAAGATTTATCCGCTCTAGCGCCTATATCTGATTCTATTCCTCTAAAAAAATCAGCTAGTCTAGATAAAATTTTGAGTGCTTACTCCGTTAAAGCCTCTCTTTTAGCTGATCCATCCCCCCTTACCCGTTTGTTGACCTATTATAGCCTTCACCTATCTCCGAGTGCATACCTGCTATTTCTTAATGATACAGGTAATCTTATCCAAAACGCCCCTCCTGAGCTCCAGAGAGGCTTTATAGACCATCTTGTCGGTGGTGGTCAGTTATATGCCGATATTATAAAAGATTACCCTAGTTCAGAGTGGCTAGTCCGTAGTCTAGTGCAAGAGCTTATTCAAGATCCCTCTGGTAAGGCAGATCCTATTACCCTAGCGCACTTCAATAGCCATTGGAACCATCTTAGCCAGTGCTACACAAAAGATCAACAAATCGAACTACTTCATGCCCTATGGGAAGCCAAGAAAAGCGCTGATCTTACCCTTCTGCAACTAACCCATATCCTTGCAATCGTTTCATCTACGGGGCAAACCGGCTATGATATGGTATGTAGCGCACAACCCGATCAATTGACCCATCTAAAACATTACTGGTTATCAGACCAAGTAAGCAGTCTTCCCCACTTTGCCTCCTCCCCAGAAGCTTGTAGCCAGTTAACCGATGCGTTGTCCCGTACGCATCTAAGTCCATCCTTTATCCCCAGCTTGTTATCAGCTATACAAGACGAGGATGATCTCCCATCTTTACTCAACTTTTTAGAACTTATATCCAAGCGAAAAGTTCCAGAATTGATTGTATCGTCAATTATTTATGAGCAAGATGCTCCCCTATCCCTATCCAAAAGTAAATCGTATCAATGGCTTACCGCCCTTTGCTGCGAATTGTCTCTTATGCATCTATCTAAGATAGAGGCTGGCGCATCGGATGCCATAGCGCCTATCCTTTATAATTGCATTAAACAAGCGCCAACGATTGCACCATCTTTAGAATCGTTTATCTATAGCCGTAGCCATTCAATCGTTCAACACCCTTCTATTTTTATAGAGCTCCTAGCTCTTATTGATAACTACCAGATCAAAGAAGAGATCACTGCTTTCCTTTTCGATGCATTATTAAAAGAAATGCCTTCTAAGTGGGTCGCACAAGCTGACCAATGCATCACCGGTAAACTGTTCCAAGCTGCAGCACCCTATAGTGTAGAAGCGTTGATAGCGCAGATGGTTGCATCAGCCCCTTCTATGCTATATAACACCCCCTCATCAGATCATACGTTTGCATCTTCCCACTACCTAAAAAAAATAACCATAGAAAAAGTATTAACCCACCAGGTAGTAGAAAACTTAAAACCAGCTATTAAGGCTCAGTTGATTTCAGTAATAAATGGCTATGAACAAGAGTTAGCTATCCTAGAAACTAGAGCGCGTGGGTTAAGAGAGGATATCAAAAAAGCAGAATCAAAATACTTGGATTTATCTAGGTGTTTTAATATTGAAAATCAAGCTTATAAAAACGAATCAGCCGCATTAAAAGCAGAAAAAAAAGCGCTGAGCATCGAAATAGATAAGTTAGTAAAAGAGAATGAAGAAAATTTAAAAAAATAAGAAGCAGCGGTCAAGAAATCAGAAGCGCAACTGGGAGAGAAGGCGGATACATCTACCCCTCCATCCCTGCAAACCGAACAACCAAAAGAACCATCAAAATTAGCAAAGTTACAAGATAAGCTGAATACGTTATCCAAAACAGGGTCAAATCTAACAACTAGCTATAAAGTAAAAAAAGAATCGTATGAAGCTGCTTCAGCAGCGTTATTCAACCAAATCAAGGTTTTAGAAGTAGACCTATTCAAATTAGAAGAAAACCAAAAACCAATCAGATTAAAGATAAAACACCTATCGCAAGAAGATGCCACGAATTTTTCTGATTATAGCCTCTATAAAGAAGTTTTAGATAGCTTTTGTAAGTTGAAACCCACGTTACGTACCTCTACCATAAACCATTGGATCCATATAGTCCATCAGCCTTAACTAGGTGGTCACAAGAGATAAAGGGTAAGGGATCAAGCCTATTTGGTGCGCATACTATATCAGAGGTTATTTACGGGATTAACCAAGCGGCTAGCCTATCTAACAATACTGGCCTGACCAAAAGCCAACATCTAGATCTATTAAGCAGGCTTTTCCCTTTCTGTAAACAGTCTAAAATCGAGCGTTCAAAAGATCCCTTAGTAGTAATTTGCTTAGCTGCTATCTGTGCCTTACAAAATGGTCAAGTATCGTTGGTAACCGATTCTAAGGAATGGTCTATTTCAGAATCAGCCATCTTATCCTACCTACCTCTATTTAAGATACTTGACCTAACTGCTACCAAAAGAGATGGCATAGCTTCTTTATCCAGTTGTAAAAGCAATATAGTCTATGGCAAGCGTAGTGATTTCTCACCTATTCCTCGTATCATGGACTGCAACTTATTGCAACAAAAACAACAGCGCATAGATCATTGTTACCATGCCCCTAGGGAAAAAGGATTAACAACGCTACAAGATTCGGCTAATCAAGCTGTAGATCTATCTAAAGTAGGTGAATTACAACAAATTCCAGCTTCCGATGTAGCAGTTGCACCCCCTTGAGCTGCCTATGAACAGCTCAAGCAACAATATGAGGCTATTGAAGCATCCTACCAATCTCCCGCTCGTATGCTGCAAGACTCCTCCCTTGACTTTAAGGAAAAACCTATTGCCCAATGGAACCAAGAAGAGATAAAAGATTGGGCCACCTATGTGCAATCTCACTACCAGCCAGTCCTAGAGATAGAACTGGTAGCAGCTGTCCAACATGCCGTCAAGCTACACTATCCCTTTAGCCCTAGGCCTACGCAACTGTTAGCCTTATTAGCGCTGTTACATCCTACTTATGCTAAGGGTCGTTTGGCTCAAATCAATACCGGCGAAGGCAAGTCTTTAATTGTGGCTATGTTAGCGGCTATTCATGGCTTACAAGGCAAACAAGTAGATGTTATCACTACCTCTACCGAGCTTTCCATACCAGAAGTAAAAGAAAAAAGTGGCTTCTTTAAACTACTCAATTTAAGCGTATCAGAAAACAGTCCATCGAGTAATAAAGCAGCTGTCTATAAGCATCAAATCGTATATGGAACGGCTAGTGATTTTCAGGCAGATATTTTAAGACAAGAATTTTTAGGAGAAAATACTAGAGGTGACCGTGGCTATGATATAGTCTTAGTAGATGAAGTAGACAGTCTTCTGTTTGATAACCGTTCCCATAGCGTACGCCTTGGCTCGAGCCATCCAGGTATGGATCACCTAAAACTACCATTAGGTACCATCTGGCACTATATACAATGGATGATAGATCATATGTTCGAGTATAAAGGGCAAGTCTATTTTACAGCAAAAGATTCCATAGGTCCAGCTAGTGATATAACCACTGATACAAGTGTTATACCTATACAAGAAGACAAAAGAAGCTTTATCACTCGCATGACTAGAGTCTATCTAGAGCAACTGCTTAGAAAGTTAGACCCTACTGAAGCCCAGGAATACAAAGAACATTTCAAGAAGCGATCTGAGATTGCTCAATTAGAGCAAAAAATAAAATCTATTAAGGAGCAAAGTGGCACTGCTCAAGCGGCAATACAACACCGGGATCAGCTTGTTGAAGCACTGCACGACCTACCATGGAGTCAACGTGCGCCGATTTTAGATATGCCAGATCATCTGCGTCAGTTTGCCCGCATCCAGCTTCCTAGTTGGATTCAGCATTGCCTCAGTGCGCTATACGATTACCAAAAAAAGAGACATTATATTGTCTCAAAAGAGCACAGGATTGTCCCGGTTCAATATAACCAAACAGGGGTATTACAGCCCAACCTAGTTTGGAGCGATGGCTTGTGCCAATTCTTACAGATAAAAGAGGGGCTATCGGTAGACCCCGAAAGCATATCCACGAATGCTTTTTCAAACATAGGATTTTTCAAACGCTATGGTAAAGCGCTCTATGGTCTCACCGGTACACTAGGCCAAGCTGCTACTCGCTCTTTTCTAGAAGCGCTATACGGCGTAGACTTTGTAGTAATACCCGCCCTATCAACGCATTAAAATTCAAGACAATAGCCATACACCTTACTTATGCAAAGCGCTTAGACCGATAGTAGTAGCGGAGAAAGATTGGTGTCCAGCTATCCTATACCACTTATTGCACCATGCCAAACAAGGTCGAGCCGTATTGGCTATCTGTAAATCGATAAAGCATGTAGAATACCTAGAGGCGCAACTTAAAGCCCATTATGACCCTAAGAAGGTTTTTACCTATACAGGTGTTACAACTTTACAAGAGGATAAGGTCAATAGTGGAGACATTAATATGTAGTAGTCAAGATTTAATCTGACAGGCAGTAAAAATTTAAGTATTAAAGTTGTCCGTTAAGTTAAATGTGTCAGTTAGGTTGTTAAGATAAGCGATTTGATTATTTTTTTCAAAGACTAATT
>NZ_JANAVR010000003.1 GCF_025215055.1 Candidatus Cardinium sp. TP
TAAAAAATTAGTCTTTGAAAAAAATAATCAAATCGCTTATCTTAACAACCTAACTGACACATTTAACTTAACGGACAACTTTAATACTTAAATTTTTACTGCCTGTCAGATTAAATCTTGACTACTACATGCAAAGCGCTTGTGATTTGCTCTTGTATGGATAGAAAATAGTCTTTAACACGCCGCTCTAAGCTATCTTGGATCGTTTGATGAAAAGCTTTTGCTATTTCTTGATTAGGAAACTTGAGCTTATAAACACCTGTAGATGGCTCATAACTATCTATTATTAGGTAGCCGGCTTGAAACATCAGGGCTTTTAAACTAATCTCATTCCTGCTGCCTGTATACATTAACTGATTTCTATAGGCATCAATAGGTAATGCATCTAACTGAAATCTATCAGGGTCTGCCAGCATCTGGTTAATGAGGATAGTTGGGCTGCCTGATTCGTACCAGTAGTTTTCTAGTTCACTACTGTTTAAAAACTTTAACGTAGACCAGGGATTATACACACTTACACCATCTTGATGGAACTTATAACCATTGTAATAAGTCGAAATGCCACTCATAACTTCTGACTTAGTGACTTTTTTATTTTCTTTTATACTCCATTTTTTAGCAAAATATTGTAAGTTTTTTGAGAATATGGTTAGGATCTCTTCTTGCGTATATCCAAACATGGCATCAGCATCTTTGGAAATAGTAATATCGTCTAAATGATTAGCCCCTGAAAACAGATCAGATAAACTAAACTTACTAACCCCTGTGATAAGGGTGAGTTGAAAGTATTCATTTAGTGACTTTAAAGTCATAAAAAAATCTCTCATCGCTTTAATATTGGCCTTTTCTAGGTCAGAACCTTTGGTTAGGTGAACCATATATGGAAGGATTGTTTAAGAAGCCAAAGACTGAGGTAATACTCAGGATATACAGACGTAAACACTATAATTTGGAAAGTAAAGTTATGAGTAGTGGTTATATTATGGACCAACAAAATGTTAGGTATAAATGGATATAATCAATACCACAAACTATGAAAGTAAATTTACTAAGTTTCAAGATGTTTTACATGGAGAAGTATGTATGACAAACCCCAACTTATAGAGGAGCCGTATAACGGGAAACTGTTACGTACGGTTTTGAAGCCGAGTGGGAAGGGGTGACTCTCTCTGCTTAGGTAACAGAGACATCTATTCTAACACAGAGATAGAAATGGCTAATGCGTATACGCCGCTGCTCATGTCCGCCAAGTTTTTTTATCGGCGGCCATTAGCGCCTTAACTTGACGAAATGGAAGCAAATAGGTATCTGTTCCAGTCATTGTTTTTTTACATTAAAAGAAGAACGTCCCTGTAAAAAGTCGCGGTATAGAAAGTGGCAGCTTACAAATGATTTGGAAAAACAGTTTCCTTTGAAGCTCCCAAAGGGGCGCTTTCTGTTTTTCCATCTGTAAGATGACACTTTCAATAGCTTTTTGCCGAGGGCTTGATTTTTGCACACTTTTTTATCAAGAAAAAAGTGGGACAAAATTCATTACTAACCCATGGCAAGAATAGATGCTTTTATTTGAAAATAAAAGAAAAAACGCTTAGGTTGACACCATTGCGTGAACAGATACAAAAATAAAAATGCCTTACGAACCAGTGTCGTAAATAGGCACCAATACTGTTCTATTTAACAACCTAACATTTATGCCTTAAATGGACACCATTGGTCAAATACCCCCCCCTTAGGCTCCTTGTTCCTCATTTTTTATGAATGCCATAATCTCCTGCTTAATACCCATTAATTCATTATCATTAGCCAATACAATTAACATTTTTAAAAGTTTATTGTAATCTTCCATCAGCTTTAAATATTTTTTATTTAACAACTGAAGCTGAACAAAATATGGATCCCTCGCACTTGTCTCATCGATATATTGACACGTATCTTCCTTAGATGCATAACGCCTAGACTCAGTATCCTCTTCTCTGCCATTTTCGCCATATATACCCGGGAAATCATTAGAAAAATCATAATGTATGACCTTACCAATCTCTATAATAAACGCATCTTTTATATCTGCTTCCTTCAGTCTGGTGTACAGGGTATTACGAGCAATACCTAGTTTCTTGGCCAATGCCTTCATTCGAAAACCACTCTTCTTAATGGCTTCTTCGACTATTTTTCCTTTATGTTGTTCCATGACTGCAATATAAATGACTACGAATAAAACAAAAAAGAACCATGTTTACTCAAATATGTTTAGATAATTGTTAACGATATGCTCATATGTTGTGTAAATATTGTTAAACGTACGAACATGATAAAATTGTAACTTAGTTATATTGGGTTTATTGTGCTGGTAAAAATGGAAATACACTAAAGAGATAACGCCCATAAGCCATTTAGACCATCGGCATCAAAGCCAACGAGCTACTGCTATAAATAGAGCATATGACCGGTTACGGAAATCATGCGCATTGCTCTTTAGAGCAAATCTTCGCATGGATAATAGATACTGGATTATAGAGCTTTTAGAAGTAGTGTAGACTATACGCTATATTGCTTTTTTTAATATTCTTTTTCCTCATTTTCTAGGAATTCCATAATATCTTTTTTAACGCCTACTAATTCATTACTATTGGCTAGAAGCATTAAAATTTTCAAAAGCTTATGATAATCCTCCATAAGGCTTACATATTTCCCATTTAAGGTTTGTAATTGAAGAAAGTATGGGTTTTTATATTCACTATTATAGTATGGAAGCAGATAAGATGATCTACGACCGACAGACTTATCTAGATAAAAACGCTCAGGATGATGTTCAACTTGGGCTGCCACTCTTTTGTATACCTCCGGAAGCACCTTAGAAAAATCGTAGTGTATGATGTTGCTCACATGGATAATAAAAGAATCTTCTAAATCCGCCTCCTTGAGTCTGATATAGAGGGTGTTACGCGCAATACCCAACCCCTTGGCTACTGCTTTCATCTGGTAACCTGTTTCTTTAATGGCTTCCTCGATTATTTTTCCTTTATGTTTTTCTGTGAACTGCTCCATATATCTAATATATGTAGTTAGAAAGATCAAAAAAAGTACAATACTTAATCAAATTTGACAAAAATACCACCAATAAAATATAAAAATATATTATATATGCTTTAATGTAATTTTATTACTCTATTTTAGGACAAAAAAAGGACAAGTTTATACCCCTGATGCGCTATGCATGTTTCGCTTCATAGTTGTTTTAATCTTCACACAAAAAGCATACCAATTGGTTGCACATAATCCTCTACCTTGTTGAGCCTTGACCAAAAAGAAGCCACAAAAAGGTAACAATACAAAATTAGACAACCAAACGCCCACAAAAGTGGAAACGGTACCTGCTATAGCCCAATCTCTTCCAAGTATAGTAAGAATATATTCTAGGAGTATAAAAAAGAAGCTAATGCATACAGATATCCCAAAGCCACCTCGTCTAATAATGCAGCCTAAGGGAGCAGCTAGTAAAAAGAAAATGACACACTGCATGGCTACTGCCAGACGACGCGCTCGCTCATATAACGCCTCATTTAACGCTTCACTTAGTAGGGTTTTATCCTCTTCTTGTGCTATTATGGTATCTTTTATTTTGTTTATACGTCTTAAGGCTTCTCGAACCACACGCTTTTGTAAGGTATGGCCATAGGGCTGGGTATAACACGTTGTATTTGCATCAAGTTTTTTTTCTATAAGTTGGTCTCTAAACAATATAAAGTCAGTATTTTGCGTTGCTGCTGGCTGATACGATGCCGATTCTACCGCCTGCTGGTCATCCAATTGAGTACTAGGCGCTGTGGTGCAATGGTAATGCATAGCCTGTTGGGTCAGTATACTTTTGCTATGCGCTTCCTGATGGACGATTGCTTGCCCTTTTTCTTCAATCATTTTTTTGAGGTGTGGACGGGTTCTTGTCCTTGGATCATGGATAAATTTAGTATTTGTACGCCCAAGCTTAAGGGCGTCTAAACTAATCTTAATTTTTTGAGTGGCAAAATGATTTCTATAAAACGAGGACTTTTGATCAGAATGCGTATGGTTACCTTTAGGAGGCAAAGGCTCTACATAATTATGACCATTGGTAAGCTCCATAACCAAATAGGCTTCATTTGGTGTAGTGTAGAGCCTACCCTTCTCTGCAATGGTTATCACCGCTCTTCCATATTTTTTAGTATAATCATAGACCATAATCCCTTCCATGCCTTGATCACCTAGTTTTTTATCCACTCGAATACTATAGCCTGGTATGTTGTTACAAAACACACCTTCCTGAATCAGCAAAGCAGATTTTTTTTTGCATATATCACCTACTAAAGCAAAGATCTTATGCTTACTATTTGGATAAATGTAATCCTTAAAGTAAAAAATAGCAGCACTTAAAAAAAGAATAAAAATAAAGGGGAACCGTAGGGTACGCTGCAGCGAAAGCCCTACAGAACGCATAGCGGTTAATTCAAAGCTTTCAGAAAAATTACCAAAAACAATAAGAGAGGTGACTAAAGTAGCAATAGGGAAAACATTAGGCAATGTATTTAACGATAAGTAAAACAACAACTTTGCATAAATAGCAACCCCTAAGCCTTTACCTGCCATATCACTAAATAGGACAAAGAAACTTTGTATGACCATTACAAATAATACGAGCGCAAGTAATAGGATAAAAGTAGTTATAAAGGTACGTAATAGTAGTTTATCAATTTTTTTGATGGCGATATGGTTCATTTTTATAAATTTGTGCCTAACTTTACCCTAAATATAGCAACAATTTAGGTACTACACCTATATGGCTCTACTAAATGTAATGTATGGCGAGGTAGCTCAGGCGGTTTAGAGCGTCGGATTCATAACCCGAAGGTCGGGGGTTCAACTCCCCTCCTCGCTACATATCTTTATTTATACATAGCTAGGCTTACTTACATGCGGCTTGATATCATTACCTGTTGTCCTCAGTGGTTTGAGCATCCACTTAAGCATTTTATCTTTCAAAGGGCTATACAGCAACAACTCCTTGCGATTCATATACACAATTTGCGTGATTATACGCCATATAAGCATGGAAAAATCGATGATCAACCCTACGGTGGCGCTGCTGGTATGTTGTTAATGGTAGAACCGATTGCAAATTGTATTAGAGCCCTTCAACAAGCAAGAAGCTATGATGAGGTGATATATATGGCGCCAGATGGTGAACCGCTGCATCAGGACCTTGTCAATAAATGTTCGCTCAAAACGCATTTAATACTATTGTGTGGCCATTACAAAGGTATAGATGAACGCATACGGGAACATTTTATTACACTAGAAATCAGTATTGGCGACTATGTGCTTTCCGGAGGGGAGTTGCCTGCACTGATCTTGGCGGACGCTATGGCTCGGGTTATACCGGGCGTGCTATCAGATGCAGATTCTGCACTGACCGATTCTTTTCAAGATGGCTTGGTAGCGCCACCTGCCTATACACGACCTTACAATTTTGAAGGCAAAAAGGTGCCAGATGTATTATGTTCTGGCAACCACCAAGCTATTCAGGAATGGATGCACCAAGAAACAATAGCTAGAACTAAAAAAAGAAGACCGCATCTCCTGGAAAATTTGTAAAAAAACGCACATCAATGCCTGCTACTAAGATTAATAGCGCATATCTCAAGGAGATGGTTTTGCTTATTTTAGGTTCGTATGGATAGAAAGTAAAGTGCCAGGGTATAATGACCCTCGATAAAGGGAGTTGCGCAAGGGGTTTTTATTTTTACTTTTTTCTTGATAAAAAACGAGTGACTGGAACAGATTCCTTTTTCTAAAGTTTGCACGCATGCAAACGCATATATTTTTCTTTACATTAGGTTACAAAGTAAACGTTTTAAACATCTAACCAAAGCTTAGCTGGATTTATATGCTATCCATGATGCACACCATTCATAGACTTGATCAAGCATTATTGCTTATGCTAAACAAAGGGCATCATCCGGTCACAGATCATTTTTTTACACTGATAACCGATACTTTTTTTTGGATACCGCTTTATATCTTTCTTCTATTTTTTATTAGAAATACATTGGGCTGGTATGGTGTGGTGCTTTTTATCTTAACCATTGTGCTCTCAGATCAATCTTCTGCTACATGGCTCAAACCCTTTTTTGCACGATACCGACCTTGCTATGTTATTCCCCAGGTCCACCTTGTAGGCACACATCAAGGCCTATATGGTTTCCCATCTGCTCATGCCAGCAATACATATGCCTTTGCGATGCTTTTTTGGCGCATTTTTAAAACTAAGTACAAGTACAGTGGCTTGTTTTTTATCTGGGCTACTATTGTTTCGTATGGTCGAATATATGGTGGGGTGCACTATCCACTAGATATTTGTGCAGGTGCCATGGTTGGGTGCTGTATAGGCCTGTTGATGGATCAACTCTATTCAAAAAGCAAACCACTCCATAGCAATAAAAACTAAACAGGTTACCGATCCTATCACTTAGGCAGCATATCATCTGTTGCTACACTGCTACGCATTTGGGTATCTGCTTTGATATTTTGCATACGATAGTAATCCATGACACCCAACTGGCCTTTTCTTAAAGCACCAGCCAAAGCTTGTGGGACTTCTGCCTCAGCTAAAATAACTTGAGCCCTCGCTTCCTCAGATTTAGCCTTCATTTCCTGCTCTAAGGCTACCGCCATAGCACGCTTTTCCTCTGCTTTAGCCTCGGCTACCCGTAAGTCTGCATTGGCTTGATCAATTTGAAGCTTAGCACCAATGTTGTCACCTACATCAACATCGGCAATGTCAATAGAAAGGATCTGGAAAGCAGTGCCGGCATCCAAGCCTCTATTCAATACCAACTGTGAAATGGTATCAGGATTGGCCAACACCTCCTTGTGACTCCTAGAAGAACCAATCGAGGTAACAATCCCTTCCCCTACACGGGCCAAAATGGTTTCTTCGCCAGCACCCCCTACCAATTGTTGAATATTGGCCCTAACCGTAACCCTTGCTTGGGCAATAAGTTGAATGCCATCCATGGCTACAGCTGCTACCGAGGGTGTATTGATCACTTTTGGATTAACAGAAATTTGAACCGCCTCAAAAACATCTCTACCGGCTAGATCAATAGCCGTGGCCTGCTTAAAAGAAAGACTAATATTGGCTTTGTCTGCAGAAATAAGTGCTTTAATAACAGATGGCACATGACCACCAGCCAAATAATGGGTTTCAACCTCGGTGAGGGTCAACTGAAGGCCAGCCTTAGTGGCTACGATAAGCGCATCTACAATAACAGCAGGCGGCACTTTACGAATACGCATAAAAACCAACTCAAATAGACCAACTTGCACACCGGAAAAACGAGCCGTAATCCAAAGACCAACTGGGAAGAAATAAAAAAAGATAAAGCCCCCAGCGATAAGAAAAAGATACAAATAGAGTTGTGAAACGGCCATAATGCTAGAATAAAAATGCTAAATAAATACCAACCACTTACAACTAACTATGATGAAACTGAGCCTACATAGAGGGTATCGGAAGGTTAAATATAATTTTTATTCATGAATAATCAAAATGTTTAACCAGCCTAATGTATAGAAATGTTACCTTACATCCATACTAGATGTAGGTGCAGCGTAGCACACCGAATCAGATCGCACCAATCGATGTGTAAATGACTGGTAGCAATACGGTTTTGAAAGCAGTCTATTGAACCTTTGGTTGCATTTACCTAAGTTTGTTGTACACATCAATTGATGGCCTTGCATTACATGCTACTTACCAAACGTGTAAAACCAAAAAACAGATGAACAACCATACCGATGAACCTCTTTTGCAAGAGAATAAAAATAGATTTGTTCTATTTCCTATTGAGCACCATGACATCTGGAGCTTTTATAAACAAGCAGAGGCTAGTTTTTGGACCGCAGAAGAAATCGACTTGAGCCAGGATATAAAAGATTGGGAAAACTTAACGGCTGGTGAAAAGCACTTTATTACCCATGTGCTTGCTTTTTTTGCCGCTAGCGATGGGATTGTGAATGAAAATTTGGTTCAAAACTTTGCCAATGAAGTACAATATACAGAGGCCAAGTTTTTTTATGGATTCCAGATTGCTATTGAAAACATCCATTCTGAAGCCTATTCTTTACTGATCGATACCTATGTAAAAGATCCTAAAGAACGCCATAGGTTATTTAACGCCATTGAAACTATTGAGTGGGTGGGGAAAAAAGCAGATTGGGCGCTACGCTGGATCAGCAAAGGCTCCTTTGCAGAACGCTTAATTGCCTTTGCAGCGGTAGAGGGGATTTTCTTTTCTGGTAGCTTTTGTGCGATCTTCTGGCTTAAAAAAAGAGGCTTAATGCCAGGACTCACCTTTTCTAATGAATTGATTTCCAGAGACGAGGGTCTACATTGTGATTTTGCCTGTTTGCTCTACAACCAACACATCAAAAACAAACTCCCAGAGGAACAGGTGGCGCAAATTATAAGGGATGCAGTGGCCATTGAAAGTGAATTTGTATCTGATGCATTGCCGGTTAAACTGATTGGCATGAATGCAGCACTGATGACCCAATATATTCAGTTTGTGGCCGATAGGTTGCTACTAGAGCTAGGATGTAAAAAAGTCTATCAGGTTACCAATCCATTTGATTTTATGGAAATGATTGCCTTACAAGGAAAAACTAATTTCTTTGAAAAACGAGTAGGTGAATACCAAAAATCAGGGGTGATGAGCAGCATCTCTGAGGATAAAGAAAAAGCACGGTTTAAGCTGGATGAGGAGTTTTAAAAAACAAAAAAACTAAACGCCACCCTGTAGGTTAAGCTAAGATGCATGCAATGAAAAACCTGTCAAAGGTTCCTAAAATCAGTAGTGTTAAATGGAGACTTAATGATTAAACAATTAGATAAGTCCCATGAAGCAGCACTTTTCTCCTTAATAGATGAAAATAGATCATACTTGAAAAAATGGCTACCTTGGTGGGTGGATGGATGCACAAGGCAAAGTGATGCGTTACATTTTATCACTAGCGCCAAGGATACCCTTGAAAAGGGTACCAAATTTATGTTTGGTATATTTTACAAAGAAGAAATGTCTGGAATAATAAATTTTAATAAAATT
Source organism: Candidatus Cardinium sp. TP (assembly GCF_025215055.1). GTDB lineage: Bacteria > Bacteroidota > Bacteroidia > Cytophagales > Amoebophilaceae > Cardinium. Next base: position 9,138 of record NZ_JANAVR010000003.1, read on the forward strand.
GATGCATCCCATGACCAATTGGTTATTGGATAGGGGAAAGATTTCAAGGCTTAGGCCTAGTTATATCTGCTTGTTCCAAGCTTATTGAAATTGGATTTAAGGCATTAGACCTAGAGGTGATTGCTATTAGATGTGCAGTGGAAAACATTCAGAGTCAAAAGATACCTACACGCTTAGGTTTAAAAAAACCTAATGTGGTATTAAAAAAAGAAAATATGCACGGAACGCATATGGATATTGTTGTGTATACCATTCAGAAGGATCAATGGCTCAACCAGAAAGTTAAAGCGTAAGCATTGCTTCCATTTTCTCAACAGTTATCTGATTTTAGAAGGTTAATATTAAGGCATAAGGCTGGGTTAGGTATAGTAAAACCGTTAGCTTTGTACCGCTTTAGGTACTATGTAAGCAGTTAAGTAGTAGTAAACTTAACATCACATCATATATCATACCCATTAATAGTTACAAATTTATAAAAAGTAGATGTTAGTTATAAAACGAGATGGACGCTTAGAATCAGTTAAATTCGATAAAATAACCGCTAGGATAGACAAGCTCTGTTGTGGGCTAAATAGGGATTATATTGACACCATAGCTATTGTTAAAAAAATTATTGAAGGCATTTATGATCAGGTTACTACTTCAGCGATAGATAACTTAGCGGCAGAAACCGTAGCAACGATGGCCGTATACCATCCAGATTATGCCATTTTAGCGGCACGTATAGCTATTTCTAATCTACATAAAGAAACGAGTAAATCTTTTTCTAGCACGATAAAAAGACTCTATACCTATGTCAATCCTTCAACTGGACAGCACGCTGCCCTTATCGCCCCCGACGTTTATAAAATTATTGCCAGCCATGCCGCAACTTTAGACAATGCCATTGTACATGAACGTGATTTTACCTATGATTTTTTTGGTTTTAAAACATTGGAACGTTCTTACCTGCTTAAAATAAATGGAAAAGTTGTGGAACGTCCGCAGTATATGTTGATGCGTGTAGCAGTAGGCATTCATGGCGATAACCTAGACGCTGTGCTTGACACCTATCAACTCATGTCTGAAAAGTGGTTTACCCATGCCACGCCTACGCTTTTTAATGCAGGTACACCCAACCCACAGCTTTCTTCCTGCTTTTTATTAACAATGCAAAGTGACAGCATTGAAGGTATTTACAATACCCTTACACAATGTGCCAAGATATCTCAATTTGCTGGCGGCATTGGATTAAGCATTCACAATATACGTGCTACAGGGTCTTATATCCGAGGGACCAATGGGATTTCTAATGGGATTGTGCCCATGTTGCGAAACTTTGATATGACAGCGCGCTATGTAGATCAAGGGGGGGGCAAACGAAAAGGTAGTTTTGCCATCTATTTGGAGCCTTGGCATACAGATATCTTTGACTTTTTAGAGTTGAAGAAAAACCACGGCAAAGAAGAAAGAAGAGCCCGGGATCTATTCTATGGGCTATGGATTCCAGATTTATTTATGCAACGTGTAGAAGCAGATGAGATGTGGTCCCTCTTTTGCCCCAACGAAGCACCAGGGCTCTCGGACTGCTATGGTGCCGCATTTGAGCAAAAATACAAACAGTATGAAAAAGAGGGCAAGGCACGTGCCTCTATCAAAGCACAAACACTTTGGTTTGCTATTCTGGAGTCCCAAATAGAAACCGGAACCCCTTATATGCTCTATAAGGATGCAGCCAACGAAAAGTCTAATCAAAAAAACTTGGGTACTATAAAGTCTAGTAACCTATGTACAGAGATTATAGAATATACTGCACCGGATGAAATTGCGGTTTGCAACCTTGCTTCTATTGCACTCCCGATGTGTGTAGATGCCAATCGATCTTTCGACTATAGCAAATTATATGGGGTCACCTACCTGGTCACTAAAAATCTTAACAAGATCATCGATCGCAACTACTATCCTTTAGCGGAAGCACGTACCTCTAACTTAAGACACAGGCCGATTGGTATTGGGGTACAGGGCTTAGCAGATGTTTTCCTGAAAATGAAACTTATTTTTGACAGTCCAGAAGCACGGCTGCTCAACCAAGAAATTTTTGAGACCATTTATTTTGCTGCCTTAACGGCTTCTAAAGATTTGGCACAAAAAGAGGGAGTATATGCAAGCTACGCTGGTTCACCCATTTCGCAAGGCATCTTACAATTTGACATGTGGGGCGTAACACCTGCCTCTGGCAGGTGGGATTGGGATCATTTACGTAAGGAAATAGGTGTGCATGGGATAAGGAATTCCCTATTGGTGGCACCGATGCCAACCGCCTCTACCTCTCAAATACTGGGAAATAACGAATGTTTTGAACCCTATACCGCCAATATTTACACCCGCAGGGTGCTTTCTGGCGAGTTTATTGTGGTCAACAAATACCTATTGGAGGACCTCATCGCGCTTGGCCTTTGGAATGAACAGGTGAAAGAGGAGTTGATGATGGGCAATGGTTCCATTCAACAGATTGCCTGTATTCCGCAATACATTAAAAACCTATATAGAACGGTCTGGGAAATTCCTCAAAAGTCGATTATCGATATGGCAGCAGATCGCGCACCTTATATTTGCCAAAGCCAAAGCCTCAATCTCTATGTGAAAGATGCAACTATGGCTAAATTAACCTCTATGCATTTTTATGCTTGGAAAAAGGGGCTAAAAACAGGGATGTATTACTTACGTACCAAAGCGGCAGCAGACGCTATTAAGTTTACCATACAAAAGAAAGAAAAAATAGCCCCGCCCTTGCCAAGTGAAGGGGAAAAAGAGTGTTTAATGTGCAGTGGCTAAACAACTTAATTGTATATTAATTTTTGACTTTTTAATCAAAACGGATGCTCATTTATGTTTAATATTATTCTAGTGGGCCCTCCTGGGTCTGGAAAAGGCACACAAGCTAAACGAATGATTCAAAAATATGGCTTTATACCCATTGCTTTGGGGGCTTTGCTGCGCCAACAAATGGTAGAAAATGGGACGAATAAAAGGCTCATTGAGCCATACATCAACAGCGGGCAATTGGTACCAGATCACCTCTCTTTTGAGTTGGTCAAGCAACTGGTGCAAGCACAACCTGCGGATGCCTCTTTTTTATTTGATGGTTTCCCTAGAACCCTAGCACAGGTCACCTTCCTAACGCATTTTTTAAAACAATGCAATGCGCAAATAGATGGTGTAATCTTTTTAGATGTACCCCACGAGGTCTTATTAAAACGGCTTAAGAATCGCGCTGCCATTGAGTCAAGACCTGATGACCAGGATAACAACAAGATTAAAACGCGTATGCAGATATACGAACAGGAGACGTTACCTATGGTCAACCACTATAAATCCGAAGGGAAGCTATATAGTATAGATGGCACAAAAGATGTAGATGCGGTAACCCAGTCTATTGAATCCATTATGGATAGACTCAGACCTTAACGACCATGTCATTACCGAACTTTATTGATCACGTTAAACTTTACCTACGCGCTGGCAAAGGGGGAGCCGGCTTAGTCCATTTCATGCGTGCCAAGTTTGTGCCCAAAGGCGGGCCAGATGGAGGAGATGGTGGTCGAGGCGGCCATATCATTTTACGTGGGGCAAAACAACGTAATACGTTGCTCCAGCTTAAATACCGAAAACATATCCTTGCAACCAACGGGGAGCCGGGTGGTGATAGCTGCAAAACAGGTGCAAGCGGGAAAGATGTGCTCATAGATGTACCATTGGGCACAGTAGCCAAAAGGGTAGATGATGATCAGGTAGTGGTAGAGGTATTAGAGGACAAAAAAAAATATATCTTAATGCAGGGGGGGAAAGGAGGTTGGGGTAATGCCCATTTTAAAACCCCTACCCATCAAACACCTCGCATCGCTTATCCGGGTGAAGCAGGTATGGAAGGGTGGATGGTGTTGGAATTGAAATTATTAGCGGACGTAGGCCTTGTAGGGCTACCAAATGCAGGCAAATCTACATTGCTTTCAGTTGTATCAGCGGCTAAACCGCGCATTGATAGTTATCCGTTTACCACTTTAGTGCCCAACCTTGGTGTGGTAGCCTACCGGTCAGACCACTCTTTTGTAATGGCAGATATTCCAGGGATTATAGAGGGTGCAGCGGCTGGAAAGGGCTTAGGGACACGATTCCTGCGTCATATTGAACGGAATGCCATTTTACTCTTTATGGTTAGCGCAGAATGCAATGATATCCCTAAAAGTTATGCAATGCTAATGAGCGAATTGGAAGCACATAATCCCTCATTGCTAGCCAAACCCAGGTTGCTGGTTGTGTCAAAAATAGACTTGCTAGACCAAACAACACGTAAAACCTTAGACTTACCTCAAGGCATAACCTGTTGCCCTATCTCTGCCCATACGGGGGAAGGTATTATACGCCTTAAAGACCTTATCTGGGAAAAACTTTCTGTCTAAGTGGCTACCATGCACAATGCGGTTAAAACACTTGGTAAAGAAACCATTATATATAGCATCAGCAACATTATTATACGCGGATGTGGTTATTTGGCCTTGTTACTGCAAACCAACATACTACCGCCTAGCGCCTATAGCATAGTTATAGAATTCTATGGGATTTACATTGCTTTGGGTCATGTGCTTTACGACTTGGCCATGGATATGACCTATTTTAGATTCGTACATAGATTAGGCAACCCACATACTTTCAATATAATTGTAACTATATTACTGGTTACCAGTTTTATTTTTTCAATCTTACTCATTCTATACACACCACAAATTGCAAAGCTCACCAACCACCTAGCCCATATGCATTATTTCTATTATATGGCTGGTATTCTTATGCTGGATACGTTACTGATGATTCCCTATGCGAACCTACGTGTAGAAAAAAAGACCCTTTGGTTTCTGGTGGTGAAAGCTGTACAAGCTTGTGCGGGAATTACTTTTTCTTTTATTTTACTGTATTATCCGGTAGCCTTCAAATGTATAGCCTATGTAATGTATCATTATTTACATCTACCTGTACATTTGAATGGGATAGATGCTGTCTTTATAGCTACTATATTGTCTAACGTAACCGCTTTGGCCTTTCTACTACCCAATTTTAAAGGCTTTCATCTGGTTTGGAACAAGCGTACGATGCAAACGATAGGCGGTTATGCAGCTACTTCTTTTTGTACCATGCTATTTTTCAGACTTAATGAGACATTGCCTCTACTATTATTTCGAAAATTGGTTCCGAATAACTTTTATAACGCCCATACAAAGGAGGAAATATTAGCTAACTTCGGCACTTCCTGTAAGCTAATGGTGTGTATTACACTAGGCATCCAAGCCTTTAAACATGCCGCAGAACCATTCTTTTTTGCCCACTCAGAGCGAAAGGAGGCACTAAAGTTATATCGCCAAACGATGCATTTATTTATACTAACTGCCTGCTTTTGCCTATTGCTGTTTAGTGTAAACATAGATTGGATAGCAAAAATTGTGATTCCGAATCCAAGATACCGGCATACCATTGACACCGTCCCTTACTTAGCATTTGCACATATTATTTTAGGTGTCTATTACAACCTGAGTGCAGCTTTTAAATTAAGTAATCATCCACGATATAATACTTGGATCAGTGCATTGGGCAGCCTAGTGATTGGGTGCACGGCGCTACTATTGATACCGAAACTGGGCCATTGGGGTTGTGTTTACGCCTCTATAAGTGGTGCAGCCACTATGGGGTTACTAGGGTATTATATTGGTCAAAAGTGTTATCCAATACCTTATCATAAGGGTAGTTTTTTACTTCTTTTGGGTTGCTTTTTAGCATTATATCCCATTGTTTTATGGCGTGATACATTCACTTTTTTAGGAACAGGGTGGACCTATGTACTCCTACATAGTATCATTTTAATCACTTTTTATAGGATAGCCATTGGATGGAAAAAGGTGTGAAGTTTCAACAGAAGTGAACCATTTTCATTTTCCATTTTAGGTGTATCTGTTCACGTTACTGATTAATAATAGATTTTATCCCACTTTTTTCTTGATACGAAAGTATCAAAAAATCAAGCCCTAGGTAAAAAACCGCTGAAAGTGCCATCTTACAGATGGAAAAACAGAAAGCGCCCCCTTTGGGGGCTTGAAAGGAAACTGTTTTTCGACATCATCTGTAAAATGCCACTTTCTAAACCGCGACTTTTTACAGGGGCGTTGTTCTTTTAATGCAAAAAACCAGTAACTCTGAAAGACAGATACCTGTCATTTTAATGGGCGTTTGTTTCCATTGCGTCCATTTAAAGCCCTTATGGCCGCCGATAAAAAAGTTGGCGACCATCGGCAACGACCTATACCCATTAGCCATTTCTATCTCTGTGTTAGAGTAGATATCCCTTTAGCCTAAAGCCTGGCCTGCATGAACGTGCCGCTGTCGTGCACATTGGTTCTTTTCTTTTCTTAAACTCATTTCTTTAGTAACCTTACGCCTCGCTTTCTTAAGCAGGTACTTTATAAAGGATTGCGCCGTTTCACCTTGATTATTGCCTATACATGGATCTGCGTTGTGGGTTAGTAAATCATGAATGATATGCATATTCGTATTCTTTTTATGACCTGCATCACCAGTTAACATTGCTATCATCAGGCTTGTACACCCACCATCATTTTGTACATTCACCTTTGCCCCCTTCCTTAGTAAGCATCGAATGGTGGCTGCATCGTTACAGAATGCAGCATACATTAACATAGAGTTTCCATTTCTATCTTTGGCATTTACATGCAAGCCTTGATCAAGCAAATATTGGATATGCCCTTTAGAAAAACCATACCGTTCCAAGTATGCCAAGGCTTCAAAAGGTAAGACCATAGGATCATCTATTGTTACGACAGGTGTTTGGTCCCATTTTGGGCTATGAATCGCATCAAGTATACGTTATGAAGGTAAACTATGATCTTAGGACTTAATAGCATAGGATCCTCTACGCTTACGCCATCATCGGATGTGCTATCAGCACTCGCGCTTGCTAAGTGTTTTTGTTGCGTGGTATCTCCTTGTTGCTGCTGATCCATACCTAATGGTTGCGTAGCGTTTAAGCAAGAAGACAAAGCATTAAAGCTTAATAGGGTACATAGAACCGTCTTAGTTTGTAGATACGTTTTCATAGCATGATCATTTAAATTGTATCTGTATAATCACCACTAAGCGGCATAACACCCATCCATTGGTTATAGACGCTGCTTAACTTTAAATAGGAGGAAGGAAACTTTTTAATCAGGAAACCAAAGACGCCTCTTAAATTACTTGCCTAAGTACTAGTTTAAATCTATAGCATAAAAAAATAAATACAATTCCAAATATCTGTGATGATATATCACTGCACTGATCAACAAGCATATGCATAGGAGGTGTTTGTCGATTTATTTTGAGCTGAAAATATATAGAAAAGCAATCATCTATTCATCTCCACAAGTCCTAACTCCTTCTAAAATGATGCCTGCTTGCAGCAGCAGCTCTTCTTCATCTTGCATAGCTATCGGGGTATACAAATCATTTAAGCTGGGCGCACCTGCGTTGATCCAAGCGGTAAACCAAAAATTTCCTACTTCTATAATAGATTTTTTCAAACGGGCCTCCACCTGCCCTTGCAACGCTTCATGGTAAGCAGTAGAAAATGCAATGGAATATTGTTTTTTTAATAGGGTCCCGGTTTGTTCAAAACTGTATTTTTCTGGATATTGTGCAGAAAGCTGCTTTTCTAAATCCAATACGGTATCTACTAAGGCATGAGACTGTCGTACAATATGCCATATATGGCCTACTAGGTCCTGGATATAAACAGCTTGGCCTACAAAAAGGGTATAGCTGTCGAAAAATAAAACTGGCAATCTTGTCTCCCATAAAGCATGCAGTCCTTCCTGACCCGTCATTTGGCCATTGTAGTTTTGTGTAGTATGTAAAGGAACATGTGCATCAGCAATATAATGACCTAAATCTGCTGAATATTTTAGAATTTTAGCTGTATCTTTGTATTTAAAGGCCTCTGTTAATTGTTGGTGTGTATTTAATATAGCCCAAGGGAGATGGCCATGTGCCGCTACTATTTTATCACCATATTGTTCTATAGCTTGATGAAACAAAAGATTTTGTCCATTCAATAGGCTACTGTAGTAGACCTCAAGATCTATAAAGTGTTTGGGGGCTTCATGTTTGATCACATACCTGCGCTTATCTGGATTTACAGCTTTTTCGGTCAAGTAGGTCAGATGGGTTTTATAAAAAGCAAACATACCTGGTGGCAGGGTAGTAATAGCATATCGGTGGATCTGTTTGTGTGCAAAAAATCCCCAAGACCAAGCTTCTAAGGGAAGCTGGCAAAAGATGAGCCAATAAACCGGTTTAATATATACGAAAAGATGTTTTTTCATTTTTGAACAAAAAATAGTAATATGTTAGCCTAATGGCAGCCGCATATTGTATCATACAATTGCCCTATTTATTTTTAATGGTCTATACTTTGAACCCAACAAATTTACCTCAGTATATATTACGCTTTTTTTTGTTTACTACTTGGTTGTTTCCTTGTGTAGCAAAAGCGGTTGAACAAGCCAATCTTGGCAGTACCACATTGCGAACTAAGATGCATACGCTTTGGCAGCCCTATCCATGTGCTATACAATTGCGATCTGGGGTGATGCCTCATAAGCATGTGCATCACGATGCCACTGATGCAGCTACCCCATTATCTGATGAACAGGTACTAGTAGTCATACCTACTACGATTGATTTCGATATATTATATATACATCCCTTTTTTGCCAAGCAGCTAGAATCCTATCCAAGTATTGGGCTATCTTTTTTATTTCCATATGTACTTCAAAAAGTGCAGCAGCTTAGATTCCCAAACATATGGGGCATCTTAGCTTATATAGAACTATATCAGTCTGATGCCACGCTATCTACATGGGGCAACAAAATCAATATTGGCGCCATGAAGGGCAATATATTGGTACAAGGACAACACCAGCCAAGCTATAGTTTTTTAGCCATAAAGGAAATCACTTACCACCGGTTATTAGCACGCTCTTGGCAACTTAATTTCAGCATGGGCCTATTGCTCAACTGGTGGACTAAACATAAGCAGCAGAGCCCAAAGGTAAACCAAATCACCACACCTGGGCATGCCCATGCGCAACCAGCTAATCCTATAGACAATGCGCATGATAGGATAGCCTTAAAATTTGCACCTTTAGCCAGTATAGGTATAGGGTATATAACCCAGAGAACGCCTTTTTTGCGAGAAGCTAATAAACTGATTAAGTATAGGAAACAAACAAATAGTAGAGTAGACTGTAGCCTAGCTGGTAGCAGTAGGCAACTACCAAAAACCCAAAAATATCATTTGATTCTAAGAGGCGCTGCATTATTAAGGGTTACTATTAATGCCCATAATGGCTTGTTATGTGCTATGGAGTTAGGATACAACTGGTATAAACAAGCTTTGGTAGCCAACATGCTGTCAGCGGGAGGTATAGAAATTACACCATTATTGGGCTATGAGCTACGTTATGGGCGTTGTTTGATGCAACTCCAACTAGGATGTGAACTAACTGATTTCAAAAAACCGACCATACAACCTAGCCATGAGCAGGGCATATCCAACCTATTGAAGCAGCGGGGTAAGCTTGTAGCCACGCTACAATATATGCTTACTGAACGCTTTTTTGTGGGTGTAAGCGCACGTTCCCAAGAAATACCAGCGCTTCGGGTGGGCATATCATGGCCATCAAATAATTGAATGATATATAAAAAAGTAGTATCTTGCATTACAATTAAATTATATTTAATATCTCATATATTACATGGCAAATCATTCATCAGCTGAAAAACGCATAAGATCGAACCGTACGAAGTACCTTCGCAATCGTTATCAGTTAAAAACATGTAGAACCTTTATGAAAAAGGTTAGTAAATGTACCGATAAAACCGCTGCAGAGCAGTTACTGCCTAAGGTTTTTGCTATGCTAGATAAACTGGCAGCAAAAAATATAGTGCACAAAAACAAAAGTGCCAATAGCAAAGCCAAGCTTGCTAAATATGTAAATAGGCTAACTATAGCTGCAGCCTAAATGGCTTAAGTGATATGGCACGGGAGATATATGCAACCGCTCCGCTTAAAATCCAAGACTGGGCACCGGAAGACCGGCCAAGAGAAAAACTACTACGTAAAGGTGCTTCTAGCTTAACCGATGCAGAGCTTTTGGCTGTGTTGATAGGTTCTGGTACCCGAAACGTAAGTGTTGTCGTATTGGCACAGCATATTTTAAAGGCAAATGGCAATAGCCTACAAGAGCTGGCCAAGCGTTCTGTGCAGGAATTACGAAGGTTTAGGGGTATAGGGGAAGCAAAAGCGATTGCAGTTGTCTGTGCTATGGAGCTTACCCGTAGGCGGGCGTATGAGCCTGTTCATAAAAGAGAACAGGTCAACACTTCTGCTCAAGCTTATAGGCTATTGCAACCAGACTTAACGGATAAATCTGTAGAGGAGTTTTGGGTTTTGTTACTCAATAGAGCGAATTATCTCATCAATAAAATAAAAATTAGTAGTGGGGGTACAAGTAGAACCATTGTAGATTCCAAATACTTATTTAGAATGGTACTAGACCATCAGGCTGTTTCCATTATATTAGCACACAACCATCCTTCTGGAAATACTACGCCAAGCACTACAGATATTGAATTAACCAAATCAATTACAAACGCGGGGGCATTGCTTGATGTAACGGTGCTAGACCATATTATTTTTACAGACAGAAAATACTTCAGTTTTTCTGATGAGGGGATGCTTTGACGCTATGCGCTCTAGAACGGTTGCATATAGATAGACCACTCTTTTTTAGCTTGGTTTGCTTTAAAATACTAGTACCTAACCATCTATTAAATTAAAATATTACATGCAGCCATTACGTAACATTGCCATTATCGCACACGTAGATCACGGAAAAACAACCTTATTAGACAATTTATTAAAGCAAAGTGGCACATTTAGAGCCCATCAAGAAGTAGCAGAACGGGTAATGGACTCCAATGATTTAGAGCGGGAGCGTGGCATTACGATTTTGGCCAAGTGTACCTCTTTAGTCTGGAAGGATACCCGTATCAATATTGTAGATACACCGGGTCACGCTGACTTTGGTGGCGAGGTAGAGCGCATCTTAAGTATGGTAGATGGTGTACTCTTATTGGTGGATGCAGCAGAAGGGACCATGCCTCAAACTAAGTTCGTTTTAAGTAAGGCGTTAAAGTTGGGGTTGCGTCCTATTGTAGTAGTCAATAAAATTGATCGGGCAGATGCACGCGTAGGGGAAGTAGAAGATGAAATCTTAGAGCTCTTTATGGCACTTGAAGCGACGGAAGCTCAATTTAACTTTCCTATTGTCTATGCTTCTGGTAGGTCAGGTTGGGCCAGTAGAACATTAGATGGGGAGCGCAAAGACCTATCTCCCTTGTTTGATCTGATTCTAGACCATGTACCTGCGCCAACTGTGGACTTAAATAGTGATTTTTCTATGCTGATAACGGCAAGAGAATATGACCCTTATCTAGGTCGCATGTTGACAGGACGTATTTTTACAGGCAGTTTAAAAGTACAACAAGCCATCAAAGCGCTTAATAAAGACGACTCAGTAGTAGAAAATGGTAAGGTAACCAAAATTATGGCTTTCCGCGGCATGGAACATGTACCTATTGAAACCGCATATGCTGGTGACATTGTAGCCATTGCAGGGATGCAACGCGCCAACGTAGCCGAAACCGTTTGTGCTCCCAATGTGATGAAAGCCTTACCGGCTCTTCCTATAGACCCACCTACACTAGCCATCAACTTTTCAGTGAATGATTCTCCACTAGCTGGAACGGAAGGGAGCAAAGTCACCTTTAATGCCCTACGGGATCGGCTCATGCGTGAACTGGAATCCAATGTGTCTATTCAAGTGACTGAAAGTCCTAGTAAAGATTCTTTTGAAGTAGCTGGACGCGGTGAATTACAGCTAGGTGTTTTAATAGAAACGATGCGAAGAGAGGGGTTTGAGCTTTCTATTAGCAGACCCCGTGTATTAATTAAACTAGGCGCTAATGGTGAAAAACTAGAGCCACTAGAGGAGATTCAAATAGAAGTAGATGATGCATTTTCAGGGGCCGTCATTGAATCTATGAGTTTACGCAAAGCAGAAATGAGGGACCTACGTCCAATGGGCGGGGGCAAAACACGCATCATTTTTGTTGGGCCCTCACGTGGTTTAATTGGTTATTATGGCACCTTTCTTACGGAGACGAGGGGTACTGGTATTATGAATAGGACCTTTCACAGTTATGGTTCCTATAGGGGCACTATTGCTGGACGACGCAATGGCGTGCTTATTTCTATGGGTATGGGTGACGCAGTTGCTTATGCACTTTTTAATTTAGCGGATCGAGGTAAAATATTTATCGGCTCAGGTGTAAAGGTATATGGTGGCATGATTATAGGGGAACACAATAGAGATAATGACCTAGAAGTGAATCTACTAAAAGGAAAACAGCTTACGAATATGCGTGCATCAAGTTCAGACGAATCCATTCGGTTAAGCCCACCTGTTGTGATGACCTTAGAAGAAGCGATTACTTATATAAAAGATGATGAGCGCGTAGAAGTAACACCAAAATCTATCCGTTTACGCAAAGCAATATTAGATCCTAATGAACGGAAAAGAGCTACCAAATCGCATCATTAAGCTGATGTCGCGTGATCAAATATAATGGGCTGATTGCTTCAAACAGATTTTCTTTAATCTTGTTTCCTGTTTTTTCTTATGTATCTGTTCCAGTCACTGTTTTTTTGCGTTAAAAGAAAAGTGCCCCTGTAAAAAGCCGTGGTGTATAAAGTGGCATCATGCAAATGATTAGGAAAAACAGTTTCCTTTCAAGCCCCCAAAGGGGGCGCTTTCTGTTTTTCCATCTGTAAGATGACACTTTCAGCGACTTTTTACCGAGGGCTTAATTTTTTGTCCACTTTTTTATCAAGAAAAAAGTGGAATAAATTTCATTATTAACCAGTATCGTGAACAGATACAATATTCCTTAAGTTGACGCCATTGCCTGAACACACACGTTCAAATAACAAATGCCTCTGTTTTGATATCCTTTATCATAAGCTGTAAAGATTTATTGCCTAAATAGTAATTATATCCTATCGTATAGGCTATAGAGAAAGGCTGCCCAGTAGAAACAAGTGGTAGATAACCACCCAAACCAAATCCTATCGCTTCATAAGGCGTTGCACAATCTATTTGGTATAGCTCCAGCTTAAGATGTTTTTCTTTTACCAAATGAAATTTTCGGGCATAAACGTTTTCACTGGCAAATACGGGCGTAGGATTGCCTGGACCAAAGGGAGCCATTTGCATTAAGATGTTGACAAATTTTTGCGTAATGACCTGAAAGGGAATAAGCGCATGAATGATTTGTTGAGGCAGTAACAACTCATCTGTTATCGTTTCTAATACTACTGCCTCAAATTTTTTCTGGAATGTAGCCATATGCGCTAGTGGCATAGTAAGCCCTGCTGCAAATGCATGACCACCATATTGGTCTAAAAGTGGGCTACAGGCAGCAATCGCTTCGTAGATATTATAGCCAGGTATAGAACGAGCAGAACCAGTAGCCTTGCCATCAGAAAGCGTTAAAACTACAGTAGGTCTATAACACTGTTCAATACAACGGGAAGCTACTATGCCAATAATACCTTTATGCCAATCTGGATTAAAAAGCACATTGCTCTTACCTTGAACAGGACTATTTTCTATCATCGCCAAGGCTTCCTGTGTAATGGTATAATCAAGCGATTGGCGTAAGAGGTTCTGCTGATCAATAGACTGAGCCAAATGATAGGCTTGTGTGCTATCTTGTTCTATCAGCAACGCTACAGCCAAAGAGGCATGGCTCATGCGCCCAGCTGCATTAATCCGTGGGCCTATCTTAAAGACAATATCAGCAATGGTAATGGTACGCGTAAAGAACGCTAGTTCCATTAAGGCTTGTAGCCCTGGGCGCGGGTTTGTTTCCAATTGTTTGATGCCAAAGTAAGCTAAAATCCTGTTTTCATCTACCAATGGAACAATATCACAAGCGGTACTAACCGCTACAAGGTCTAAATAAGCATAAAGGCGCTGGGGGGGCAATCCGTATTGCTTACAGAAAGCTTGTAATAGTTTAAAACCTATCCCACATCCCGATAATTCTTTAAAGGGATAGGGGCAACTGGGTTGCTTTGGATCTAAAATAGCATAAGCGGGTGGTAAGGTATCTCCTACTTCATGGTGGTCACAAACGATTACATCTATACCCCGTTCAACCGCTCGGGCAATGGATGTATAGGCCTTTATGCCGCAGTCTAAGGTAATGATAAGCTGCACACCTTCTTGATATGCTTTTTCTATAGCTTGTATGGAAACGCCATAACCCTCTACCATACGGTCTGGCACATAGTACTTTACCGATGCACCAGGTAAAGATTGAAGAAAACCATACACCATAGCCACAGCTGTTGTGCCATCTACATCATAATCACCATAAATTAATATTTTTTCTTTTTGGCTTAATGCTTGGTGCAAACGGGTTACCGCTTGGGCCATACCTTGCATTAAAAAGGGATCATACAACTGCGTTAAAGAAGGGCGAAAAAAATGTTTGGCTGCTTCAAAAGTTTCGATTTCCCTATGGACTAAAATAGCTGAAAGCGCAGAAGGGGTACCCAATACTGCTTCCAAACCTGTTATTTTGGCAGAGTCCTTAAAAGATTGAACCACCCAACGTTTGTGCATAGATGCAGATCCCATTAGCAAAGTCCTGACAAACGACTTGCTTCTTTAATAGCTAAACTACTTCCATGCCTAGAAGTTGGGTATTGCGCTATAATCTCTTGATAGCACCTATAGGCATTTTTATATTGCGCATCTGCTTCAAAAGCAATAGCGGCTTTAACCAAATAGCCAGGGGTATATACACTGTTTGCTTTATAGTGAGCAGCTTTCATATAATAGATTGCTGCTTCCTTGTGCTTTTTTTGCTCACTATAGGCATCGCCCATTACACACCAAGCACGGGCTTGTAGGATAAAATCTTTAGCTTTAAACTTCTTTAGAAAAAAAAGCGCTTGATCATATTCCTTTTGGTGCATATAGGCAACCCCTGCATAAAAACAGGCTAAATTAGCGGTTGTAGTATAAGGGTATGCTTTAATGACGTCCAAAAAGCCTCTATGATCCGCATTTCCCTTGAGTGCTTTATCAAAATCACCAGCTTCAAAATAATAGGTGGCTTGAAAAATAGCATCTTGTGCTTTTAAATTTTTTGCCTCTCTTAGAGAAAAAAACCAAAAGCAAGAGACCATTGTAAGCGAAGTTAAACAAAAACCAATCAGATACCACTTGCTTCTGCTCTTTTTTAGCGTGGTGCCTATTTCTTTTGCTTGATGGCCTTGGCTTCTAGGCATACTGTTGATGTCTATTATTTTCATAAAATTTAATGCTGAAGAAATGGATAATCCGTTTGTTTGTAAACATAATGATAAACAGTTGCTGGATCTGGAAAGGAAGATGCCTCTGCAAAAGCAACTGCTTGTGCAACTTGATCTTTTACTTTGCGGTCAATGGTTTCCAATGCTGCTGCATCTATACCTTGCTTGTTTAAGATCAACGCCTTAAGCTTAAGAATAGGATCTTGTTCTTTATAGGATTCTACCTCTTCTTTCGTACGATAAGCGGCAGGATCAGACATGGAGTGGCCTCTGTAACGGTAGGTTACAAACTCCAATAAGCTAGGTATACCCTTTCTAGCTTTTACTGCAGCACGCTCCACTGCGCGGTGTACCGATTCTACACAGAATCCATCTATGCGTTCTGCATCCATCGCATAACTACTACCCAATCGATAGAGTTCTGTGACATTAGAGCTGCGCTCTACTGAAGTACCCATTGCATACCCATTATTTTCAATTACAAAAATAATGGGTAACTTATACAACATGGCTAAGTTAAAAGCCTCATGAACAGCACCCTGCCGCACTGCGCCATCCCCCATAAAGGTAATGCAAAGGTTCCCGGTTTGCTTATATTGTTCAGCAAAGGCAACACCTACCCCTAAAGGTACGTGCCCGCCCACAATGCCATGGCCACCTAAAAAATGACGGGCTTTGTCAAATAAATGCATGGACCCACCATACCCTTTAGAAACCCCTGTCGCTTTCCCATAGAGTTCAGCCATTACATGATCGGGATTTGTCCCTAATGCAATAGGATGGGCATGGTCACGGTAAGCCGTGATGTATTTATCCCCTTGCCGTAGTGCCGTAACGGCACCAGCTATACAAGCCTCCTGACCTGTATAAAGGTGGCAAAATCCTCGAATCTTTTGCTGCCCATAGAGCTGGGCTGCTTTGTCTTCGAATTTACGTATCAACAACATCAGCTCATACCACCGCTCATAAAAAGGTGAAAGATCTGCTGCATCAATAGGTGATAAAGGAGGGTGTGCTATAATTGATGAGACCATGGTTATACTTTAATTGGTTATCGTTTTATACGTTTTTTACCTCCTAGGCCATAGGGACTGTTGTACGTTTCCCTAAGCAATTTAGAAGGATACGGCCTATCATGCAACAAAGTTACCCAAGTAGTTATAAAAAATCAAAAGAAAGCCACCTGTTAAAGCCACACGGGCAAAAATAAACTATAGCTAGATAGCCAATGGGGGCATCTTTTAGCCAATGCCATCAGCTGAAAGGTGTAGCCACCTTTTATCTATGCACCAATTATACTAAATTTTACAGGGAATGCCTACTTTTAGACAAGTATATGTGACATGCTCAAAATGTAAGCAAAAGTTTGTGGCATCCTACTATTTCGCCCTTGTATTGTGCTTACTGTTGCACTCAAGCCAAAGTAAACCTTACATTGGCAGTAGGCTTTTCACTTTATTGTAACGCTAAAGAAAGCTATGCAAGATGCTTTTAAAAAAATATTAAAAGGTTACCAAGCATTTAGAAATAAATATGTGCATGCTGAGCAATCTATTATGTATGGGTTACATCACAATGGGCAACAACCTAAAATTATGGTCATTGCTTGTTGTGATGCGCGGGTAGATCCGGCTTTACTATTGCAATGTGATCCGGGTGATTTGTTTGTGGTGCGTAATGTAGCCAATATCATCCCTCCTTATGAAAAGGACGCAAACCATCATGGTACAAGTGCTGCTTTAGAATTTGGTATTTGCTTACTGAATGTAGCGCATTTAATTGTACTTGGCCATAGTCAATGTGGCGGGATTAAAGCTTTATTAGCCAGTGCAGCGCCACAGCAAGATGATTTTATTACCAATTGGGTTTCTTTAATCAAAACGCCTAATTTTAGGCAATATCAAGCAGATGATTATGCCAAACTGTCCTTGGCGCAATCTTATCAAAATTGCATGACTTTCCCCTGGATTAAAGCAAACATACACAGCGGAAAGCTTACAGTACATCTATGGTTTTTTGATATCCAAACAGGTCAAATTTATACATACGATCATGATACAAAAACCTATCAATCCTTATTGCCTTTAGCGGAATAAGTTATTGTTTTCGCGACCATATGGCTGAATAGATAGCTAAAAGGATTGAATACCTATAGCGTCTCGGACCATTTTCATCGTTTCCTTTGCCAAGTGAGCTGCTTTTTCCGTACCCTGATGGAGGATTTCTTTGATCACTTTAGCATCCAAATTATTCCTTTTTTCTCTGATAGGTGCCAATAGAAGTTGTAAGCTATCATTCAAAATATTTTTAAGGACTACATCACCTAATCCGCCACGTCTGTAGTGGGCTTTTAAGTCAGCAACGACTTCTTGATCATTATGAAAGGCATCGAGATAGGCAAAGACTACATTCCCCTCTACACGACCAGGATCGCTTGCCTTAATGTGGTTAGGATCCGTATACATCTGAAAAACTTTCTGTTTGATCACTTCTGGTGGATCAGAAATGGCAATGGCATTGCCTAGTGACTTACTGGACTTGGACTGACCATCTATCCCCACTAACCTGGATGTTTTACTCAACACCGCTTGGCATTCTTTTAAAACGTTGGTATGATAGAGCCTATTAAAGCGTCTAACAATGGCATTGGTTTGCTCAATCATAGGTAGTTGATCATCCCCAACCGGGACCAATTCTGCTTGAAATAGCGTAATGTCTGCCGCTTGGCTGACCGGATAACAGAAAAAGCCTGCCGGAATGGCCTCATCATATCCTTTTTGCTGTATTTCATACTTTACAGTAGGGTTGCGATGCAATTGACCCAAGGTAACCAAGTTGAGGTAATAGATCGTTAACGCTGCAATTTCTGGTATTTGAGACTGAACCACAATAGTTGTTTGGTTGGGATCGATCCCAACACTTAGATAATCCTTAGTAACTTCAATAATATTTTGGGTGACTTGTGCGGGATGGTCGAAATGATCCGTTAATGCCTGTAGATCTGCTACTAGAATATACTGATCATATACACTTTGCAATTTAACCCTATTTTGTAAAGAGCCAATGTAATGGCCTAAATGGAGCTTGCCAGTTGGCCTATCACCCGTTAAGATTTTCTTCTTCATGCTTATGCAACCTTAATGAAACACATTTTTATCTTATCTTAGCTTTACATAAAGCATACAATATATATAACCCAATACTTAAAAAAAGCCCTTCGACATGCATGGCAACGATGCATAGCATTCCGAGCAGAATGAAACAATAACGCGCCTGATTCGTTTGCCAGGCAAAGCCTTGAAACTTCAAAGCTATAAATGGAATAGGGGCAACCAATAGATAAGAAAGCAGAAGGGTTAATAAAGGCAGCACCAGGGGTTGTGTTAAACCATTGACCAAGTTCGGATAAAGGGCACGTTTTAAGATTATAGGTAAAGTAGCTACTAGCAGGGCATTAGCTGTCGTAGCCAATCCTGTAAATTGATCGGCCTGCTTAGGGTCCACATTAAACCTAGCCAACCGAAGCGCAGAAAAAACCACCATGCACAAAGCGGCATAAGGACGATAAGGGCAGGTTTCATAGGTTGTGATTAACATATAAAGGATAGACGAAGGCAACATACCAAAGGTAATCAGATCTGCTAATGCATCCAATTGCTTGCCAAGGGCAGACTGTGCATGCAACAGCTTTGCGGTAAAACCATCTAAAAAATCCAGAAAAGCACCTATATAGATGCTATACGCAGCATATACCAGCTCTCCCTTTAGCGCCAATAGGGTGCCTATTGTACCACTGATTAAATTTAAAACCGATAAACAATTGGGAATATGTTTTTTCATACTGTTATTCATTCATACTAAATTAGTCTGCAACAAGCTCGTATAGTCTAGTACCACTATGCCGTCACTAGCGCTGGCAATATAATGGATTTATATTCGATATGAAAATCATTAGGGGTTAGCATGTAGCATCAACGCTTTACGCCTTTTTAAGGCAACAGATATTTTTTGTAGCCTTTCTAAACTGACGTTATGCCGTTCCCATGGGTGTATTGCCCCATTGTCGCACCTACGATGTTCACCTCTGGTACAAGGGTGATATGAAACTGACGTTTTACCTTTTGTACGATTTGGGTAGCTAAATTGATAATATCTTGACCAGTAGCGCCTCCATAGTTCACAAGTATCAGTGCATGTAAGGGATAGACTCCTGCATGGCCTATACGCACGCCTTTAAAACCCGCTGCTTCTATAAGCCAGGCTGCTGAGACTTTTATCTGATCTTGGTCTTGTGTGCAAAAAGCCACTAACGAGGGATATTGCTGCTTCAGCCATTGATAATGCGCTATAGATACCAACGGATGGTGAAAAAAACTACCTGCATTGCCTAAAACAGCAGGATCTGGCAGTTTTTGTTTGCGAATGGCAATAATTGCGTCGCTTATTGCTTGAAAGGACAACCGTTTAACGCCCATCTGTGCCAACATAACTTGAATGGCTTCATATTCTATAGTATATTTTGCTTCTTTATATAAAGCTAGTGTAAGGCTTGTAATTAAATATTGGTTCTGCCATTTTGTTTTGAAAAAGCTAGTTCTATAGCCAAAGCCACATGCTTCGGCTTTAAAAACTACTTTTTCCCCAGTTGCTAATACAATGGCTTCAATGGTATCTACCACCTCTTTAAGTTCTACACCATATGCCCCTATATTTTGTATAGGTGCGCCACCAACCGTCCCTGGAATAAAGGATAGGTTTTCTATGCCTCCATACCCTCTTGCGGTGCAAAATAAGACAAGCTGATGCCAAGGGACACCTGCTGCAGCCTTCACCAGGACTTTATAGCGCTTTTCTGCTATTACTTCAATACCGGGCAGTTGCACATGCAGTATATAACCAGGAAAATCCCTAACAAATAGTGTATTGCTGCCACCACCTAAGATATAAAAATGGGTACGCTTTAGATCTACTGTAGCACAAAAATCTGCTATATCTCTTAGACAATGCAGCTGAATGTAACCGGCAGCAAATGCAGGTAGCTTAAAGCTATGGAGTGCTTGCAAAGGGTATGGACCATGCATCATCAAAACAAGAAATAATACCTCTTTTTCATTCCACCTCCTTTCTAGCTTCCAAATGGAATGCTACACCAAAAATAGGCACTGGTAGTTGGCACACCCATTTGTTATTATCCTGTTTCTTTAAACAAGGAACATCTACCGAAATATTTGCATAAGGTATATTTCGATTAGATAAAAATCTACATTGTAAATGAAGTTTGGCACCTATGGTATCAAAATTTCTACCTATAGTAGACAGAGCAGCCGGTTGGAGGGTATGGTCATACTCCCCTATTTTGGGGGAATGACCATACCACTCCATCCATATTTTCTCTAAAAATAAGAACAGCGGTATGCCACACTCTGGATAAGCTAAAGGAAAGCCATACGTTAGATGCAGGCATTGTTCCCAACGCGGTATACCACACCCTAGATAAACTACGGGAGAACCATACGTTAGATATATATTATTACTTAGTGGTTTATATCGCTGAATAACTAGATCTAAACCAAAATAGTGATGATCACCAAGCCCTGGGATATAAAATTGAGGATTAAAAACAAAGATATTTTCCCATTCCTTTAATGAGGGAGGATAATTTTTTGCAAACGCAAAACTTATATAAAGTTTTTGGTACCAGGGTGAGCAAAGATCTCTTTTACTCAAAGATGAGGCATTGTTTATATTAAGACTATATATTGCAGTATGAGCTATTTTTTTATCTTTATCATATCGTTCTAGCTCCACTTCAGCCTTAAAATAGGCTTCCCCTGAAGAACTGCCTAACGTGAAATAATAAGGGAATTTTATACCTAAGCTTAATGTGGGTTTCCAAAAGGTATCACTTATGTAATCTTTCGGAGTGGTACACAGAAAATTACTCAATGTACCTGGGCGGAAGCTATCCTTTTTCAAGCCTTCTATATGCTCAATCACCTCGTGGTTTCTATACCTATTACCTTTAATATCTATGTCCAAAATTGGGTAAAAGGTTGCATACTTTATTTTCAACCCTAATTCAGTTGTTTTATATATAGGATCTCTATTCTTATTCAGGATATTAAAGTTTTGGTAAAAATAGGGGGCAATGTTAAGTTTATCCTCTAAGTCTACCACTTGACAAAGTATAACCTTAATGCCTCTATCATGCCAGTTTGGTTCTTTTACTTGTGGGCCAAGCAGATCAAAATGCTCGTTTAAAAAATGGTGCTTAATAACGGGATAGCGATGGTCAGGCACTTTTGTCAATAGATCACTATTCTGTTCTTGTACAACCAATGGCGCATAGTACCTTACAGATCGGTCCTCTACTTCCCCTAAAGGTGTCCACAAAAATGGATCAAAAGGCATAACAGCTATCTCCATGCCATTTTTACCATAATCATTGAAGATAAGTTGATTGGATAGAGGATCTACCCTGCCCAAATAGGCGCCATATTTTCGCGAAGTAAGTTGAAAACAAGCTTTTGTAGGCAAATGCATTGCATAAATATTATCGATGCCATTATAGGAGCTGTTGTAGAGCAAATAGTCTTTATAGACTTTAGGGGAACTTCTATGCTCGTAGGTGTAAGGCAAGAGTGTTTCTACCTTACTAGTCGCCACATTGATCCGTAAAATACTATTTTGCTGGTCCTTGGTTTTCACTACCAGGATGTGATCTTCACCAGACCAACTGGGAGTTAAATAATACCCTTCATCCGGGTTATCTATTTTTTTGATGACCTTACCAGATTTGGTCTCTAAAATAACCAACAAATGTTTCCCTGTTTGGTCAGTTGTTACCGCAACGAGTTGCTGGGCACTAGGGCTTATAGCTAGTGCAGTATATCGGCTGCTTGAGGCAAGGGTGCGCCTGCTTTTTTTTGCAAAATCATAATATTGTAAGCGAATAGTCTGCCTCTTCCCTTGCCAAGGATGCCTGGATCTTTCTAGCCAAGCGGCACACCCCTCTCCTATGTCAAAAACAGTAGGTGTAAGGCTACTCGGCATAAAGTGTAATATCGTCTTGTCTTTGCGTAAAGATGCAGCGGCTCTTTTTAAGCTATCAGCAGGTGCAAGCTTAACCTGAACCAGCTGAGCACGTAATCCTATACCTACCTTCCAGGCCATAAGGCGACCTGATGCATCCATAAATGGGTTATGATAATCAAAGCTATCATTTGGCTTTTTAATGGTAAGCTGGGTGGCAGGCGTAATTTTTAATCCTTCTAACTGCTTTTGCCAACGCTCGCGTAGCTCTTGGTTCATCTCCCTATACAATGTGGGGATGGACTTTTTGGTCACCTTTTTTACAGCATGGTGAAACCCAAAATAAGGCACACCCTGCATGGTTTTTTCAAAAATAACTTTGATGGCATCTGCCCCATATTTTCTGCGCATATATGTAGTGAAATAATACCCTACGTGATAGTCAGATGGAAGCTCATATTTCAAGGAGCCAAATACTTGCCTGCTAAAACTAACGGGATCACGCTCTAGAAGGGTAATCTTATATATCTTTTCCCAGACCGGTAAACGCCCTCGTCCACTTTTTGAAAGCGCAGTTTCGATGCCGACGGCATCGCCTTCTTTAAAAAAGCTGTCAACGCCGCACACCGCAACCACATTCCATACAAAATAGGGAAATTTAAGCCAAACAGGTGTACTATGGTATTCAATACTATGTTGTACTGCATGTCTCAGCTCATGTATACATAGCATATTGTACCAATCCGCATTACCGACAAAATAGGGATTGGAGTTGTATAAGGTGTAAAAAGATATATGACGCGGCAGTGGTTTAAAATATGCATTCAACTCAGCAGATTGATTGTTAAGCAGCAAACGAATGGGACTAGGATAGATACCCAACGTTTTAGATACAGGCTTATAAATCGTTTCTAGCGTATTGGCTATACGCTGTGCTGAGTTGGTACTGTTTTTATCAAAGAATATACTAAAATGAGGCGTTGTGATTTTTTGTATTGCCGTGGCTTGGCTAACCAAGCCAAAGCATAGAAAATATAGCAAAGCACTAGTAGCCACAAAAGTGCGCTGCTTCTTTTGTTGCCAACAAATGCAACGTAAATGATCCAGAAACATATAAACGTAAATAATAATAGCCGTATAGTACGCACGTATAGTGCAAAAGTTGCTATGCTTAATGGTTTTATATTAATCCATAGCCATATTTCCTATAAATCTATAAAAAATGGTGGAAATATATTGCTTCCCAATGGCCCAATTTAGCTTTGTACAAAGCTGTGCAACATCTTACCAGTTGTCCAACCATTACAAAATAGAGATGTGTAACACGATTATATCCAATGAATAATATTGGTAACTTTGTATGTTTGCTTATTAGTTTTAAACTAAATAGGTAACTTGGCGGCTATAGCAGCAGAAGCAAGGCATACCATTGTTCAGATGAAGCCATACTCTTACCCAGAGGCATCCCAATAGCAGAATTGGTGATTGATTATACTGATTACTCAATAACAATAAAAATGCGACCTTATATTTTTACGGAGATAGAAAAAAAATGGCAGAATAGATGGCAAGAACAAAAATCTATTATAGGCAGTAAGGCTTGTACTACTACCGATACGCCCAAGTATTACCTACTGAATATGTTTCCCTACCCTTCAGGATCAGGCCTCCATGTAGGGCATTATATGGGATATGTGGCTTCAGATATATTGGCTCGTTACTATAAACACAACGGATACCATGTACTGAACCCAATGGGATTTGATGCTTTTGGCCTGCCTGCTGAACAGCATGCGATCCAAACCGGCAGGCATCCTGCCATTACCACTGCAAAGAATATAGAAAAATATACCGCACAACTCAATCAAGTGGCCTTAGACTTCGATTGGGATCAATCCGTTAATACCAGTGACCCTGCTTACTATAAGTGGACACAATGGATATTTTTACAAATGTTCAATGCTTGGTACAATACCGCTACACAAAAAG
The DNA here is from genome assembly GCF_025215055.1 of Candidatus Cardinium sp. TP. Classification (GTDB taxonomy): domain Bacteria; phylum Bacteroidota; class Bacteroidia; order Cytophagales; family Amoebophilaceae; genus Cardinium. The sequence continues at coordinate 33,688 of NZ_JANAVR010000003.1, forward strand.
CAGCACCTATTGACACGCTTATCCAAGAATTTGCTCGCCACGGTAATACCAAAGTGCAAGCTGCCTGTGATGACCATACACCTATTTTTTCAGCTGAGGAGTGGGGTACATACACTGAAACAGAACAACAGACCAAGCTATTACACTATCGATTAGCCTATCTCAAGGATAGCATCGTCAACTGGTGTGAAGGGTTGGGCACTGTTTTAGCCAATGAGGAGGTGAAAGATGGGCTTTCTGAAAGAGGCGGTTATCCAGTGACACGCAAAAAGATGAAACAATGGAGTTTACGTATGACCGCCTATGCAGAACGGTTGCGCGCCGATCTAGACTCCCTAGATTGGCCTCTTTCTACTAAAGAGATGCAGCGCAATTGGTTGGGTAAGTCTGAAGGTGCAGAAATTACCTTTAGGGTGCAAGGACAACGTGGCGAGACGATTATGGTTTTTACTACCAGACCAGAAACCATTTTTGGTGCTTGCTTTATAGCTTTAGCTCCTGAGCACCCTTGGGTGCATTTTATGGCAAAAAAAACCGGTGATGTAGAACTTATGACCTATATCGAACAGTCACAAAACCGTTCAGACCGAAGCCGTCTTGCAGAAACTAATTTTTTAAGCGGTGTGTTTGTAGGTGCTTGTGTCATCCATCCTTTTACAGGAGCGCCCTTACCTATTTGGGTAGCAGATTATGTACTACCTAACTATGGTAGCGGTGCGATTATGGGGGTGCCTGCGCATGATAAACGAGATTATATCTTTGCGCAATCTTTTGATTTATTAACCTTACCTGTAATAGAAAGTACGGTACTGATAGAAGATGGGCCCTATGAAGCCCCTGAAGGCAAGATGATTAACTCTGATTTTCTAAATGGACTTTCCGTATCGGAAGCTGCTAAAAAAGTGGTGCAAATACTTACCCAAAAAAAGATTGGCCGGTATAAGGTGAACTATAGATTGCAAGATCCTATATTTAGTAGGCAACGTTATTGGGGAGAGCCTTTTCCAATATATTACAAGGAAAATGGTCTTCCTTATCCACTTGCTGCGTCTCAATTACCCCTTGTATTGCCAGCTGTAAGTAGTTATACACCCAATCAGTCTGGTGCACCCCCATTGGGTAATGCAGCCAACTGGTCTACACCAGAAGGCTACCCTTTAGACCTCCATACGATGCCAGGTTGGGCAGGTTCTAGTTGGTATTTTTTGCGGTACATGGACCCGCACAATACAGCAACTTTTCTGAGTAAAGAAAAAGAAGCCTATTGGAAAGGGGTAGATTTCTATATAGGTGGCGCAGAACATGCCACAGGGCATCTGCTTTATGCACGCTTTTGGACCAAACTATTATATGATTTGGGTCACATTGCGATCCATGAACCATTTCCAAGATTGCTCCATCAAGGACTCATTCAGAAGCTTACCGCCATAGTATATCGCTTAAAAGACAAAAATGTTTTTGTGAGTGCTGGCCTTATATCAGAATATGATGTTATGCCGATCTATATTCCTACAGCATTTGTCGAAAAAGAGGTTGTAGACCTAAAAGCTTTAAAAAATTGGCGTCCTGATTTTGCGGATGCATGCTTCCTGCTAGAGGGGGGGATATATATATGTGGGGGTAAAATGGAAAAAATGTCTAAATCTAAACACAATGTAGTGGACCCAGAACAGGTGATTGCCGAGTATGGCGCTGATGCTTTACGTTTGTATTTGATGTTTTTAGGGCCATTAGAACAATCTAAACCATGGGATTTATCTGGTATAGAGGGGAGCTTCCGTTTTCTAAACAAGGCATGGCGTTTTGTACATCATGCAAAAGCTACGTGGACGACTACTGCGCTAGACCAGGCCACCCTTAAAATCATGCATCAAACGATTAAAAATGTAACGCATGCAATTCAAAAATGTTCTTTTAATACTGCGATAAGTAGTTTAATGATTTGCCTGAATAGGTTAGCAACTTGTGAGCAGGTAACGCCCTCTATTGTAGCCGACTTTATTTTACTGTTGGAGCCTTTTGCACCTTATATAGCTGCTGAGCTATGGGAAACGATAGGCAAAACAGGCAGCATTAGAGCAGTCACTTTTCCACTTTGGGATGAGACCTATCTAGAGGAAAAAACTTTTACTTACCCTATTGCAGTGAATGGCAAGGTACGCACTAAGATGGTTTTTGAATTTAATATACCGCCTATGACTATAGAAAAAGCAGTATTGGCCAACGAGGTGATTCAAAAATGGGTAGCCGGAAAATCACCTAAAAAGGTGGTAGTGGTGCCTAACAAAATGGTGAATATAGTTGTATAACGTCTCTCTAGATGGATCATGGTTCATTACCATGAAAGCTCTACCATTCTAAATGGAAAAAAAGCTTATATAGGTTATATTTCTATACCTAGAAATAATTTATAACTTTGATGTGGTATGAAGCATGCACCATCTGGTGCTATAGTATGCTAATCGGCGCATTATGATGATATAAATGCCATATTTTCTTTAAAAAACCAGTAAAATGAAATACACTTGGTTATTTATTGCTTCGTTTTTTTGTCTACCTGTAGCTATATGCCATGCAGAAACTAAGGCAATCAAGGATGCAGAATTTGTCATTGAAAAGCAAAAAAATAATAGAGTCAACCAGGAGCAAAGACTATTTTTTAAAGCGCCCACGCGCACCACAAAAAGCGCTAATAAGCCTTTGGCCACCATCCAAGCGCTAACACTAGAAGATATCACATTTGAGCCTGCACCTGAAACATATCGTCCATTTAGTTTAGCAACGCAAGGAAATAGCCCTACCTTTAACCACTACTGCAGGCTAGGGATTGGGTCATTACTACTCCCTTATGTAGAGGTTGGATTAGCCAACTACTGCTTTGGGCAATCTATTTGGTCGATGTACCTAGGTTTTACTCCAGAGTTATGGAACAATAAATCCAGAGAAGCTGCATTGGGTATACAAGGCCAATATGGCATAGAGTCATGGCTGCTCCAACCAAGTATACATTATCAACATTCTTGGTACAAATATAACGATACCATAACGGATACCCGTAGGCTAGATCAAGCGCAAGCCAACCTATCGGTTAAACAAGCCAACACCTCCTCCACGCAGGATGGACAAGTAAAACTACATTTACTTAAGGATCACGACAAAAAGATTCACGAACAGCTCTTAACGCTAAAATATAAATGGATGAAGGAGCTGGATAATTGGTCTTTAAAAGTAGCTAGTTACAACGATATAGCTGGCTATACAAATGATCATATCAAACAAACCCGTTTCATTTTGTCAGCTGCGCCCAGCTTTTATTTACATTTGTTTAAGCCGATACAGCTGAAAGTTGGCGTACGAATTTCCTATCATAATGACCCAATTCCTGGGAAAATACCTCGTTTTGATCTCTATCCTATGGCCAAAATAGCCTATAGGGCAGCAACCTGGCTTGTTCCTTATATGGGCATAAAGGGCATGGGCGTAGGGGGAAGTGTCATTCCATTGCACCTACATGACATAGTAGCTAAAAATCCTTTTATAGCTCCGAATTGGAAGCTATCGCACCAGCATCAATATTTCAAGCTGTATGGTGGTAGCAAAGGGGTTGTTGCACCCCATTGTACGTATCACCTACATGTAGTCTATCAACGGCTTAAAAACCAGTCTAGAATCCTCTCTGATACAACGCACCAAATTAAATTGGCCTATCACCCATCGGACTATAATCTATGTAAGGCCACAGGGCTGTTTGACTATAGACTGCCTAATGGGAAGCTAGGCATCACTATACAAGGAACCTATCACCTATATTTTGATCATACAGCGTATCCCGTTTGGTGGTACCACAAACCTGTATACAAATTCAAGCAAGCGCTCTTCTATAAACCGCATGCAAAAGTGTTACTAAATGGTAAGCTGCACCTACATGGCCCAACCACTTTAAAAAATATAGAGGGCACTGCTACTGCACTCAGCAAGACTATCAACCTTTCTTTAGGCGTTGATTATGCTATCTTCAATAGGTTGACCGCATTTATAATGGTTAGTAACTTACTCAACCGAACGCATATTACTTATACGGGTTATCCTGATAAAAAAATCAACATTACAGGTGGCCTAGAATATAAATGGTAATTTATATATTATGATGGATTGTATTGCCCAGCTACGGGAAAAAATTGAAAATTGGATCATTCAGGATAAAGCCTCATTAGAAAGCTTTCGCTGCGATTTTATCAGTAGAAAGGGAGCCATTGCGCGTCTATTTGAGGCGTTCAAACAGCTTTCTATTGCAGAAAAAAAAGCAATAGGTCCAGCGCTAAACAATTTAAAAAATGAAGCAGAAAAGAAGTTTAAAAGTGCAGCAAGTCTATTAGAATCAAAGCCCTCCACAGCGCAACCCATAGGCGATGTAACCCTGCCTTCTTTTGGACCGGGTATAGGTAGCCTCCATCCCTTGACTATTGTTCAAAACAAGATTATTACTATATTTCAGCGTATCGGTTTTAACCTTGCAGAAGGGCCAGAAATTGTAGGTGACTGGCATAACTTTAGCGCATTGAACTTTCCTGACAATCATCCTGCACGTGATATGCAGGATACATTCTTTGTGCAACGTAATCCAGATCAGTTGTTGCGCACACATACTACTTCTGTACAGATTTCAACCTGTACGACCCAAAAACCTCCTATTCGATCTATTGCTGTGGGGCGTGTGTTTAGAAACGAGGCGATCTCTGCACGGTCGCATTGCTTTTTTCACCAAGTGGATGGGATGTATATTCACACAGATGTGACCTTCAGTGATTTAAAAGGTACCATCTATCATTTTGTGGAGACCCTATTTGGTCCAGCAACCAAACTGCGTTTTAGGGCTTCTTATTTCCCTTTTACAGAGCCCAGTGCAGAGGTAGATATAAACTGTAGGCTATGTAAAGGCAAAGGATGTACGGTTTGCAAGCACTCAGGTTGGGTAGAGATATTGGGTGCAGGCATGATTGACCCTCATGTCTTAACCAATTGCCACATTGCCCCTGATACATACAGTGGTTTTGCTTTTGGCATGGGTATAGAACGCATAGCCATGTTGCTCTATCAAATTGATGACCTACGGCTGTTTTCTGAAAATCACCTTGCTTTTTTACGTCAATTTACAGTCTGTTAGTGCCACATCTGTTCCAGCCATTGGTTTTTTGCTTACTTTTTTTATGATTATTTACTATATTAATTATGAGGGGTATACATTGCCATCTCGATGGATCGGCATGACTGCTCCATATCGGATCCAAATATAGAAAATGTATATTCAAAGCTTATCTCCCTTATGGCTAATCTTCCTTATATTATGGTAATAATCTTTTTACTACTTACCTTAGCGACTAGTATATACTATAGTTATAATAAAAAATCCCCCACTATTATTGCTAGATCTATAGTAAACGTTGCTATGAAAGAAATAGACTGTAGTATAATTCTATGCATCTGGTTCTTAACCTTTAATATCTTTTCTTCTTGCATAAATATGAGGCAAAGCATGGCTGTGAACCTAAGCAAAATCACTAGCCAACTAATAAGAATAGCTATACCCGGTAGCACTGTAAAATGTCAAGGAACGTTATCCAAGTTGGGTAGTATGAAGAATGATGGCACTGAAAGCTTACATCTATCTAATTTAGCAACAATAAAAACTTTGAATGGACCTGGGTTGAAGTTATACAAATGGAATATGGAATAGTGCTTCCATAAATAATACTGGAATACAAAAATCTACGTGTCAAATGTATAGTATGTATAGTACAAAGCGTGACCTGAGGAGGCGACCACTTTTAATGCATGCTTGTATGACGCATAATAGACGTCTAATGCACAATAATTCAAATGGGAATGGGAAAGATAGTTTAGTTCAATCTTCAATGAAAAAAGTATTATTTAAAGGTGGGGTCTTTGCACTTGACCCATTGCTAATAGAGGATTTTAATCCTGTACAATCGGTAGCCACATGCGCTATAGTATGCAATCGAAAAATATTATTATTAAAAAGAAATGGCGTCACAGCGCATGCAAGCAACACATGGTGTATGCCGGGTGGCAAGTTAGAACAAAATGAAACAGCTCTCCAAGCAGTTATAAGAGAAGCACAAGAAGAAACCGGTATCCAACTTCTTCCAAAGGAGATCAATCTTATGCACACCATTTATGTACGAATTTTTACACCAAAACAAGACTATCTACTCCACTTATTTAAAACAGTTTTACCTAGTTCTCAACCATATGATTATAAAGTTGTACTCAATAAGGAACATACAGATTATCTATGGGTTGATCTAGAAGAAGCTAAACAGTTAAACCTATTGCCAGGTGGAAAAGAAATCTTCGAGTCGAATCTATTAGCGTACCAGCCAAACTAGCGTAAAAGTCCGGCTTGTAGATCAGAAATTGTGATGCAATCCTATTCGTATGTGTTCAGCGCAGTGGTTTTTTGCGTTAAAAGAACAACGCCACTGAAAAAAGTCGCGGTTTAGAAAGTGGCATTTTACAGATGATTAGGAAAAACAGTTTCCTTTGAAGCCCCCTTTGGGGGCGCTTTCTGTTTTTCCATCTGTAAGATGTCACTTTCAGTTACTTTTTACCGAGGGCTTGATTTTTTGTCCACTTTTTTATCAAGGAAAAAGTGGGATACAACTCATTATTAACCAGTATCGTGAACAGATACTCCTATTCTATAATGTGTATGATTCGTAGAGGTTGTTACAATAAAACGCTACGAAGTGTATAGCCATACTATACTTTTATTTTACAGAAAAAAAAGTTATAATGTTTATTTTTTCAAAACCAAAAGGCAATTAGTCTGATAAAATTTATTGTGCGAACATAATATTAGGTAGAAGCTATGTACATTGATTGGATCATTATAACGGTATGCTTGACGACCATACTGGCTGTTGGGCTATATGGTAGCAAAGGGGTTGCGACCTTTAAAGACTACGCGGTAGGGAATAGACATATGTCTACGTTTGTGCTCACGGCTTCTTTAATAGCTACTGTTTATGGGGGTGGGTTTTTAACTACTAGGCTAAATGCGCACTATCATAATGGCTTGTACACATTAATGAGAGATTTAGTTTTTCCTATAGGTTTTTATATAACTGCTCGCCTGATGATTGTCAGAATGAAATCCTTTATAGGCCACCTTTCTATAGCTGAGTCGATGGGGATGTTGTACGGCCAAACCATTCGCATCATTACAGCAATTTTTGGTGTGCTTATGGCCATTTCGATCGTTGCCATCCAGTTTAAAGTAGGCCTAAGCATAGCACCTATTGTCTTCCCTACCATAAAAAATGGGTCTATGCTATGGGCAATTATTTTATCTTGTATTGTGATTGTTTATGCTTCTTTTGGAGGCGCTAAGTCTGTAACATTTACAGATGTATACCAGTTTTTTTTGTTTTTTGTTTGTCTTCCAATTATTATTCTTATCCTTCTATACCACACCTCCCATCCATGGGATGCTTGGCAAGCATTGATACAAATACCAAAGTTTAATCCCATAAAGGTTTTTACATGGCATAATATTGGCCATACCCTGAGCAGTTATGCAACTTTAATATTATTTCCCATTAATCCATCACTTATCCAGCGCATGTATATGTCTACCTCCGTGCAACATGCCACTAAAGTCTTTTGCAATACTGCAGCCATACGTATCCTATTTTCTATACTAGCCTGTATGGTTGCCATCATGCTACACATAGGTGGGCACATCCTGCCTCCAGGCCAACAGGTACTAGACTATATTATAGGCCTCGACTACTTTCTGGGTATTAAAGGATTTCTAGTATCAGCCATCATTGCTTTGTTGATGTCCACGGCTGACTCTGACTTGCATATTGCATCTGTTTTATGTACCAATGACCTATTTCCTTTCCTATTTAAAAAATTTAGCGGACTTCGTAAAGCGTCTCTTAAAACAGCACGTATTACTGCTGCAACCATAGGCCTATTGAGTCTGCTCACTGCGCTGTATACGACAAGCATTATACAACTCCTCAACAAAGCAGCCTTATTTTATACTTCTACTATTACCGTTCCATTTATTATAGCTTGCTTTGGGTTTAGACCTCGTTCGGCTACGGTCTTATGCACTATGGGGATTAGTACCACACTAACCGCCTATACTATCTTTATAAAGGGAGAAGTCATAGAGCAGTATGATATATTTAAATCTGTGATAATGAATACTTTTATATTGTTCACCTTACACTATCTCCTACCTAAAAGGGCACACACAGGTTGGGTAGGCATTGCAGATGATAGTCCCGTACAATTACAAAATCAAAAAATCAAGCGGTGGTGGTTAAGAAAAATAAAATACATCCAATCTATTTTTACAAAATATTATTGGTCTAGCATCTTCCCTAAGAATATTTCTACCTTTATTGGATTTGGTATTTACCTAATTATTTATAGCTCTATATCTCTTCTATATATACAAAAAACCTATCTCTACCTGTATATCTATTGGTATATAGCCCTAATGGCTATAGGCACATTGATTACTTTCTATCCTGCTTGGCATAGCTATTATAAAGGAGGCCATGCTTTTTTAGATGGATTATGGCCTATTTTACTCTATATGGTTTTATTTGTCTCAGCTTTTACATTTGCTACACTCAGTCATTTTGCCCCTATATCCTGTGCACTCATCATCGCCAATATTGCTTTAAGTACCCTATTACTGCCCTTACCTATAGTGATTATGATGTTGGCTATAGTACTGGCTACCAATAGGGGGATGATAGCTGGTTTACCGCTTCAGGTCATCTGGTTAAATAGAACAGTTACTACGCTAGAATGGGTAAGTGCCGTAACCATCGCATGCGTTGCCTTAATAAGTTGTCTAACCTATCGCTATGCAAGGCGCAAAATCCAACTAAAATGTCAAATTATTGAACTAACGAGAAACTACGAAAGAGATATTATTCTAACATCCATGCATAACCAAGCCAACTGGAATCGTTTAGATCCTACTTATAATGGAAAAATACTACAAGAAATAGCTGATACACTAGAGCCTGATATTGAATGTGTAGATGCACAAAAGAAAAAACTCTACGCTTTGAGCCGCATCTTATTACAGAGGGCTAAAGAAGAGCGTACGTTGACTTTGGATCCCGAATCTTTACAGCAAGTGGATATCGACGCGGTGATCTTTAAAGCTTATGAAACCGTCCGTGACCTATCTAAACCGCTTCAATTACTCGTAAAAAAACAAACTAAAGCCACCCATATATTAGCTGCATCTGCGCTTATTGAGCGATGTTTCACTATAAACTTTTGGGAAATTTGCCAAAGCAAACAGGCTACAGATCATATCATTACCCTAACGATAGCAGATACCTTATTAGCCTACCATGCCCATAAACATAACCAGTTAGCTATAGACAACATCAAACCACTCAGCCATCCCCTACTCCCTGCGCTAGCTTTTTGTATTTCTACCGATACAGCTACGCCCAATCTATTACCGACTTATGTAATAACCGATGAAGTGATTGCGGCTTATTTACCTAAAGAGACGCATAGTTTGTATCAAGTAGAAAGCAGGCAAATAGTACAAGCCCATGGCGGATATACAGCAATAACAGAGACGGCAGAAAGCTTAACTTTCCTTTATGTACTACCTTTATGTGGTAAAAAAGTCATGCGTTTAAAAAGGCACCATATGGAAGACTTATTCCAAGAAGTAGCAGAAACAGTGGAAAGCCTAGCGCAAGAAAAGGAACTGATCCATTTGTTAGTGAAGGAAACCACATTAACACAAGAGAAAATAGAACAAACGCTTGCTTTTATCAAGCAAGCCCATGGAATAGCTACCCGTGAATCAGGTGATCCTTATTATACGCATCCGATGGCCGTCACGAAGCTTACCTTAGAGGTTACTAAAGACCCCACAACGCTTTTAGCGGCCTTATTACATGACACCGTAGAGGATACAGCTGTTACCTTAGATCAAATAGAACTATTATATGGATCAGAAATAGCTTATATCGTGGGTATGGTAACGCATTACACTACACAGGGTTACCGACGGAAGCTAGACCGCTCAGAAAGGTATCTATCATTATATAAATGTAATGATATCCGTGTGATGCACATTAAATTAGCGGATAGGTTACACAACCTAAGGACTTTATCTGTACGTAAATACAAAGCTCAACTAAAAGTTGCTCAGGAAACTGTAACATTTTATATCCCTTGGGCTAAACAAAACAATATGGTGAACTGGATACCGGAAATGGAAGCACTCTGTCATCAAATTTTGTCTTCACTTAAATAGAAGCAGCACAGTGGACCAGATACTTCAATGGGGGTATGTGCTCAGCGCGATGGTTTTTTGCGTCAAAAAAAACGGCCCCTGTAAAAAGTAGCGGTATAGAAAGTGGCAGCTTACAGATGATTTGGAAAAACAGTTTCCTGTGAAGCCCCCAAAGGGGGCGCTTTCTGTTTTTCCATCTGTAAGATGACATTTTCAGCGCCTTTTTACCGAGGGCTTGATTTTTTGTCCACTTTTTTATCAAGAAAAAAGTGGGATAAAATTCATTATTAACCAGTATCGTGAACAGATACAACAAAATAGGCTATCTATCTTGATCCTTTTGTTTATGTTGCGTTTTGTTTTTACGTGTATACATTTCTAATGCCTGTTTAGCAGCTTGCGCTAATGCCAATCCGATCTCTGGACCCAAGTAGCTATTGGCTATTTGCACATCTATGGCTAAGGTCTCTTGGGCCATATGCTCCACCTCTGCTAGATGCACATAGCCTGAAGCATGGCGTAAATCATAGAGCCGTTCGGCCAATTTGATAAAAAGCACAGAGAGCTGCACATGATCTTCTTTAATCGCCTCCTTCAAACGATTCTGTACATAGAGCAAGGAAGGATCATCTAAGGCTTGCCGTTGATCTATACCAACTACATTTAATACAAAAGCATAAACCCCTAAATTATAGTGTTGCTTGATATAAGAAAGCGGTAAACAGGTATGGCGCACCAATTCATAGAGCAAAGCGGCATAAATCACCTTAGGGGAATGAAAGGCCCATTCTACCACGTATTCAGCGATTCCCACCGAACGTACATAAAACAATTGGCCTGAAGTATGCCGTTTAAAGCCAAAATGTTGGCGCAATAATAAAAGCAAACCTGAAATCGTTTTTATATCAATAGCGTCTTCTTGATAAGAAGCTTTGCAGACATAGTCATGGAAGTGCATTAATGCCATCATTGAATCTGCTTGTTCCTTAGGTGTAACAGGGCTCTCTGACGTTAAACAATCTATAGGCAGTTTAGCAGTCATCTTATCACGAATGGCTGTGACGTCTCTAGGCAACACCAATAGTATAGCGGATGGCTGCCCGTCGGTAGGATATGACAAATAGCCATAGTGTGCATCTACAATACTAGCCATAGTGGCCTGCTGCAAATCTATAGCGGGTAGACCTAAATGTGTGCGTTGAGTAGCCATCACATCTATAAGCTCATCATAACAGACCTTTACCTCAGGTAGGGCTTCGGCAGCAACCGAAGCCTGACTGACGACCAGGGCAGTAGCTGGAAAATCCATAAAGGATGGATAACTGTTGTCAATAGGATCTGCTTGCTTAAATTGTAAACCAGTGTTGTGCAGCTGTATCCTAACAATGATGGGTAGATAGGAACCCTCTAACTTACCGCTAACCCGTAAAATAGCCTGAACCAATAAGTAAACGACTTGGTTGATATCGCATACAATATGGGCACATGGGGCCCCATTAGGTTCTTTTATTTGCTCTACAAAAAGCTGGGGAGATAGGGTAACCTCTTGAGACAAAGCCAACTCCACCTTACGGATCAACTGATCTACGCTAAGCTTAGTAGGTTGCAGCAGTGCATGTTCCTTAGCCTTTTCTTTTTTATTAAAATAGGCCACCCAATCATAGAGCTTATTGATAATACTTTGAAAATCCTGCTTATAAAGGGGCATATTGCTATCCAAAAAGGAGATAGATTCCTCTATTTTACCTACTACTTGCGCCAAGATAGAGTGACGTCCTTTAGGGGTACTAAAGCCAGGAAAGGATACCATAGCCGAATCATAAAGCGACGCCTTGAGTTTCCGAGATGCCCTAAGCTGTTCCCTATCCTTCAGGTAGCGTACCTGATCGAAATAGCTATTATTTTTGAGTTTTAGATAAAGAAAAATGCCAAAAATAAGCAAGCCCATGCCCAAAAAGAGCAGCAATAGAAGCGCAACACTGGATGGCGATAGTACCAGTGCCTTCGTACAATAGACAGAGCTCAAACAGATGGCAATTAGGAGGGTAGCTATTAAGAAGCTCACGCCGAGATATACAGGCAGTAGCAACAAAGTGACTACCAGATGCGCCAAAGATACACCTAAGGTTAAGAAAAGATTGGTGCCATACCACCAGTGCCAAAGCACATTCATAGGCAAGCAAAAGGCTAACCCCATAAACCAAAAGAGCCCCATAAACCAACCTGGAATAGATTGGATCTTTTCTGAGATAAAGGTGCTATACCCTAAAAAACAAGCACCTATCAAGAGTTGAAACATAAGCCAACCATCATGATCCACAATAGAGGCTACAAAATAAATCAGTAAATTACTGATCACTACATAGAAACCAAAAGCGGTAAGCGTAGCATGGCTGGGCCGAAGTTGCACTAAAGTATCCTTGATATGTAGCAAACTATTTTTAATTGCTTCTTTGCGGGCTGCCTGCTTACGCGCATGCACCTGTTGCATTTGTTTAAACAGATGATCTGGCCCAACCCAACCTGCACCTTCCGGCTGCTTGAATAAATAATGAGCAGCCATCATGGCTAGGCCATTGGCCAACATACAGACAAAAGTACCATCTATACCCGTTTTAGATTTTACCCATTTATTCCAAGCTAAAATAGTTAATGCACCTGTACCCATACCTATTAAAGCGGTACGGGAAGTCCCACGAAAACCAAACATAGCCAACAAAGATGGCGCAGTAATTACTGGAAGGGAAAAAGCAAAACATAACATAAGCAATTCCAATAGATCCTTGCAATAAAAAGTCAAAAACATACTAGATAGGCCCACCACTAAACTAGTCCATCTAGCTATTTTCAGCTGATGCACATCAGAAACTTTATTTTCTTTTTGTAGGCTTTGCAAAATATCATGGCTAACTATAACAGAGCAGGCGTTTAAACAAGAGTCAGCTGTAGACATCGCCATGGCCAGCAAACTAACGCAAACCATACCCTTAAAAATAGGTGAAACATTAGTCAGTATATAATGCCAAATACCTCCTGTTGGTAATTCTGACGCTCCTACAAAAACAAATAGCCCAATTAAAAATATCAAACTTGTGATAAAAAAACCTAAAACACTAACATACGAAAAGACCTTTTTCGCCTGAATAGGTCCAGAAGACATATAGACTCTTTGCATAATTTGAGGTGTTCCGACATCAGGCACCATAATACATAGACACATTGCTATCATACTCAATAGTTTAGTATCAAAATGGCATAGACTACTGAATTGAAATTTTTCTTGACTTTGTAGCAAAGCAACTACTTCTACAATAGACTTGCCTGTCTTTTTAAACATAAACCAAGCCAAAAATGGAATAATGATCGTAAAAGTGATAAACTGCAAAACATCCGTAAAAGTAACCGCACGGACACCACCAAAAATAGAATAGAAAATAAGGATTGAGGCAGCAAAAATGGTAACCATGCGTGCATTAAACAAATCGAGATCTACACACATGCTAACAGACTGTACCATTACTATAATTTGCATAGTAATTGAAACAATAGATGTACAGATACCAACCAAAGCTGTAATAATCCTGGGGTACTTACCGTAGACATTACTGATCGTCTCTGCAATAGAAAGGTTTTGCATAAATGGCCCCATACGTAACATCAACCGACTAAAGAGCCATATACTGAAACTATTAACAAATACACCAATAATAATCCAATAAAGACCAAGAGTATAAACACACTCCACAGTACGTACCAGCCCTCCCCCCCCATACAAAGTAGCCAATACCGTAGCCACCAAAGTAGCGGTAGCAAATTGTTTATTGCCTACTGCATATTCTCGAAGAGAAGTTTCTTTTCTACTAAAGTAGATACCTATCACCAAGGTTAGTACCAAAAAAGCAACTACTATAAACAGAGGTGTATTCAAGCAGGACATAAAACAAAATCTTTACAAAGATGTTTAAATAAGAAATAGGACGTATTGTATGGTAAGGATTTCTCAGTAAAAATCAAACAAGGGGAAGCCCAAACCACTTTATGCATCCATCAAAACAGCATCCAAATGGAAAGTGTAGAGTTATAGCCCATACGCTATTTGTATAGATCCATTATCGACTCCAACCTGCACCTTCCGGCTGCTTGAATAAATAATGAGCAGCCATCATGGCTAGGCCATTGGCCAACATACAGACAAAAGCACCATCTATACCCGTTTTAGCCTGTATCCATTTATTCCAAACCAACATAGTCATTGCGCCCGTAGCCATACCTATTAAAGCTGTTCGAGATGTACCCCTAAAGCCCAAAATAGCTAACAAAGCGGGAGCAGTTATGACTGGAAGCGAAAAAGAAAAAACTAGCATGAATAGTGAGAACAGATCCTGGTAATAAAAAGCCAAAAACATACTGGATAGCCCTATAATGAGGGTCGCCCATCTAGCTATTTTAAGCTTACGCAGATCATCCATTTTTTTTGCCTTTTGTAGAGGTGCCCAAATGTCATGGCTAACGATAACGGCGGAAGTGTTTAAGCAAGAATCGGCTGTAGACATCGCCATAGCGAGTAAACTGATACAAAACGCCCCCTTAAAAATAGGAGGCACATGTGTGGTTATATAATACCAAACATCTGTGCTTCGTAATGCGCTTCCCCCACCTACAAAAATAAATAAACCAATAAGCAGTATAAACCCAGTAATCAAAAAACTAAAAAAACTGACATATAAAAAGGTGTTTTTTGCTTGATTAGGGTCAGCAGCCATATAGACCCTTTGCATAATTTCAGGCGCCCCTATATCTGGCACGAGCACACATAGTGCCATTCCAACCATACTCAAGCATTTTGTATCAAAATGGAATAGACTACTCAGTTGAAATCTTTCTTGTGTTCCTAAAAAAGCAACGATGTCCACCATAGATTTACCTGTTTGCCTAAACATCAGCCAAGCCAAAAATGGAATAATAACCGTAAAGGTTATAAACTGTAGGATATCTGTAATAGTAACCGCACGAACGCCTCCAAAAATAGAATAGAAAATAAGGATAAAGGAAGCAAAAATGGTAATAATGCGTGCATTAAGACCATCTAACGCTACACAAATGCTAACCGCGTGCACCATGGCGATAATCTGGATAGTAATGGACATAATAGAACTACCAACAGCCACTAAAGCTGTAATCATCCTCGGGTATTTACCATATACATTACCTATCGTCTCTGCAATAGAGAGGTTATGCATAAATAGCGGCATGCGTACCATCAACCGACTAAAAAGCCATATACTAAAACTATTTACAAAGAGAGCAATTATAATCCAGCAAAGACCACATTTATAACTATACTGCACATTGCGGATTAACCCACCTCCACTATAAGCAGTAGCTAACACCGTAGCCACTAAAGTAGCAGTTGCAAATTGTTTATGCCCTACTGCATATTCCCGAAAGGAAGTATCCTTTCTACTAAAAGAAATCCCCACCACCAGGGTTAACAACAAAAAAGCCCCCACGATTACAAAAGGAAGATACAAGGAGATCATAGATTAAAGCATTAAACTGGTAAAAAATAGGCCCTTACGATTAATTCATCAGCACACTGCGATAGGTCTCTATATCCTTTAATGCCGTACCCGTACCGCGTACTACTGCTTGTAAAGGTTCCGCTGCAACATGGACTGGAAGCTTCGTGATGTTATGCAACCGTTTATCCAAACCGCGCAACAAGGCCCCCCCCCCTGTTAAATGAATGCCATTTTTATATATATCAGAAGCCAATTCAGGTGGTGCCATTTCTAGTGCTTTGAGAACTGCATCATCAATTTTTACAGCTGATTCCTCTAAAGCAAGGGCTATTTCCCTGTAGCTGACCGATATAATCTTAGGAATACCGGTCATAAGGTCTTTGCCATGTACCGCATAATCCTCTGGTGGCTCGGCTAAATCCATCCAAACCGCTCCTATGGCTATTTTAATTTGTTCTGCCGTACGTTCTCCAATCACTAAGTTATGCTGCTTGCGCATGTAGTCCAATATATCTTTGTTGAAAGCATTGCCTGCTACTTTAATAGATTGATCACATGCAATCCCAGATAAGGATATCACGGCTATTTCTGTGGTGCCTCCCCCAATGTCTACAATCATACAGCCATTAGGCTCTCCAATCTTAACGCCTATGCCTATAGCAGCCGCAATAGGCTCATAAATCATATAGACTTCTTTGGCACCGGTATGGGCAGCAGAATCCCGCACTGCCCGCTTCTCCACATCAGTAGTACCAGATGGAATGCAGATGATGATTCTATTAAAGAATGGTGTAAAAAAAGACAGCTTTTTTTTAGATAGCATCTTGATCATCCCTTGAATCATAAGCTCTGCTGCATGGTAATCTGCAATAACACCATCTCTCAGCGGTTTAATGGTTTTGATCGTATCATGGGTTTTTTCATGCATTTGCATGGCAGCTTTCCCTACTGCTATCATCTTATTTGTGTTCCGATCTATGGCGATAATAGATGGTTCATCTACAACGATTTTATCGTTGTGTATGATTAAGGTATTGGCCGTTCCTAGATCAACCGCAATATCTATGTAAAAATAACTCCGAATTCCCATGTAATTATATCTGATAGATTAATGCGTTAGACTCCAGCCTAAGCGCATTTCGAAAAAAGTCTATTAATTTTTTTTTTAATACAAGATTACCAAACCCTATAACCATAGTGTTATAGTCTTAAAACTTAAGCAACGAAAGGGTTATTCCATCAAAACAAGCATATCTATAATGTGTGATCCAAGCGCCAATATTACAATAAGTGCTTGAATGGTTGAACGCTTTTATATATGGACAATGTGTATGACCAAATATATAAAATTCGTGGTGATTAAAAGGTTCTATTTTATCCTTACAATAGTGAAATATACGGTCTTTGTGGGGACAAAATGAAACATTACCATATTTTTTTTTGGTAAGATACCGGTCTACCCTGCCATATACCCAATCAGGCGGCAAAGCCCGCACAAAAGCTTGAAGCCACGCACTATGATATAGTTTACGCAATAGGGCATAACAGATAGTAGGGTGGATGGTATCGCCATGCCCAACGAAAAACCGCTTATTGGCAATGGTAATGGATGCTGGTTCTCTAAACAGCTGCACACCGCATTCTTGCGTTAAATAATCTATGGACCAACCATCATGGTTTCCTAAAAAGAAATAAACGGGTATCCCTGCTTGACTAAACTCCCAAAGCTTGGCTTGGAATCGAATGGCACCTTTAGGCACAAGATAGGTATACTCAAACCAAAAGTCAAAGATATCTCCTAATAAAAATAGCGCTTGGGTACGTGGCTTTATGTAGTCAAGCCAATCTAGGACTTTATCCTCTAGATGGGAAGCACGCGCTACACCACTGGGCCGAAGGGGTAGATGTAAATCTGATATAAAAAAGATTTGCTTTTCTAGTGTCGTGATTTGTATCAAAGCTGTAACTGAATAAAGTATCTAGTTGTTTGGTATCAACCAAACACGCACCATGCTATTTTATAGCATACATTTTGTGTTTAAATTTATTTAAAAAAATGATTAGATTTGGGCTGCAACAGCCCAGGCCATCAAAAATGCCTATTTTACAAGGTAAGCTGCTACAATAGACCGAGCGGTCTAAAACTTTAAACCCTAACCACACAGATAGATGTCTACTACGGATGCTGCTTTCAATCACCCCAATCATAGGTTTAAAACACTGATTGCACATGCGCAAGCCTATGGTTTTATCTACCCATCTAGCGAAATATATGATGGGTTACAGTCTATTTATGATTATGGTCCTTATGGCGTAGTGCTCAAACGGAATCTTCAAAATTTTTGGTGGCAAAGCATGACCCAACTCCATCTAAATATTGTGGGGATAGATGCAGCCATTATGATGCATCCTACTACCTGGCAGGCTTCTGGTCATATAGATGGATTTACGGACCCAATGGTAGACAACAAGGATTCCCAAAAGCGGTATCGGGTCGATACACTTGTAGAGGAATATGCCATGCAATGGGTGGCCCAAGGGCAAACTGCACAAGCCAAGGCTTTAATGAGCGAGATGCAGGCTTGTTTAGAGACGGGCAACTTACCCGGGTTAGATCAACTGCTGCAAACATTTGCTATTCGATGTCCCTTATCTAAGACGACAAATTGGACCCCTGTACGCCAGTTTAATCTTATGTTTTCCACGCAAGTGGGGGCACAAGATGACGCAACTACCATTTATTTGCGACCAGAAACGGCACAAGGTATTTTTGTCAATTTTTTGAATGTACAAAAAACAGCACGTATGAAGATCCCTTTTGGGATTGCCCAAATAGGGAAAGCCTTTCGGAATGAAATTGTAGCCCGTCAATTTACCTTCCGTATGCGTGAGTTTGAACAAATGGAAATGCAATTTTTTATCCAACCCGACACAGAAACAAAGTGGTTCGACTATTGGAAAACGGCGCGTACTGCTTGGTACAGCAGCTTAGGCATCAATCCGGAACAGCTTAACCTGCATCCCCATAAACAACTGGCACATTATGCAACGGCTGCAGTCGATATCGAATATGCCTTTCCATTTGGCTTTAAAGAAGTAGAGGGGATTCATTCCAGAACAGACTTTGACCTAACGAGCCATGCACATTATAGCAAAAAGAAACTACAATACTTTGACCCTGATTTGCAAAGGAGTTACATACCCTATGTGATAGAGACTTCGGTAGGGCTTGACCGATTGGTTTTAATGTTGTTGAGCAATGCTTTAGTCCAAACGCACCACTCAACAGATGCAACCAGAACCTATTTAAAGCTTCCACCGCCATTGGCACCTATTAAAGCAGCCATTTTTCCATTGGTCAAAAAGGATGGCTTAGCTGAAAAAGCGCTTGCATTGTTTCAGCAACTTAAATATGATTACCCGCTTATTTACGAAGAGACACCATCGATTGGCAAACGCTATACCAGGCAAGATCTTATCGGGACACCCTATTGTATTACCATTGACTACCAGACATTAGAAGATGAAACCGTTACCGTACGGGAACGGGATTCTATGGCACAACACCGCATATCTATTGCAGCAGTAGCAGACTATTTACATACCAACACCAGTATAAAATCACTACTAGTCCGCTTGTGAAAACTATTGCTAAAATAGGCTTCAAAAGAGGTCTACTACAGTTAAAAAAGTAGATTAAATTTGATTTATTTAAGAAATATTGGTATCGTTGTATGATTTTTATGCTTAGGGGGATTAGCTCAGTTGGCTAGAGTGTCTCGATGGCATCGAGAAGGTCGGGGGTTCGAATCCCCCATTCTCCACTAGACTTCTTTTGGAACGGGCTTGACGCATAGCGTTTTGAAAGAAGTTTACTAGCTAAAGCCTACACCTTCATGATGCTTAGATTTCTGGTTTTACAGCTGGTTCATTTCAGCTATCTATTGCTTCTACCTATTATTTCCTGTGTTGCGGTACAGGAGCCAGAAGGGGGCCCTCCTGATGAGACCCCACCCGTGCTCGTACGTTCTTTTCCAGAAGATGGTGTCTTAAATTTTAAGGGTAAAACCATCCGATTTACCTTCAATAAGGATATTGATGTGGAAAACCCTTACCATAACTTGCTGTTCATGCCTAAGTTAGCGGAATCAAAAAATAAGCAGCCCTACAGCTATAGCGTAAATGGAAAAACGCTCCAGCTTAAACTCAATGCCCCCCTCAAAGAGGATACTACTTATTCCATTCATTTTAGTAAAGCAGTTAAAGATACACATGAAGGGACTAAGGCAATGGAAAAGGTCTTAACTTTTAGTACAGGTTCTTTTATAGATCCCATTACCATGAAGGGAAGTATAAAAGAATTACTAACCAACAGGGCCGTAGGCAATGTAAGCGTCTACCTGTATAGTGCTGAACGAGACCCTCAAGAATGGCAGCAAGCAGGGACACCCGATTATTACACTACAGCTGATAAAGATGGTAACTTTACCATAAGTTGCATACGCTTAGGGAAATACTACCTACGGGCTACTACTGGTAAAGGCCATACCTATAAAATTGATTATGAAAAGGATAAATATGGATTCTTTAAGGATCCTATTGATTTGAACGAATCGCGAGAGGATATTGTGCTGCCCCTTATAGCAGCTGACGTGCGTGATTTAAAATTATTACGTGGCACACCCCAAAAAGGATGGTTTGAGATTATCCTGAACAAACCCATCACACACTATCAACTCATACCCCTACAAACTGTAGGCACAAAGGGCAAACCACAGATCTATAGCTTTTTTTCAGAACAATCCCCTAAAATAATCATTATATACAATACTTTTGGCCTCTTGGAAGGCGATACCTTCAAGGTTAAGTTGAGGGCCGAGGATGCGCTACATAGGGCATTAGAAGAAACTATAGCTATTCGCTTCAAGGAAGGAAAAATAGACCCTACCCATCTAAGCTATAGCCTATCGCCACAGCCACTGCCTTCTATACTGCCTGCGTTCACAACATCCATCTTATTTAGCAAACCGATTAAAGGGTTCAAAGAGGATTTAATCTATTTTGAATGCAAGTATCAAGAGAAAATTCCACTCAAGCAAGACGAATGGGTATGGAACGAAAATCGAACCAAACTTACCATAAAGAAACATTTTACACCAGAAGAGATCATGCAGTTTGTCACACAAACGGAAGAAGCAAAAGACGATAAAAGTAAAGCCATGCAACAGATGGTTACCCTACACATAGAGCCGGGTGCTTGCACTGCATTTGATCAAACTACCCATAAAAAGATTAGCCAATCCTATCCACTTAGAAAAAAAGAAGAAACTGGAACGGTTTCAGGGAATGTAGAGACCACTACATACCATTTTATTATTGAATTACTCAATCAAAAGGATGAATGCGTCGCTTCCATTCGGGATAAAAAAAGCTATCAATTTACAATGATTCCACCTGGTTCTTATAGCATACGCCTATTGGTGCTCAACGCAGGAGAAGAGGAGTGGTCCCCTGGGGATATCCTTAAAAACATTGAACCCAACCCAGTAATCTTTTACGAAAAAGAAATCAATGTGATAGAAAACCGGGATATAACGGGTATCGACTTTAAGTTTTAAACGGTTTAGGTGCTTACATTTATTTTTGCTTAGATGATTCATATCTATACAGATGGCTCGGCTAGAGGTAACCCAGGTCCAGGTGGCTATGGCGTTATTGTAAAGCACAATGGCTATACAGAAGAACGCTCCCAAGGCTATAGGAAAACCACGAACAACCGAATGGAGCTATTAGCTGTGATCATAGGTTTAGAAGCCCTAAAACAACCCAAACAATCGGTTACAATATATTCTGATTCCAAATATGTCATCAACGCCATAGAAAAAGGATGGCTACAAAATTGGCTAAAAATAGATTTTAAAAATAAAAAAAATCCGGATCTATGGAAGCGTTTTTGGGCAGTTTATCAAAAACATCTTGTTCATTTTTGTTGGGTTAAAGGCCATGCTGGCCACTATGAGAATGAACGTTGTGATCAGCTTGCTGTAGCCAGTAGCCACCAGCATCTGCTGATGGACACCTACTATGAAAGTTTAAAAAGTAGATAAATGCCTTAACAATAGCCCTTAAGTTAACACCATTGGGTAAAATTTGCTTAAGCGTTCTATAAAAAGCTTTGAATATGCGCACGAGATAAACCAGTAAGGAGCATGATATCCTCGATAGGGTAACCTTTTACAACCATAGCCTTAGCAATGGAAATGGATTTCTCTTGTATCTGTTCACGATACTGGTTAATAATGGGTTGTATCCCACTTTTTTCTTGATAAAAAAGTGGACAAAAAATCAAGCCCTCGGTAAAAAGGCGCTGAAAGTACCATCTTACAGATGGAAAAATAGAAAGCGCCCCGTTTGGGGGCTTCAAAAGAAACTGTTTTTCCTAATCATCTGTAAGCTGCCACTTTCTATACCGCGACTTTTTACAGGGGCGTTTTTTTTTTGACGCAAAAAACCATACCGCTGAATAGATACAGGCGGTCTTACCACATTGATGAACAGATAATGTCTTTTATTTGACAATCAGTAAAATATATTGCTTAAGTTGACACCATTAGCTATTCACCTAAGATTTCCCGGACAATTTGTGCTTCACAAAAGAAGTGTTGGACGCCTTGGATTTCTTCATAATATTGATGACCTTTCCCTGCTATTAAAATGAGATCGTTTGGATGTGCGATGCAACAGGCTGTTTTAATAGCCATCGCTCTATCTACTATATGCAGTATCTTGGCTGCCTCAGGGGCACCTTGTTGCATGTGACGAATAATTTCCTGTGGGTCTTCATCTCTTGGATTATCACTGGTGAATATAGCGATGTCACTATTTTGTGCTAGAATCTTGCCAATCATAGCCCGCTTTTGTTGGTCACGATTGCCTCCACAACCCATAATGGTAATCAGTCTACTGTCAGTAGCAAGCATAGAACGTAAGGTGACCGTTACTTTTTGAATGGCATCTGGCGTATGGGCATAATCTATAATAACCTGTTTTGATTTACCAACCCTATTCATTCTACCTAGAATAGGGGGAATAGCGGAAAGCGCTACCAAGCTTTCCCAGCTATTCAAGCCCAATAGTTGAGATGCACCATAAGCAGCCAACAGGTTACTGGCATTGAATGTACCCATCAACTGGAACCAAACCGATTGATGGTCTATCTCTAATTCGAACCCATCTAGTGTATTCGTAACTATTTTTGCTCTAAAATCCGCAGCATCTTGCAGAGAAAAAGTAAACTTTTTAGCCTTACAATTCTGAACCAGAATGGCACTATTCCTATCTTGCTGGTTCATCAGGGCAAAAGCGGTAGCAGGTAGGCGATCAAATAGCTTTTTTTTAGCGTGAATATAATGCAACAAGTCAAGATGGTAGTCCAAATGGTCATGGGTAATATTGGTAAATATAGCACCTGTAAAATCTATACCTGCTAGTCTTTCTTGAACAATGGCATGTGAACTTGCTTCGATAAAGCAATAGCTGCAACCTGCTGCTGCCATAAGATGCAAAAACGACTGTAACTGCAATGCATCTGGCGTGGTATGACTAGCTGGATAGGTTTGATCTAGTACTTTATTGTAAATAGTAGAAAGCATACCCGCCTTGTAGCCCATCTTGGTTACCATATTATACAATAGATGCACAACGGTCGTTTTGCCATTTGTACCGGTTACCGCTACTACTTTTAGCTTTTTGCTAGGATGGTCATAAAAGTTGGAAGCCATCATCCCCAATGCATGAGGCGTAGAGGCAACCACTATATAGGTGACAGCTGCCTGGATGGATTGAGGTAGGCGCTCACATACAATCGCATGGCTACCTGCTGCAATAGCCATTTCTATATAGTGATGTCCATCTACTTGGCTACCATTTATGGCAACAAAACAAGCACCGGCTACTGCTTTACGGCTATCAAAACAAAGGGTGTGTATAGGTAGATCAGTTGGGCCCAATACCTTTGTTACAGGTATGCCTACTAAAAGTTGTTGAAGGCTTTTTATCATCACTTTAATAGAATGGTAATCTGGTTAGGCGTTATTTTAGATTGTTTGGATACCACACCATGTATGTTGCCCTCTATGGTAACCTTTAGGCCATTGCTTTCCAATAAAAAGAGCGCATCACGTAGCTTCATATGCAATACACTCGGCACTGAAGATGGGCACTTACAGGGCTGGAATGTGCTTTCAGTAGAACGGAGCGTTAGTCTTCCCCAGCTTACTTCTTGACTTACACCTTCAGGTATAGGTAACTGCAACCATTGATATAAAAAGGTTAATTCATCGAAACTACCCACATTAGAAAGGGATATTGGACGAGTCCCTTCACTAAATTGCTTGGAAAACTCAATGACTAATGGCCACTTCGGGGTCGATTGATGCACACCAAGCAGACCTAAGTAAGCTCTCGACTGCGCTCCACCTACCCATTGCGCCTCACCAATAGACTTCGAAAAAGGTTTATTAATTGGTTTTCTTGCATGCAAATCTTTACCAGCTATTCTATCCACAATATCTTTAAATATAGGTGCCGGCACTTCTGCACCAAATCGAAAGCTTTCACCTTGTGGGCTGTCTACCACAATGATACAACTGTAACGGGGATGATCTGCTGGAAAATAACCAGCAAAAGAAGTCAAGTGATGGTCTGTATACTTTCCATTTATCAACTTTTGGGCCGTACCTGTTTTGCCGGCTATTTTATAAAATCCATGTTTAATGCGTTGCGCCAAGCCTGTTTCTACCGTGCCTTCTAATACCGCCTTTAGTTTACGCAACGTTTCATCTGAACAAATTTTTTCCTTTAAAACAGTAGTCGGAAAACTTTTCACTACCCCATTAGCTGATTGTATGCGCTGTACAAAAATAGGCTTAACCATTCTGCCATTATTGGCTACAGCATTATACAGTACCAACATCTGAAGCGGTGTAACCTGTAAATTGTAACCAATAGAGAGCCATGGCAGCGTCACACCATTCCACATTTTACTTTTTGGCGTGATCATATATGGATTGCCTTCTCCAGCTAACTCAATCCCTAAGGGTTGGTGGATGCCCAATACTTCCATGTAATCAATAAACTTTTGAGGGTTTGTACCAAATGCTTCTTGAATGGCCATGGAGATACCTACATTAGAAGATTTCTCAAATACCCCTTGCAAGGTAAGCAGCCCATACCCTCCCTTTTTTACATCCTTCATCCATCTATTATAGAATTGCACTGCACCATGCCCCGTATCTATCAGCTGCGTAAGGGGCCATTCTGTTTCTTCTAATAAAGCCAACATAGAGGCCAATTTAAAAATAGAACCTGGCTCAACCGCACTACCAATAGCATAATTATAAGATTCTATATATTGCCCAGATTCCGTGCGAGATAAATTAGCGATTGCTTTAATCGCGCCCGTAGCTACTTCCATGACAATAGCGCAACCATTTTGTGCATCTGTCTGCTCAAGAACAGACAGCAAACTACTTTGGGCTACATCCTGTAGATTGATATCCAATGTAGTAACCAAATCAGACCCATGTATAGGCGCTATCGTGGTACTCTCCGGAACCTTTTTCCAATTGCCACCGACTACCTTCTGATACAGGGCCTTGCCATCTACACCTTTTAGCACTTTGTTAAAAGCATATTCTAAGCCAGATCCATGTGTTTCCCTATGCACACCAATCGTACGTCTAGCCAATTCCCTAAAGGGATTGTAACGTTTATCTTGTGCTTCAAAAATCACCCCTCCCTTAAACCTACCTTGATTAAAAATCGGCCAATGGCTCATTTTTTTCTTGTCTGCATAGGTAATGAACCCTCTATGCAACAGTAGATAGCTTCGTTTTTTCGCACGCGCATCCATAATCCGTTGCTTGTAGTATTCAGGAGGGTTATCTTGATAAAAATCAGATAATGCCTGACTAAGTGGACCTATGCCTGCTTTAAAACAGGCATCTGAAGCGACAACAGGATCTAAAGCAACCCTATAAAAAGGAAGCGAAGTAGCCAATAAGGCGCCATCATGGGTATAAATATTACCTCTGGATGCCACAATAGGCTTATAGGCCAACTGCGCAGCTTTAGCACAGTTGCGCCATTTATCCACCTCTACAAACTGCAAGTGGACGATTTTCCAGGTAATAAGGAGTACAAAACATAGGGCAGAAAGAAAAATTATTCTGGCACGTAACAAAATAGTCTTAGTAAAGGCCACGTTTCTTATTGGCTTTAATGATATAGGGAGGCACCTTACTTTCATAAATGGCTAATGGAGCCACCTTTTTAGCTATTTCTGATTGTTTGCGATCAAACATATCACTGGACTGTAACTGCATATATTTTACGCGAAGGCTATCTACAATGGGCTGAAGTTGACGGACCTTATGTAACATTTTTTCATGATAATGTGCATTCCAGATATAGAGTAGACCCAAAAAGAAAAGATAAAACAAACGAGATAAATAGTAAGGGGTATTTAAAGAGGTATCATTTAAACGCAGCCTCTTTTCTAAATGACCAAATAAAGTTATCTTTTTAATGGGTTTATAGCTGTTTTCCCGCATGGCTAAAAGGTAGTATTTGTTCACACAATGGCGTCAATTTAACGAGTATATTTTATTGATTGTCAAATAAAAGTATCTATTCACATTACTGGTTAATAAGGCATTTTTATTTTACTTTTTTCTTGATAAAAAAGTAACAAAAAATCAAGCCCTCGGTAAAAAGCCACTGAAAGTACCATCTTACAGATGGAAAAACAGAAAGCGCCCACTGCGTGGGCTTTAAAGGAAACTGTTTTTCTACATCACCTGTAAAATGCCACTTTCTACACTGCGATCTCTTACAGGGGCGGTTTTTTTTGACGCAAAAAACCATCGGGCTGAACACATACAAAAGTTTTTTTAATGGCCATAAGATTACCAAAACTAGGAAACTAGATTGAAGTAAAACACTCCTTTTTATCCAATAGATAGATCTCTATACTTCTTTGTAAGATAATCTTTATAGGGCTGTACGGATAGCTTATGGCCTGTAACCCGTTGGATACTTTGCTCGGCATTATAGATCCTACCAAACCGATGAATATGTTCACACAACCAATCATTTATAAACGAAAATGATCCATTCGCTACTTGCGTTTCCCAGTCTGGAAAAGATTGGGCAAAGGCAGCAAAATATTGAGCCGCATAAATATTACCCAATGCATAGGTTGGAAAATAACCAAAATAACCTGAAGACCAATGAATATCTTGTAAACATCCTTCTGCATCATTTTTGGGTGTAATGCCCAAAAGCGTTTGCATTTTAGCATTCCACATTTGTGGCACATCTAACACCTTAAGCCTTCCCTCTATTAATTGCTTTTCTAGTTCAAATCTAAGGATAATATGCAATGGATAGGTGACTTCATCCGCATAAATACGGATATAGGAAGCTTGCACATGATTGATGTGTCGGTAAAAATCAGCAAGAGTAAGTGCCTTAAAAAGAGGAAATTGCTTTTGAAACTTAGGATAGATATAGGACCAGAAGGGCAAAGACTTACCTACCATTACCTCCCACCACATGGATTGACTTTCATGCAATCCCATAGAAGCAGCTTGACCAGCAGGCGTAGCCCATTCTTCCTTAGGCAAACCCCGCTCATAAAGCGCATGCCCTCCTTCGTGTAAAACAGCAAAAACATGCTCCAACAACCCACCATCGAGGTTAGTGGTTAGCCTTACATCAGAAGGATGTATACCCGAACAAAAGGGATGCGTAGCACAATCCAATCTCGAATTTTCACTACCAATGCCCATGATCTTTAAGAGTAAATGACCAAATTGCATTTGTGCTTCTTGTGGAAAAGAATGGTTAAAATGACCCTTATAAGGGCTATCCTTTCCATCCGTTTTTTGTACAATTTTAGATAAAAAACATTCTAAATCAGTAAAAAGAGTGGATAAAATAGCAGTAGTTACACCAGGTTCATACAAATCGATTAGTGCATCATAAGGGCTATCTACATAGCCCAATAGATCCGCCTTTTCCCGATTAAGGTCTACTACTTTTTGAAGCCACGGGCTAAATAAAGCAAAATCAGCAGTCTGCCTAGCCGTTTTCCATACCTCTGTTGCCGTGGTAATGGTTGTATAGTATGCTTGAATGAAATCTTCAGACAGCTTGATAGTTTGTTTGAAGTCCCTACACCACTGCTTAAGATTGGACTGCGCGGTTAAAGACAAACCTTCTAGCTTAATGTATGCTGTGTCGATATCAATCATGTGCGCTAGGGCCTCACGGTAGCTACTGGAGGTTGCTTCCCTATGCGCCAAGCCAGCAATATAAGCAAGTTGTTTGGCACGAACCGCCACCGCACCAGCAGGCATATAGGTTTGTTGATCCCATCCTAAGAGCGCTTCTATCTGATGCAGCAATCGAATGTGGCTAAACCTTGCTATAAAACTTTCGTATAGTGACATAATCTATACATTACAAAACAATTACTTTACCCTATTCTATTCCAATCCCCAGCTGTAGCCAATAATCTAGCATATTCTTTATATATCGGCAAATTGAGGGGGTGGTGCAAATCTGGATCTTGTTGGATAATATTTTTAACCACCCCACGTGCTGCCTCTAAAATAGCAATATCTTTAGATAAATTAGCTATTTTTAAATGCAACGCACCACTTTGTTGCAAGCCCATTAAATCCCCTGGGCCACGAAGTTTAAGATCCAATTCTGCTATTTCAAATCCATTACTGGTTTTAACCATTGTTTTCATTCGTTCCCTTCCTGCTTGGTTCAAACGATAATCTGTCATCAAAATACAGTAGGACTGTGCATTACCACGACCGACCCTTCCACGTAACTGGTGTAATTGAGACAAGCCAAAACGTTCGGCACTTTCTATAACCATTACCGTTGCATTGGGCACATTCACACCCACCTCTATAACGGTTGTAGTAACGAGAATACGTGTTTCGTTTTTTTCAAAACGCTTCATTTCCATATCTTTAGCCGCACCATCCATTTTACCATGCACGATGCCAACAGGAATATCTGGGAACGCTCTAGAAACAGATTCATAGCCAGCCATTAGGTTACTGTAATCCAATGCAGCAGAGGCCTCAATAAGGGGATAGACGATATAGACCTGTCTACCCAATAAGAGTTGTTCCCTGATAAATTGAAAAACCTTTAACCGAAAGTTTTCATAGTAGTGCTGTGTTTTAATCGGCTGCCTACCTGATGGCAATTCATAAATAGTAGAAAGATCCAAGTCACCATAAAAAGTCATGGCTAAGGTCCTTGGAATAGGTGTAGCAGTCATAATAAGTATATGGGGTGCATATACTTGATTTTTAGTTAAAAGACCAGCACGTTGTGCCACACCAAAACGGTGTTGTTCATCTATTACAAAAAAACCCAATTCATGAAAGGCAACGTTCTCACTAAGTAAGGCGTGCGTGCCCACTATAATATGCAGAAGACCAACCTTAAGGCGGTACAAAATATGTTCCCGCTCTTTTTTTTTGGTACTCCCTGTAAGCAAAGCAATATTTAAATTTAATGGCTCAGCAAAGAGATAAAAGCGTTCAAAATGTTGTTTAGCCAAAATTTCAGTAGGCGCCATAATGGCCACTTGTGCTTTACCCCCTATAACCACCAACATGGCAAGAAACGCAATGATTGTTTTTCCACTTCCCACATCACCCTGCACCAGTCTATTCATTTGCTTGCCAGCGGTTAAATCGCGATAGATGTCTCTAAGGGTTTCTTTTTGGCCATTGGTTAGGTGAAAAGGCAGATGGTTATGGTAAAATAGATTGAACAAGGATAGGTCATTAAACACTTTGCCATTTTGTTTTTCCAGACGCACTTGTCTTACCTTAAGCAATTTCAATTGAGTGTAGAATAACTCCTCAAACTTAAGCCTCCTTTGCGCTTGTCTTAACAAGGTTAGGTTATCTGGGAAGTGAATATTTCTAAAAGCCTCCTTTAAAGAAAGGAGTCGATAGCGTGTCAATAGATAATCAGGTAAAGTTTCTTCCACTACTGTATGAAACTGACTCAAGAGCTTCTTTTGCAATAGAGCCATTCCCTTAGTATCTAGTTGATTGCGTTTTAATTGCTCTGTACTATGGTATAAGGGTACTAAGTTGGTTGTATTACTTTCAGTCAAAAAAGTAATTTCAGGATGAATAAGTTGTCTATGACCCTGTGGTAAAAAGATCGGTTTACCCCAAACACGGTAGCGTACATTGGGTTTGATCTTTTTGATAACCCAAGAAAAGTTATGAAACCATATGAGATCCAGTTGTCCTGTTTCATCTTCAAACCGTGCGACGAGTCTTTTTTTTCCTTTATCTATTTTTTGCAGGTTTTTAATGTACCCTTGTAGTTGTACGCCGGTAGTAGTAGACGTTAATGCAGCAACAGTAGAGCAGTTGTTTCGATCTTCATATCGAAAAGGATAATGTCTTAACAGATCCTCATAGGTGGCTATACCTAGTTCATCTTTAAGCAATTTTGCTTTATCCAATCCTACCAGTAGCGTTATTCTTTTAGAGAAAAAATCATCCATACCAAGACTTGTCACCATTGGCGATTTGTATTTATCCACATCTATCGTACGGATATTATAAGTAATTTGATATAAATGAAAAAGACTTACTCTTATTATTCGGTGGATTTGTGGAAAAAGGTAAGTTAGCAATAAAATTGTGTATAACTATCAAAGATATGCTTTACTTATCCACCAAGTGGATCGAGTGAAACGTTCACCTATAAGTTTATCCTTAGCTTCTATGTGTCAAACATCTTGTATCTAATTGATTGAAAGGTGGTTAGGCCGTTAGATGGCTACAATTTTTATAGCTGTTTAATTTGAATATATTATTATATATATTGATTTTCAACTGATATATAAGAGATGCACTAAGTGATCCGTAGTTTTACCAATCGTTATGTATTATAAGTTGATGGTCAATATACAAATTGGTTGAACACTAAACGCTATATATTTTTATGGTAGGCTACTGGTATAGATACGCCAGAAGGAATGTGCATAAAAGGTGCACAACTGTAGTTCTTGATAACTTTGGTGATATCTCTGAATATAGACATTGGTTTAGTTGTTTCTATACTGCTTGTTGATAGAAGATCGTTTATAAGTGGATAGGCATGTAGGTATTTTGTGGAAAAGGGGTTTGTATATTACCTTTGTTTGCGTGGCATAATCATAGCATTGAACATACGAGAGCGGATAGGTACAAGAAGCACGTTTGGGGAGTATAATGCTGCCAGAGATAGATTGTTTGTAAACATTGCAAGGCTTGATGCTTTTTTGCTAAAAAGTTCATTGGAAGTTATAAAAAAGTTTGTAAATCTGCTTCAGTCTTAATCAGCATAATCCAGCAATCGAGTAAAGGGTAGCATCTGATTTGGATTTAGTTCTTTGAAATAGATGAAAATGGAGTTATCCCTGTGGAAGGGCAGCGGTAAATACGTTTCTAAGATCATAGGGGTCTGTTGGCATGGTACTATGGTAGGTGTTTAGAGGCTAAGGAGTATTATTTTTTGTATCTGTTTACATTACTGGTTAATAATGGATTTTATCCCACTTTTTTCTTCATAAAAAAGTGTACAAAAAATCAAGCCCTCGGCAAAATGCCACTTTCTACGCCGCGCCTTTTTACAGCGGCGTTGTTCTTTTGACGCAAAAAACCAGTGACTGGGAACAGATACCTAATAAAAACCACTGCGCTGAACAGATAGGGTTAGCAAGTATGGTTGGGTTTATCCTAGATTAACCTAACGGCTGTCTGTGGGCTGTTTACAATTTTTTATTGTAAGGTGCCTCTATACAGGCACCTTTTATTAAGTTTCGAATTATTTTGAAACTTCGGATTTAAGGTAAGCATGCAGCATGCCTTCAGCGTAACCAGGAGTATAGCCCTCAGAGTAGCCTATAGCGTAAGTTACGCTATAAGTTATGCCACAAACCCATAATAAATCTTCTACTCGCATCTCTGCCAGTAGCTTTACTGTTGACCGAAAAGCAGTGCTTACGAAGCTAGGCCTGTTTACTACTTGCACATTATCCCCATTTTCGTTTTGTTCCTCCTGTTGGCCAGGGGTAAAATCTATGCCTAACCCTTGTTTTGTATGTACACAAGAAGACAAAGTGTTTAAGCTTAATAAGCCAATCAGTAAGCTTGACCTATATTGCATATGTTTTTTTTTCATAATCTACATGTGTAATAGTTATGTTATAATCGTTGCTAAGTAGCATTATTTCAACGTTGATCCATCTACGGTCTACTTGAATTGAATCTGCCTGGGGTTGAATTGCTACTACCACTGTATGGTCCTTGCAAGCAGTTGTTAGATGCATTAGCGCGACCCTGGTCGTAACCTTGGTTGTAACCTTGGTTGTAACCGCCATAAGCTACCCCTACCCCTACCGCTACTGTGCCAATAGCTTTGCAAACGGTTTTTACTCCCCATTTGCTTTCGCTTTTGGAGTTGCTCTTATTACCACCTTCTTCCATATTGTTATCCTTGCTATGCTTACTGCTCAAAGGGCCCATACCCAATCCTGCCTTTGTATTTGCGCAAGAAGATAAAGTGCTTAAGCTCAGTAGTCCAATAAGTAGACCTGCCTTATATTGTATATGTTTTGTTTTCATAGTATTATATGTTTATATTTGGATCTATAACTTTTTTGGTTAGAGGTAAAAATTGCACCTGTTCAGATTACTGATTCATGATGAACTTTATCCCACTTTTTTTTTGATAAAAAAGTGGACAAAAAATCAAGCCCTCGGTAAAAAGGCGTTGAAAGTGTCATCTTACAGATGGAAAAACAGAAAACGCCCACGCAGTGGGCTTCAAAGGAAACTGTTTTTCGACATCATCTGTAAAATACCACTTTCTACACTGCGACTTTTTACAGGGGCATTGTTCTTTTAACGCAAAAAACCAGTGACTGGAACAGATACAAAAGTTTAAGCTAAAGCCGTTGTATAAAACAGTTGCCTAGTTTAAAAATAGTTTTAGTTGGTGTATTACGAACATTTCTTGAATTTTTCTTTCAATAACTTTACATCAAATAGATTTATATCAGAGCTCGATGGTCTGCCGTCTACATTTTTTGTACATGGAGTCGCTCCATGCTTTATTAAATAGTCGACGATAGGCTGAGCTTCAGGACCACGGTCTAGCGCATACATTAGAGCTGTATTTCCTCTATTATCTTTTGCATTCACATTTACCCCCTTACCTATTAAAAATTTAACGACTCGAAGCGAAATATTGTTTGCTCCTTCCATCAATAAAGTACGTCCATCTGCATCCGTTGCATTTATAGATAACCCTTGAGAAAGCCAATATTTTATCCTTTTTATCGAAAACCTATGCTGAAGAATAATGTCATCTATGATTTCCTGAGTTAGAGAAGTCAGCTTAATATCGGATGGTTTGGATTCTCCTGTAGTACTTGACTGATTCCATTTTGGGTTTTCTATTGCATCTAAGATCCTGTTTTCTTCTTCATTACTCGATGGCCCAGCCGTAGAGGTGGTGTGATTCGGTTTCAATTTTGGTATTAGACCTGCTGCAGTTGTTGCTAGAGTTGTTGCTACGGCTGTAGCTGTAGTTCCTACGCAGCTTAGCGTTGTATTTATTAAGCTTGTTGTTCCGTTCCCGGTGAGAGATAACATTGTATTATTATTCGCTTCTTCCATAGGATTAGGTTCTGATGGCACGGAATCTGGGCTGAAATAATTCTTATATATATACACAACCGTTTCTCCTACTATTATAGAAGCTCCTAATGCTGTTACTATATATGAGATATAGTTTTTTATTTTAAATGTACCACAATTATATGATATTTTAGGAGCAGGAACCGATCGGTACGCATTAAGATTGTTCATCTTAATTTGCCTGCTTAATTGCTTCTGTAATTTCTTCTTTTTTGAAGCGTTTGATTGACATAGCCCCATACCTAGCGATTGCCCTGTGTTTACACAAGAAGATAAAGTGTTAAAGCTTAATAACCAGATCAATAGGCCTAGCTTACAACAGGTGTTTGTTTTTTTCATAGTATTCATGTTTTAAGTTATATGCTATAACCACTGTTGAATAAAATTATTTCAATGTATCTTCCATATACATATGGCTTATCCATATTATTTCATCTGTTTCAGTCTATTTAAGGGATAAAGACCTTAATGCTAGAAATAATGAAACCGATCTATATTGCCTACGATTTCACCTCCTCCCCCCCTTATTTATTTTAATAAATAATTTATATAATTACAAATAAACAAATAAAGTAAATAGAAATCTACATAATTGTATTATTAAATGGCAGCTGGTTTCAGATATTGGCCCATAAAAATGATACTATCTAAAGCAGACTTGTATAATTGTAAAAAATTATATACCATCTACTATAGGGTAGATGATCAAAAGTATAACAGTACCCAGATGCTATCTACTACTATTTAGTATTTTCCTAGCACAGTACGAATAAATGTATATATCGTTTCAGATATGAAGCAATGGTTTTTACAGTAAAATTTAGATAGACAATGAAAAAAACAAAAAACAAAGTCATAAAAGGCATAAGCGTATTGGTAAATGGCCCATTGTATTGCGCTCTATTTTTTTCAGTGGGATGGGATTGTGTAGCAAAAAAGCCAATTCAAACAATTACACTCGAGAAAAGCGCGCACAGTTCAAATACTGAACCAGATGATCCATCCGATAATTCATCAGGTGAAATTATCGATCCTGAACCAAATAATATATCAGATGGATTTGTCGGACAGGAAAATTATCCATCCCATAAATCTAGCATCAGACATGAGCAAGGTGAAGACAACCCAGTATTTGAGTCTACCCCAAGGCACTCAACTGATGACTCCAACGATTTGTCAGCGCAACCCGATGAAGAGGCAGCACCCGTTCCACCATCACAACCTTCAAATAGTTCTCCTAAAGTTGTGATAGGCGAAGCTAGTAGCAAGACTAATGCGACCAATAAGCGACTTATGCTGAAGAAACAAAAGGGCTCTAGGTTGTTTAATAAATTAGATCCACAAAATACCACACCAGGCAGTCCTAAAAAGAAAGAGGATAGGGGTGATGGTCAAAAGATGAGACAGCCAAAAAGCCCTGAAACGAATAGGGATCGATTAGAAAATGTTAAAGAAAAAGGCCATACGCAAGCAAAGTCTCATCCATCAGGTGATAAGCCGATGACTTCAGATTCATCAAACGATATAATAAACCCGGACATAGAGGAAGCTTTAAATAAATTCTCTAAGCTACTAGGTGAGGTAGAAAAAAAGCTAGATACGTTAAAACTTCTAATGAATGAGAAAGAAAAGAACAATAAGAAAGGCCTGGTAAAACAGGTAGAAAGCTTTCTAGCAGATAATCGTATTGAGCGTATGAAAGATATAATGAAGATTTGGACACAAGAAGAGCAGAAAAAGCATGTAAAGGGTCTATTATACCTAGCAGGGCTTCACGAAAAAGATTTAGACAAACAAATAAGTAAAAAACAAAGTAAAAAGAAGTAGTCGCTAAACTGTTTTTCCACATCATCTGCATGATGTATAGTAGTCAAGATTTAATCTGACAGGCAGTAAAAATTTAAGTATTAAAGTTGTCCGTTAAGTTAAATGTGTCAGTTAGGTTGTTAAGATAAGCGATTTGATTATTTTTTTCAAAGACTAATTTTTTA